>NZ_BAABAQ010000003.1:273355-797096 GCF_039537505.1 Streptosporangium oxazolinicum
CTACGCGGCCCGCTCGTCCCTCACGACCCACTCCACTCACCGCGTCGGGCTCGCCCTCCGCCACCGGTCGCTCACCACTCCTCGTTCACTACGCGGCCCGCTCGTCCCTCACGACCCACTCCACTCACCGCGTCGGGCTCGCCCTCCGCCACCGGTCGCTCACCACTCCTCGTTCACTACGCGGCCCGCTCGTCCCTCACGACCCACTCCACTCACTGCGTCGGGCTCACTCCTGTCATCGTGGGAGGTCCTTCCAGGGCACGTCCTTGTCGACGCGGGGTTCCGAGGGGAGGCCGAGCACGCGTTCGGCGATGATGTTGCGCAGGATCTCCGAGGTGCCGCCCTCGATGGAATTGCCCTTCGCGCGGAGGTAGCGGTACCCGGGTCCCCGGCCGAAGAAGTCGACGGTGTCGGAGCGGCGGAAGGTCCAGTCGTCGTAGACCAGGCCGTCCTCACCGCGCAGTTCCACGTCCAGCCCCGACAGGGCCTGGTTCAGGTCGGCGAAGGCGAGCTTCATGCCGGAGCCCTCGGGTCCGGGCTGCCCGGCGGAGAGCTGCTCGCGCAGGCGCGTACCGGCCAGGCGGGTCACCTCCGCCTCCACCCACAGGCGCAGCAGCCGCTGGTGCAGGTCGTGGGTGCGCAGCTCGGGCCGGGAGCGCCAGGTCTCGGTGACCAGACCGGCCACACCGCCGCCCCGCCGGACCGGCGCGCCGCCGATGGCGACCCGCTCGTTCATGAGCGTGGTCTGCGCGACCCGCCAGCCGTCGCCGACCTCTCCCAGCCGCAGGTCGTCACCGAGCCGTACGCCGGTGAGGAAGACCTCGTTGAACTCCGCCTCGCCGGTGATCTGCCGCAGCGGCCTGACCTCGACCCCGGGCGCGTGCATGTCGCACACGAAGTACGTGAGCCCCCGGTGCTTGGGCACGTCCGGGTCGGTCCTGGCGACCAGGATCGCCCACCGGGAGTGGTGGGCGCCGGAGGTCCACACCTTCTGCCCGTCCACCACCCACTCGTCGCCGTCACGCACCGCGCGGGTGCCGAGCGTGGCCAGGTCGGACCCGGCACCGGGCTCGCTGAAGAGCTGACACCAGATCTCCTCGCCCGTCCACAGCGGGCGCAGGAACCGCTTCCGCTGCTCGTCGGTGCCGAACGTCAAGATGGTGGGCGCCGCCATCCCCAGCCCGATCGTCTGCGTCCCGAGGTCGAGCTGCGGCGTCCCCTCCAGCTCGCGCTCCACCACGTTCTGCAGCTCGCGCGCGGCCCCGAGCCCGCCGAGCCCCTCGGGAAAGTGCACCCAGGCCAGCCCGGCGTCGAACCTGGCCCGCAGGAACTCCAGCCGGTCCCCGGCGGGGTCGTACCCGGCCAGGAACGCGGCGGCGCGCTCCCTGACCGCCTTCTCGTCCAGCGCCACGAACGCTCCCTTCCGTCGATCTCCATCAACCCTCGTCGGTTCGCGCGCCCCGAGGGGACTTACATGTGCTTTTTGAGCTCCCGGTAGGCCAGGGATCGCTTGTGGACCTCGTCGGGCCCGTCGGCCAGCCTCAGCGAGCGCGCTCCCGCCCAGAGACCGGCCAGCGGGAAGTCCTGGCTGACGCCTCCGGCACCGTGGGACTGGATGGCCTTGTCCAGGATCCACTCCACGTCACGCGGTGTGGCGATCTTGATGGCCTGGATCTCGGCGTGGGCGCCCCGGTTGCCTACGGTGTCCATCAACCAGGCGGTCTTCAGCACGAGCAGGCGGAGCTGCTCGATCTTCACCCGCGACTCGGCGATCCAGTCCTGGACCACACCCTGCTGGGCGATCGGCTTGCCGAACGCGTTCCGCGACAGAGTCCGGACGCACATCATCTCGACGGCCCGCTCCGCCATCCCGATCAGCCGCATGCAGTGATGGATGCGGCCGGGCCCGAGGCGGGCCTGGGCGATCGCGAAGCCGCCGCCCTCCTCGCCGATCAGGTTGTCGACCGGCACCCTGGCGTCCTCGAACACGATCTCGGCGTGCCCGCCGTGGTCGGAGTCGGAGTAGCCGAAGACGTGCATCCCACGCTTGACGTGCATGCCGGGTGTGTCGCGCGGCATCAGGATCATCGACTGCTGCCGGTGCGAGGACGCCTCGGGGTCGGTCTTGCCCATCACGACGAAGATCCTGCAGTTGGGGTTCATCGCGCCGGAGGCGAACCACTTGCGGCCGTTGACGACGTACTCGGAGCCGTCCCTGACGATCGACAGCTCGATGTTCGTGGCGTCGGAGGACGCGGTGTCGGGCTCGGTCATCGCGAACGCCGACCGGATCTCGCCGCGCAGCAGCGGCTCCAGCCACTCCTTGCGCTGCCACTCGCTGCCGAACATGGAGAGGACCTCCATGTTGCCGGTGTCGGGGGCGGCGCAGTTGGTCGCGGTCGGGGCGATCCTCGGCGAGCGGCCCATGATCTCGGCCAGCGGCGCGTACCGCAGGTTGGTCAGGCCCGCGCCGTGCTCACCGGGCAGGAACAGGTTCCACAGACCTCGCCTGCGCGCCTCCTGCTTGAGATCCTCCATCAGCGGAGGGGTGGCCCACCCGCTCTCGGCGGCCTGGGCCTCGAAGGCCTCCTCCGCCGGGTACACACACTCGTCCATGAAGCCGAGCAGCCGTCCCCGCAGTTCCTCGGTCTCGGTGTCGAACGCGAAATCCATGGGTCCTCCTCACGGTCTCCCGTGAGGGTACCGACCGGACGGTATGAGTGTCGACACGCCCCCTATGCTGAACGCCATGGAACCCGTCTTCTTCGCCACCCCCGAGGAGTTCCGCGCCTGGCTGGAGGCGCGTCACGAGACCGAGGCGGAGCTGCTGGTGGGGTTCTTCAAGAAGGGCACCAGCCGTCCCAGCATGACCTGGCCCGAGTCCGTCGAGCAGGCCCTGTGCTTCGGCTGGATCGACGGCGTCCGCAGGAGCGTCGACGCCGGGAGCTACAGCATCCGCTTCACACCGCGCAAGGCGCGCAGCACGTGGAGCGCGGTCAACATCGCCAAGGTCGCCGAGCTGACCGAGCGCGGCCTCATGCGCCCGGCGGGCCTGCTCGCCTTCGAGCAGCGGACCGAGGACAACTCGGTGATCTACTCCCACGAGCAGGCCGTGGAGTCCGCGCTGGAGGAGGAGCAGGAGCGCCGCTTCCGGGCGGAGACGACGGCGTGGGAGTGGTTTCAGGGCCAGCCGCCCGGCTACCGCAGGACCGCGCTGCACTGGGTGACCACCGCGAAGCGGCCCGAGACGAGGGAGAAGCGTCTCACGCGGCTGATCGAGGATTCCGCGGCGGGACGCAGGCTCGGACAGTTCGAACGCCGAGTGGTTCCCGGAAACACTCCCTGAGTGGACCTCCGAACAGGTCCACCCCGGGTTCTAGAGTCGTCCCCATGACCGCGAAGATGCCCGCTCCCGTCACCCTCGAAGGCGAGACCGTACGGCTGGAGCCGCTGACCGGCGGCCACGTCCCCGACCTGTTCCTGGCCGGTGGCGGCGACGACGAGGTGTGGCGCTGGATGCCCGCCCCGACCCCGCGCACCGAGGCCGAGCTGGCGGAGATCGCGGTACGGCTGATCGGGACGCCGGACCACGTGCCGGTCGCTGTGATCCTGAGGGAGACCGGCCGCGCGGTCGGCTGGACCACCTACATCGACACCCCGGGGTACGCCGACAGCATCGAGATCGGCTGGACCTGGTACGGCAGGTCCGTGTGGCGCTCCGCGGTGAACACCGAGTGCAAGGTCCTGCTGATCGACCACGCTTTCGACAAGCTGGGCGTGAACCGGGTCCAGCTCAAGACCGACAACCTGAACGTCCGCTCACAGAACGCGATCATGCGCATCGGCGGCGTTCCCGAGGGCACCCTGCGCCGCCAGCGCCGCCGTGCCGACGGCACCTGGCGCGACACCGCCTATTTCAGCATCCTCGACGACGAGTGGCCCGCCCACCGCGCCCGCCTCACCGGCCTGTCGCGCTGAGCCATCTCCCCCGCTGAGCCGCCTCCCCCGCTGGGCTTGTCTCCCCCGCTGAGCCGTCTCCCTCGCTGGGCCGTCACGTTGCCCGAACCGTCACCCCCGCCGAACCCGCTGAATCCTCCGTCCCCCGGGCCAGCGAACCCCGCAACGCACGACCTACAGGGGTCTATAGGGCCTCGTGGCCGAGCATGCCGCGCAGGAGTTCCCTGACCCCCAGGCGGAGGTCGTCCAGGGTCGGTTCCGCTCCGGCGCCGACGATGGCGTCGAACATCACCCCCTCGCTGAAGGCGATGATCTGGCGTCCGTGCCGTACCGGGTCGGACGACCCCACGGCGGAGAGGATCGCGACCACGGGGTCACGGAAGCGCTCACCGGTCCTGTCGTAGATCTTGCGCAGCTCGGGGCGGCGGGTGGCCTCAAGGGCCAGCTCGTAGCGGGCGACCGTCCAGCGTCGGCCGACGGTCAGCTGCGTCCAGAGCGCCTGGGCCGTCATCTCGGCGAGCGCTTCGATCACGTCCGGCCCCTGAGAGTCGCGGAGCGGCGTGAACGCGGCGATTTCCAGCTGGGTGAGCCGGGCGAGGGTCAGCTCCAGGAGCGCGGAGCGGGTGCGGGCCAGATTGGAGGTCGACCCCGGCGGCAGTCCCGCCGCCTCGTCCACGGCCCGATGGGTCAGGCCGCGCATTCCCCGATCCGCCAGCAGGGCGATGGCGGTATCGGCGACGAGCTCCGCGCGTTGGGACTTCACCCCCTGATACTACATTTGTAGTTCAACTACAGGCGTAGTAATGTCCACTGCATTCGCGGTAGAGGAGAAGGTCATGGCACGTGCGGCGGTCATCGGGGCGGGCATCGGCGGGCTGACGGCGGCGGTGGCGTTGCAGCGACGGGGCTGGGAGGTGACGGTGTTCGAGAGGGCGGCGTCCCTGGAACCGGTCGGCTCGGGACTCGCCGTCGCCGCCAACGCGCTCAGGGCGCTCGACACGCTCGGAGCCGGTGACGAGATCCGCGAGCTGTCGGCCATCCAGGGCTCGGGCGGCATGAGGCGCTCCGACGGCAGGTGGCTGGTGAGGACCAGCGTGGAGGCCGCCTCGGCACGCAACGGCGGCGACTCCGTGGTGCTGCTGCGCCGCCCCGACCTGGTCGACGTGCTCTCCGCCCGCCTCGCACCCGGCACGGTCCGGCTGAACACCGAGGTCTCGGAGGTCGACGCGGAGAACGGCCTGGTGACCCTCCCCGACGGGCCGGTGGAGGCGGACCTGGTGGTGGCGGCCGACGGCATCCACTCCCCCATCAGGTCGGCGCTGTTCCCCGGGCACCCCGGCCCCCGCTACGCGGGCGTCACCAGCTGGCGGATGCTCATCCCCGCCGAGGGCGTCCCGGGCCAGGCGTACGAGAGCTGGGGGCGCGGCAGGGTCTTCGGCGTCATGCCCCTCGCCGGGGGCACGTTCTACTGCTACGCCACCGACACCGTCCCGGCGGGCGGCGGTGGTGGGGACCAGCTGGCCGAGCTGCGACGACTGTTCGGGGACTGGCACTCCCCGATCCCGGAGCTGCTCGCGGCGGCCTCACCGGAGAAGGTTCTGAGGAACGACGTCCACCACCTCGCCACCCCGCTGCCCGCCATGCACCGGGGCAGGGTCGCCATGCTGGGCGACGCCGCGCACGCCATGACCCCCAACATGGGGCAGGGCGCCTGCCAGGCGATCGAGGACGCGGTGGTGCTGGCCCACGTGGTCGGCGACGGCGAAAGGTTCACCGGCGGCACCGGAGCGTACGGCGAAGGCGCGGTGCCACCGGGCGGGAGCGGTGGGAGCGGCGGGAGTGGCGGTCTGGCCGGTTACACCGCCGCCCGGCTGGAGCGTACGTCCAGGATCGTGGCCCGGTCCGCCACGATCTGCCGTATCACCCGGCTGCGCGACCCGCTGGCCGTGCGGCTGCGCGACGCGATGGTGACGCTCAGCTGGCGGCTCGCCCCCTCGCGCGTGCACGGCCCGATGGACGAGGTACTCAGCTGGACACCCCCTTCCGCCTGACCGGTGCGGATACGCCTACGGCGCGACGTTCACCTTCTCGCGCATCGGGGCGGGAACCCCCTGGTCGGGAGAGAGACGTCCCAGAGTGATCGTCCCCCAGACGAGCAACGCGGCGGCGAAGAGGGCGGGGATCACGTTCAGCCATCCGCTGGGCACCGCCTCGTCGAGCAGGAGAGCCCCCGCGAGGATGGAGGTGATCGGGTCGACGATCTGGACGGCGGCGTAGGAGATGCCGAAGTAACCCACCTCGTAGGTCTTCTGCAGCAGCACGACCGCGCAGACGAGCAGCACGGGAATGGCGACCGTGAACCAGTTGAGCAGCGCGCTCAGGTCACCGTCGAAGTTGCCGCCCACCACCCGGACGAAGGTGGAGACACTGGCCGTCACGGCCCCCGCGCCGACCGACAGCACCAGCGCGTGGGCCGAACCGGTCATCTTCCGTCCCAGCAGATGGGTCACCAGCACGACCAGCCCGACACAGCCGAGGAAGCCCAGCGCCTCCTGGTTCGTCATGTGAGGTCTCACGGGATGCGCGGGGACCAGCAGCAACAGTCCGAGCAGCCCGACGGCCACCGCGACCGAACCGAAGATCTCCGCCCTGTGCGGGCGCCTGCCGTGCAGCATCGCCGCCAGCGGTACCGCGAACACCAGCGTCGCCACGCTGATCGGCTGCACCGCGATCAGCGGCGCGAAGCTGAGGGCGACGGCGTGCAGGGACGCCCCGGTGAAACCGATGACGCCGCCGAGCCACCAGCGGGGCCGCTTCATCAGCTTCAGCGAGGCGCCCTCGGAGACCGCCTCGAACTGCTGGAGCGCGGCCCCCAGGGCGTAACCCAACGCGCCGACCAGGGCGATGGATATCCCGACCCAGGTCATCGCCACCCCACATAGCGGACGGGGCATCCGGAAAGAAGCGATTCACGGGTCATCCCGCAAGCTTAGGGCGCGCG
This sequence comes from Streptosporangium oxazolinicum, assembly GCF_039537505.1. Classification (NCBI taxonomy): domain Bacteria; kingdom Bacillati; phylum Actinomycetota; class Actinomycetes; order Streptosporangiales; family Streptosporangiaceae; genus Streptosporangium; species Streptosporangium oxazolinicum. Next base: position 280,314 of record NZ_BAABAQ010000003.1, read on the forward strand.
ACGAACGGGTAGGGACCCTCCTCGGCCGTATGACGTGCGGCGAGACACCACCCGGCCGGTGCCGGTGAGAGCTTGGCGCCCTACCGGGCGGGAAAACTCTCACGAACCGGCACCCCGGGCATGTCCGGCGTCCTGGTCATCGGCCTGGGCCTCGTCGGCCCCCGGACCGCCGTCGCCGGTCCGGGGGCCGACAGGTTCACCGGACCGGGAGCCCTCCCGAACGGGACGCGCGGCACCGGAGCCATCGTCGCGAACAAGGCGCGCGGAACTATCATCACGAACAAGACGTGCGATACCGGAACCGTCATCACGAATGGGACGCGCAGTACCGGAACCATCATCACGGACAAGACGCGCGGAACCGGAGCCGTCGTCGTGGGTGGCCTCGCGCCAGCCGGTGGGCCAGGATCGCCGGACGCCGGGAGCCTCCCGTACCGTCGCCTCCCAGAAGGCGGGCACGGTCGTGAAGCGGGCCTCGGAGAAGGAGGCCCCTCCCTCGAAGGCGGCCTGGCGGAAGACGGCCTCGTTCTCGAACACGGCGTCGCCGAAGATCGCGTCCCCCGCGAAGGTGGTCGTGCGGAAAAGGGCCCGGTCCCTGAAGACGGCCCGGCTGAAGAGTGCCGCCCGCTCGAACGTGACCTCCCTGAAATCCGCCCGGAGGCCGAACACGGCCTCCCTGAACATGACGTCGCCCCTGAACACGGCCCCTTCGAAGCCCACCTTGTAGTTGGCCTCGCCCCAGGCCGCCCTGCCGGTGAAGACGGTTCCCCCGAACACCGCCACGTCCTCGAAGGTGGCCCTGTCGAAACGGGCGAACCCCTCGAACCTGACTCCGCCGAACCGGGCCTCCCGCATCCGGCAGTCGACGAACGCCGGCTTCATGAGCCACGCCCCCGTGAGGTCGAGGTCGATGTCCGGCCAGAACGTGACGGGCCGGACCGGCTCGGACCGGCTCCAGCGCAGATGGTTCCTGAGGATCCCCTGGGCCGTGGCGCGCACCTGGAGTTCCTGCGGGTCGACGGCCTTCTCCTGGCTCATGGACTCCCCATCCCCCGGCGCGGCGGGGACAGGAGGCATGCGGAGATAGGCGCAGATCACGTCGACGATCGTCTGACGGTGTTCGGGATTGTCCTGCGCGACGCGTTCCAAGGCGTGCAGACCGGCCAGGCGTACGGCGGCCTTGTCGTGCCCGAGCTGGTCGGCCGCCTTGGTGTAGAGCTCGGTCACGCGCCGCTCGTCGGCGTCGTACTCCTGGTATGCCTGCGTACGCTCCCCGAGCCACTGGCGGCGCACCCCCAGGAGGAGCGCCACCAGTCCCACGGCCCCGGCGCCCACGGTCAGGCCGGTCTTCACCGCGTCCAGGCGCATCTCGACACGCTTGGCCGCGTCCGGTGCCGTGTCCGCGAGGGACAGCAGGACGGCCGTGGCGCTCCACATGGACACGACGATGAGTACGACGCCGCCGAGGACCCACCACCAGGACAGGACGCGCAGTGCCGCGCGGTCGTCCCGCCGGGGACGCGCCAGGATCAGCCCGGCACCCACCCCCGCGAGCGCCGCGGCCACCAGGGCGAGCAGGCCGGGCAGGGGTACGTAGGCGGCCACGTCCGGCGCCCCGGCGCGACTCGCCACCAGCGCGGCCGTCGCCACCGCCCCCGCCGCGACGAGTGAGCCCACGCCGATCGTCCCGCGCCCGGGGTGCCGCCTCATCAGTCCTCCTTGGGGGTGGGGCCTTCGCCTACGGGCGAGCCTCAGGCGGGGAAGAACGGGCCGTCCCCGTCCCTGGAGGGAGAGGAGAACCCGGAAGGCAACTTCAGCGCATCACTCCCGGATCGTCCAATCGTCCGGCGCGGCATCCAGCCCCCGAGACCCCGGGCCCTGGGGCTTCGGGGGTTCGGGCGGTGACCCGGTCCGGGGGCCGCGTGGTCAGCGGTCGAGCCCGGACCGGGCCCCCGGCGTTCGTCCGGTCCGAGGGGGTTCGCTCGGTCAGTGGCCGGTGGTCACTGGCCGCTGGGCGGGCAGACGCAGAACAGGTGTCCCTCGGGGTCGGCGAGTACGACCCACTTTCCCTCGCCGGGCTGGAAGTCGGGCCGGGTGGCTCCGAGCTCCAGGTAGTCCCGGATGGCCCCCTCCAGGTCGGGGACGCGGACGTCCAGGTGGAACTGCTTGTCGGGACCCGGCCACGTGGACGGCTTGCGGTCGAGGTTCTGCTGGAAGTAGATGCTCATCGTGCCGTCGCCGATACCGGCATAGGTGTCCTCCGCGTACTGGACCTCGTAGCCGAGGACGGCCGCGTAGAACTCGGCCAGCCGCCTGGGCTCGGCGCAATCGATGTTCACCGCGAGAAGTTGTGCTGTCGTGGTCATGGAACGATCGTCTCGCCCATACCTGTCAGCCACTGTCACGTTTGCCGGGGCCGTTCCCCGAACGGTGCCGGGACATCCTCGGCACTGGAACGGGTGCCCCGGTTCCCAATGCGCTTCCCGGCACGCTTCCCGGCACAGGCGCCGGAGCACAAGCCCGAACAGGTGGCCGACACGCTTCCCGGCACGAGTTACTGGAACAGGCTCCGGGCCGGTTCTTGACACGGTCCCGGCACAGGCAGTGGAAGCAGGCTCCGTACAAGCACCGGAACGGGCCGCGCGACCGGGATAAGTGGTGGCCGTCGTGAGGAGCGCCTGGCTAGGGTGAGCTCGTGTTTCTGATCGTTTCCCCGCCCCCCGCCCACTAGCGGGCGGCCCTCTCTCCTGACGACCGGACCCGAGCGGTCCGGTGGGTGCTTGCCGTCCGCGTACGTGCGACCTGACGACAACCACCTCATCTGGAGAGATCTCCATGACGCACGTCTCCGTACGGCGGGGCCTGCTGTACGTGTCCATCGCGGCGACCGCCTGGGGCACCGGCGGCGCGGCCGGCGCGCTGCTCCACCAGGCGGGCGGGCTCGGCCCCGTCGCCGTCTCCTTCTGGCGGTTCGCCGCCGGAGCGGTCGTGCTCCTGCTGGCCGCCTCCCTGTTCGGCCTGGGAAGAACCCGGCACACCACACCATTCGCGGCCAACCGGCGAAACCGCCCCGCCCAAGGTCCCGAGCACGCCGGACCACTCACCTCCACCCGAGGGAACCGTCCCGCTGAAGGGCCCCGGCACACCGGACCCCTCACCCCCGTCCGGCGAAACCGTCCCGCCGAAGAGGACACATCCCTCGAAGAGACCCCGCACCCCGGACCGTTCGCCGCCCTCCGGCAAGCCCGCCTCGCCCGGCGGGGCTCGGTGCTCGGGCGGGTCCTGGTCACCGGCGTGGCGATGGCCGTCTACCAGACGGCCTACTTCGCGGCGATCGCCGAATCGGGCCTGGCCGTGGCGACCGTGGTCACGATAGGCGCCACCCCCGTCCTCGTGGCCACGGGTGGGCGGCTGCTGCTGGGCGAGCGCCTGAGCGCGGCGGGGCTGGGCGCGGTCGCGATCGCCCTGACCGGCCTGGCCGTGCTGACGCTCGACGACGGATCGGCGACCTTCTCCGCGTACGGCATCGGGTGGGCGCTGCTGTCGGCGGCCGGGTACGCGGGCGTGACCCTGCTCAACCGGGCCTCCGCCGACGAGCCGTACACCACCGCGATGGGCGGCTTCGTCGTCGGCGGGCTCTGCCTGCTCCCCGTCGCGCTGGCCCAGGGCCTGCTGCCCTCCGGTGACCCGCTCGCCTCCTGGGCGGTCGTCGTCTACCTGGGTACGGTCCCGACGGCCCTCGCCTACGGGCTCTTCTTCACCGGTCTCGCCTCGGTACGCGCCACGACGGCCGCCGTGATCTCCCTCGTGGAGCCGGTCGGCGCGGCGTTCCTGGGAGTCGCGCTGCTCGGCGAGCGGCTCACCCCGGCGACGGTGTGCGGGAGCGTCCTGCTGCTCGGCGCGGTCGCCCTGCTCGCCCTGAAGGAGAGGGAACAGGCGACCGCTCCGGCGTGAGCCGCGCGAGGGTCCCGTACGAGGATCCGTACGAGACCCTCGCCGGGCCACCCACACGCGTGAGCCGTACGGAACCCTCGCGGGTCGCGCGGCCGTCCCGGCGGAGGGCTCGCGGTGCCGGAACCGTGGCCGTGGCTCGGAGCCCTCTCAACGCGGCCCAGGTCGGCGATGGACGTCGAGTACGGGGGGCGGGCTCCCGGCCAGGCGGTCGAGGTGGATCTCGTACCGGTGACCGGAGTACCGGTGACCGGAGAAGGCCATGTCCCAACCTTTGTTCCGATCACCGTGGATGTCCACGACTTGTTGGCTAAAATCACGTCCGACTTATCGTGCTATGACACGACGAGTCCCCGGTGCCCCGAAAATCTGATGGACGCACCTGGATCCTGAACGGCCGATCTTTGCACCACAATGTGCGGAGAGACGGAACGCGAGCCCGGAGACGGGCGTTGGAGGGAACGTGGCCTCGATTACCCAGCTCTTCAGGCGGCTCCTCGAACGCCCCGGCTCCATCGACCTCTCGAAGTTCGAGCGGGTCGTCGCGGAGGCCGGGGCCCGCGAGGAGCGGATCCGCGCGCTCGACGAGCTGCCCACGCCGTCGGCCGACGACCTTCCGGAGTTCTGCGCGATCATGCGGGAGGCCGCGCGCCGCACGCTCGACCTGCGGCCGTACGACGTGCAGCTGGTCGGCATGCTGGCGATGCTGTCGGGAAACGTCGCGGAGATGGCCACCGGCGAGGGCAAGACCCTGTCCGGGGCGATGGCCGCCGCCGGATACGCCCTGCAGGGCAAGCGCGTCCACGTCATCTCGGTCAACGACTACCTGGCCCAGCGTGACGCCGAGTGGATGGGCCCGCTCTACGAGACGCTCGGCGTCTCCAGCGGCTGGATCGGACAGAACTCCACACCCGACGAGCGCCGGGCGGCCTACGCGGCGGACGTGACGTACGGCTCGGTCAGCGAGATCGGCTTCGACGTGCTGCGCGACCGGCTGAGCACCCGCGTGGACGACCTCATCGTGCCCGCACCGGCCGTGGCGCTGGTCGACGAGGCCGACTCCGTGCTGGTCGACGAGGCCCGGGTGCCGCTGGTGCTGGCCGGTGCCGCCGACCCCGGCGACTCGGTGCCGGAGATGGCGGCGCTGGTCAGGCAGCTGGTCAAGGGCTACCACTACGAGCTCGACGACCAGGCGCGCAACGTCCACCTGACGGGCAAGGGCATCGACACCGTCGAGCAGGCGCTCGGCCTCGACCTCTACGACACCCCGGCCACCCTGACGGACGTCAACCTCGCGCTGCACGCGCACGCCCTGCTGACCAAGGACGTCGACTACATCGTCCGCGACGGCAAGGTGCACCTGATCAACCCGTCGCGGGGCCGGGTGGCGCTGCTGCAGCGCTGGCCCGACGGGCTGCAGGCGGCGGTGGAGGCCAAGGAGGCGCTCCCGCCGTCGGAGACCGGTGAGATCCTCGACTCGATCACCGTCCAGGCGCTGATCACCCGCTATCCGGAGAAGTGCGGCATGACCGGCACCGCGGTGGCGGTCGGCGACCAGCTGCGGGAGTTCTACGACCTCAAGGTCGCCGTGGTCCAGCCCAACCGGCCGAACGTGCGGATCGACGAGCCCGACCGCCTCTTCGAGTACCGCATGGAGAAGGATCTCGCGCTGGTCGAGGAGATCGTCGAGGTGCACGCCACCGGCCGGCCGATCCTGATCGGCACCCTGGACGTGGCCGAGTCCGAGCGCCTCGCGCTCACCCTGGCCGGGCGCGGGCTGGAGTGCGTGGTCCTCAACGCCAAGAACGACGCCGAGGAGGCGGCCATCATCTCCCGGGCCGGGGAGCGCGGCGCGCTCACGGTCTCCACCCAGATGGCCGGGCGCGGCACCGACATCCGCCTCGGCGAGGGCGTCGACGAGCTCGGCGGCCTGTACGTCATCGGCTCGGGACGGCACACCAGCAGTCGCCTGGACGACCAGCTCCGCGGGCGCGCGGGCCGCCAGGGCGACCCCGGCGGCTCGATCTTCCTCGTCAGCGGCGAGGACGAGCTGATCGCCCACTACGTCGCCGACGAGTACGCCAAGGGCGTGCCGGAGCACTCCCTCGTGGGCCACGCCCAGCGGGTCGCCGAGGGCGTCAACATGGAGATCCACCGCAACACCTGGCGCTACACCCGCCTGCTGGAGCGCCAGCGCGGCCAGCTGCTGGAGCGCCGCGACCGGGTCCTGCGCGACCGGGTGGCGGGCGACGCCCTGGCCAAGGCGGCCCCCGAGCGGTGGGCGGAGCTTCAGGAGAGCGTCGGCGAGGACGTGCTGCACGAGGCCGCCCGCCAGATCGTGCTGTTCCATCTCGACCGTGGCTGGGCCGACCACCTGGCGTACCTCGCGGAGCTGCGGGAGGGCATCCACCTGCGGGTCCTCGGCAGGCTCAACCCGATCGACGAGTTCCACAAGGACGCCGTCCCGGCCTACCAGCGCCTGCTGGCCGAGATCGAGTCACGCTCGGTCGAGACCTTCGAGACCGCCTCCGTCACCGACGAGGGCCTCGACCTTGAGGGCGCGGGCCTCAAGCGCCCCACCGCCACCTGGACCTACCTCGTCCAGGACAACCCCTTCGGCACCGAGTGGGACCGCATCCTCAACCGTCTCGCCACCAAGGTCCGCCACCGCTGACCGGCATCACCCTCACCGCGATCGGCGGGCGTCCGGCCGATGCCGGATGGTGCTCACTCGAACCACGACCGTGTCGCCGTCGATTCGGATTCGCCGGGGAGATGTGAGACCCCGGCTTCGGCTCCGACATCATGACACGCGTTACGTACGTGGTAATGGTTTCGCCGACCACCCCCCGTTATCGTGGCGTACGTGACCACCACCAGCGCGTCCCGGCCGGTAGGCGAGCTTCTGCGCCAGTGGCGGGAACGACGGCGGATGAGCCAGATGGACCTCGCGATCCAGGCCGACATCTCCACCCGGCACCTGAGCTTCGTGGAGACGGGCCGGTCCAAACCGAGCAGGGACATGATCCTCCACCTCGCCGAGGAGCTGGAGCTCCCGCTGCGCGAGCGCAACCACCTGCTGCTGTCGGGCGGGTTCGCACCGCTCTACGCGGAGACGCCGCTCAGCTCACCGCACATGGCGTCCGTACGGGAGGCGCTGGGGCAGGTGCTGAGCGGGCACGAGCCGTACCCGGCGGTCGTCGTCGACCAGCGCTGGAACCTCGTCGACCGCAACGCCGCGACCGGGGTCCTGCTGCGCGGGGTCGCACCGGAGCTGCTCGTCCCCCCGGTCAACGTGCTGCGGCTGAGCCTGCACCCCAAGGGCATGGCACAGCGGATCATCAACCTGGGCGAGTGGCGGGCCCACCTGCTGCACCGGCTCCGCCGCCAGATGAGCCTCACCGCCGATCCCGACCTGGCGGCGCTCTGGCAGGAGCTCGACGACTACCCCTGCGACCAGCCGGAGCCGGAGATAGACCGGCCGGGACCCGGTGACATCGTGATCCCCCTCCGGCTCCGCCGCGGCTACCGGGAGCTGGCCTTCTTCAGCACCATGGCCACCTTCGGCACCCCGCTGGACATCACCGTCGCCGAGCTGGCCATCGAGGCGTACTTCCCGGCGAACCCCGAGACCGCCGCCTACCTGCAGCACCAGCACCACCCCGACTGACGAGGACTGACAAGGACTGACAGGGGGGCGGGGATGCGGCGTGCGCCCCACGCCGCACCCCCGCCGTCTTGGCCGGTCCCGGCCGGTGTCACCCGGTCCCGGCCGGTCCGGGTCCTGGAAGGTCTTCCGTGCGTCTCAGCCGGTGACCCCGGCTGCCGGCTCGCTGTCCTCCCGCTTCCTCGCGCGCGAGGCCGCGACCCTGGCCAGGACGACGTCGACCACGAGGAAGGCGAGCAGCGAGATGCCCAGCAGCGGCAGGAACACGCCCACCGCGATCACCACGGCCGCCAGGGGCAGGACCACGGCCAGGGGCAGCCGCCGCAGGCCGCCGCGCTCGTAGGGGGTACCGAACCCTCGGGTCGGACGGCGCAGCCACCACATGCGGTAGCCCCACACGATGACCGAGATCAGCGCCAGGGCGAGCACGGCCAGCAGGATCTGGTTGACCAGGCCGAACAGCACTCCCATGTGCCCGTCAATGCCCCACCGGGTCAGCTTGGCCCCGATGGGGAAGTCATCGAAGCGCAGCTCGGCGACCGCCTGGCCGCTGGCGGCGTCCACCGCCACCTGGTCGTTGCGCTGCGGCCAGAGGCGGTCCACCTCCTTGACGACGTACGGGTCGCCGTGCTCGGCCGGCCAGACGATCTCCAGGGGTCCGGACAGGCCCTTGCCCGCCGCGGCCCGGACGACCTGGTCCGCGTCGACGGCCGGGGTGGCGCCCGCCCCGGACCCTCCGGCCGCGTGGTCACCGTGACCGCCGGAGACGGGCATCGACGGGGTGGACCAGCCGATCGAGGTCTGGAGCACGTCGACGTTGACTCCCGCGTACTTCGACCAGGTCAGGCCGGTGACCGACAGGGCGAGCAGGCCGACCAGCGCCCACAGGCCGACCGAGCCGTGCCAGGAGAGGGTCTTGCGCAGGCCGCGGGCGCCGCGCTCGGGGGCGAGGACGCGGCGCAGCCGCCGACCGGCACGGCGACGGCGGGTCAGCCACAGCACCAGGCCGCCGAGCGCGACCAGCCACAGCCAGCTGGCGGCCATCTCGCTGTAGACGCGTCCCGGCTCGCCCAGGTGCAGGTGGCGGTGGAGCTGGGAGATCCAGGTTCGCACGGGCAGCGCGCCCGAGCTGCCGTAGCTCTCCAGCGTCCCGCGGATCTCGGCGGTGTACGGGTCGACGAAGACCGCCGTGCGGATGCTCTCCGGGAGGCCGGGATCGTTGAACAGTACCCGGGTCGTCGCGCCGGGCTCGTCGTAGGTCCATACGGCCCCGACCGTTCCCCCGGGATGCGCGGCGGTGGCGGCGGCGACCTGTCGCGCCACGGGCAGCTTCTGCTGCCCGGCCGGTACGGAGGTCGTCAGCTCGTGGGAGTGGACCACGTTCTCCAACTGGAAGGAGGCGGCGTACAGCAGGCCGGTCGTCGCCGCCACCAGCAGGAAGGGCGCGACGAGGATTCCGGCGTAGAAGTGCAGGCGGAGCAGGAGCGAGCGCAGCGTCGCCCAGGTGGAGGGCACTCCGGGCACGGGGGTCGGGGAGGGGCCGGAGGGTCCGGCCTCGGGCTGGATCTCGACGTCAGACGTCATGGGAGGTTCTCCGTTCACAGGGAACGCGCGCACCGTCAGGTACGCGCCCCCGCGGTGTGAGGTTCAGGTCGGCGTCACCGAAGGGCAGGCGGTGCTCCGGCTCTCACCGGTGGAAAGGCATGGTGAGAACCGGGCTCGCGGCCCGTTGGCATGGCGTGGCAGGTGCCGGCGGATGCCGCCGGGCGCCGCTGCGGCGACGTTGTGACGACGCTGTGGCGGCACTGTGGCGGCGCTCGGGCTCACCGGCCGGGAAGGGCGCGACGGCGCGACGACCCGCGGCCGGGGAGGGTACGGCGCTCGGAGGCGCGGGCCCGCGAGGGCACGGCGGCGTCCGGGCGCGACCGCCCGATGTCAGATGGCGTGCGAGGGCGCGGGCGGCCCGCGGCGCGAGACGGCGGCGGCGAGCAGCCGGGTGACCGGTGACACCCGGTCGGCGGCGGTCGCGGCGGGGAGGGTGACGCGCTGGACGACGGGCGCGTGCCACCGCAGCAGGGTGAGGACCGAGGCGAAGAGCAGCAGCAGGAGCGTGGCCAGGCCGCACTCCCCGCGCTCCAGCCAGTGGGCCGACAGCACCGCCATCAGGGCGTGTACCAGCAGCATGAACAGGCCGGTGGACAGGTCACCGGCGCCGTGCTCGTGCCCGGTCGACGGCGGTACCGCGCCGGAGGTGAACCACAGGTGCATGCCGTACTGCGCGGCGAAGCTCGCGCCCAGCAGCATGCCGAAGCCACGCCGCCGCCGGGCGAGCACGAACGCGCCCGCCGCGGTCGGCAGCACCGCCCAGACCAGCACACCCGGTCCCACCGGGCTGCCTCCGGCCAGCACGTGCATGGCCAGTGACGCCGTCACGCACACGACCGCGAACACCGCGGCGCGAACAAAACGGAAGGCGTGCATGGGGCAATGGTGACAGAGAATGGCGAATTAGCCATCCCCTTGACCCGTTGTGAGGAGTGTGGATTAATACCACCCGACCTGTACGTCACGATTGGGCGGTCTGTGCTACTGGTGTGGTGTTCGCGGGCGAGGCGGCGACGCGGGTGCGGGTGCCGGTTCCATCGCGGTCACCGGCCTACCCGTGCCGCGCCTCGGGCGCGTGGCCGGAGCCCTAGGACGCGGGGCCGGAGTTCTCGGGCGTGGGGTCGGCCACCTCGGGCGTACGGTCGGCCACCTCGACCTTCAGCTGCGCCGTCGAGGTCAGCAGGGTGCCCTCGGGCGCTCCCGCCGCGGCCGCGTCCACCACGACGACGCGCTCGCCCAGGTACAGGTAGGTGGCAGGATCGAAGATGTACTCGTGCCGCACCCCGCCGAACCTGTTGACCATGGCCACCGCGACCCCCCTGCGCCCGGCGGCGTCCTCGGCCTCGGCGACGGTCTCGACGCCGGGGATCGTACCGGCCGCCCGGAACAGCGCGGCTCGCTGGGCGGACGGCATGTACGCCTGCGTGATCATCGACCCGACACTTCCCCACGCCTTGTAGTCGGCCAGGGGGTCCTGCGCCAGATCCCGGTAGAGGTGTTCGCGCATCCCCGCGGGATCGGTGGGCAACCGGCTCAGGAAGGCGTAGTCGGTGCGCTGGTGGTCGAGACGGATGTCGTAGCCGGTGAGCTTCGACGGGGCCCCGACGCTTCCCTTCCTCCGTTCGGCATCGGCGGGCAGCGGCTCCCCGGGGAACGGCCTCGGCTCCAGGTGCTCGCTCGCCATAACCCCTCCGTTCAGGGGGGAGCCCTCGACCGGCAGCCACACCTTGAGCAGGCTGCGCTTGAGGTAGCGAACGTCCTTCCCGCCCTCCTTCAGTTTGGCCGGGAACATGACCTGCAACTCGTAGGCGAGGAACTGCCCGGGTTCCGGGTGCAGCTCGTCCCACTGGCTCGCGGTGTCCGCGGCCCGCTGGAGGACCGCCGACATGGCCATGGGCGTCACCTGGACGGTCCTCTCCGGCTGGAGGGCCGAACGGGTGCCGACGTATCCGAGTCCCACGACCATCGCGGCCCCCGCCCCCATCGCGATGCTCGTCCTGAGGCTCAGCCGGAGGTTCCTCCTGAAGCCCTCCGAGCGGTGTGCCCGGCGGGTGGCCGGTGCCGGTGACGCCGCGCCGTAGGCGGCGATCTCCGACAGCAGCCGCCGCTCCTCGGCGCGCAGCTCCGCCGGACCCGGCCGGGGCACCTCGGCGCGCAGCCGGTTCACCTGGGTCATCTCATCCATGGAAGGTCTCCTCGCTGACGGACGTGGGGTCGGCCCCGCCGAGTTCCTCGCGCACCTTGCTCCTGGCCCGGTTGACCCGCGAGCGGACCGTGCCCACCGGGATGTCCATCGCCTGGGCGGCCTCCGTGTAGGTGAGGCCGCCCCAGGTCACCAGCAGCAGCACGTCCCGGTGGCCCGCGGGCAGCCGCGCCAGGGCGGCCGCCAGCCTGCGCCGCACGGCACCGGCGCTCAGCCGCTCGTCGCTGCGCTCGGTGAACGGGACGGTCACCGGGTCGACGCCGGTCCGTTCGAGAACGCGCAGCTGCCGCACCTCGACGCGCTTGTGCCGCCTGATCAGGTTGGTCGCGATGCCGTACAACCACGGGCGGGCGCTGGGCTGCGACGGGTCGTAGCCCTCCCTCCCCCGGAACGCCGCCAGGAAGGTGTCCGCCACGACGTCCTCGGCCGCGTCGGCTCCCAGGCGCCGGGTGACGTAGCGCTTGATCTCGGGCGCGTGCCGGTGGAAGACCGCGGCGAACGCCTCCGGCTCCCGCCGGGACCGCTCGATGAGAAGGGCGTCGTCGGCCTCGGCCCCGTCGGCGGGAGAGACGTCGCGGTCCCGCGTTTCGTCGGCGGGGAGGGCCTCGTGACACCCCGCCCCGTCAACGGGGAGGGTGTCACGATCCCCCGCCCCGCCGACTTCCCCGCCGACGGGGAAGTCGGCGGGGAAGTCGGCGGGAAAAGCGTCACGGTCCCGCGCCTCGTCGATGGGGAAGGTGCCGCCCGTCCCCGCCCGGGTCCGGCTCGTTTCGCTCATATCCGGCCTCTCGGCTCTCGGTCAGGACACCCGTTGTTGCCCTCCCGCGTGCCCGCGGTTCCCGAAAGCGACAGGATCGGCGCGCTCCCCCGTCACACCGGGGTGAACTCCAGGTAGGAGACGGCGGGCATGGGCAGGGTGAACTCCAGCCTCAGGGTGCCGTCCTCGGCGCGGACGGTACGGGCGGGTTCCAGCTCGTCCAGGGTGTTCGCGGCGTGCAGCCGTTCCCACTGCCCGCCCTCCGGCCAGTCCGCGCCCCCGCCGATCTCCGCCCAGACCGCCCGGATGTTGGAGTGCCGCTCGTCGATCCGGTGATGGCCGACCGCGTACTCCCCCGGGGCCAGTCCCTCGACGGTGAGGGTGACCTCGCGCGACAGGATCGCCGCGCCGTCGGCCCTGTCCTGGTCGAGGGTGCCGTTCCACACCAGCACCCCGACGGCGCCGGTGGCCGAGCGCGCCGCCCACGCCTCGACCCCCGCGACGTCGCCGGTGGCCGAGCAGGCGAGCTCGTCCTCGCCCAGCCGGTCGGCCAGGGTGAGCGCGAGGTAGCGGGGCTTGCGCAGGTTGCCGACCGTGAGCAGGCCGAACCCGCCGTGGAAGAGCGCCGGTGGACGGCCCAGCTCCTCGAAGTGGTCCGAGGCCACCCAGTGGGCCAGCGCGTCCACCCGCCCGGCCGCCGACCTCATCCCGTGCAGCAGGAACGCCGCCCCGAACGGCCCGTCGCCGATGCCGTGGAAGTGCGTGGGGGTGGGGCCCCACTCCGTCCACCAGATCGGCGTGCCCGCACGGCCGTGCCGTTCCAGGACGGGCCGCCAGTCGAGCGGGGCGTTGCCGTAGGTGTGGGTGGAGACGAAGTCGAGCGCCGCGCCCGAGGCGTCCACGTGGTCGATCAGCTCCTGGACCCAGCCGTTCGCCGCCGACGACGGGCCGCCGACGCGGATGTCCGGGTGGACGTCCTTGACGGCCGCCGCCGACACGTCGTACAGCCGGAAGAACTCCTGCGGCGTGCCGCTCCAGAAGACCTCCAGGTTGGCCTCGTTCCACACCTCGAAGGCCCAGTTGTCGACCACCTCCCGCAGACCGTACCGGTCGACGAGGTGCCGGGTGAGGTCGCGGACCAGGTCGCCCCACCGGTCGTAGTCCCTGGGCGGGGAGATGATCGCCCCGTAGCCGAAGACCGTCTTCGACGGGTCGGAGGCGAGGTCGCGCGGCATGAACGACAGCTCCACGATCGGCCGCAGGCCGAGCGCGGTGATCGTGTCGTAGACCTCGTCCACCCGGGTGAAGTCGTGCACGGGCTCGCCGTCGTCGTCCTCCCGGTAGACGCCGAGGTCGTCGCAGAGGATCGCGTGGGCGCGCACGGTCTCGACGCCGAGTTCCTCCCGCGTCGTCCGCAGCGCCTCGGTCAGCTCGGGGCCGATCGGCCGCCCGCCCACGGTGTCGGCGGACAGCATGTACGACAGGTGCTCGGAGCCGATCATGTACTTCCACGGCCTGGGCAGCGGCCGCGTGCTCGCGGAGGCGTCGACCCGCAGGGCCGTCGCGCCCGGTTCGGTGAGCGGCGCGGCGAACACCGGTCCGGAGAGGGGGCCGGTCCGCTCCATCGCGGTGACGGCGGCGACCCGGTACCAGGCGGGTTCCCCGCGCGTGTCGACGTAGTGCGGATCCGGCACGGCCGGAACGTCGACGTCGCGCTGCGTGGTCGAGGTGTACGGCCCCTCCTCGGCGGGCGCGCGGTGGACGAGGTAGCCGATGGCCCCGGCCACCGGTTCCCAGGTCAGCGTGACGTGCCCGCCCCCGCTGTCGGCGCGCAGGCCGCGGGGGGCGGTGACCTCGACCCGTCCGGCCGAGGTCACCTCCCCCGACGCCCGGTAAATGCGGGCCTGCCAGTCTCGGCGTGCGGCGTCGGCCGTGCTCATCAGATACGTCTCCCCGATGGTCGGTGGGTGGGTGTGCGGGCTCCCTCGGGAGGAGCGGCTCACTTGGGAGGCACGACGGCCCATTCCTCCTGGCGCAGGACGGGGGCGAGTTTGGCCGTGACGTCGCGGGTCGCGAAGTGGCGGCGCAGGCTGTCGCCCGCGAGCGCGTTGCCGAGCGCGATCATGATCATTCCCTGGTCGAGGGCGAGATACTGCTTGGCGACCTTGCCGCTGCGCACGGCGACCGCGTCGTAGAAACCGCCCGGTCCGTAGGCGTCGAAGTTCGCCCTGAGCCTGGCGAGGTTGGTCAGGGCCGCGCCGGGCGCGTGGCGCAGCGCGAGGAACGACGCGTGCGGGGTGACGACGCCGTCCCCGTACGACGTCGGCTCGGGCTGCCCCTCGCGGCATCCCTCGAACCCGTAGTCGACGGAGGTGCGCTCCTGGTCGGAGGTGTAGCCGGGGGTGTCCATGCCGATCGCGTCCACGCCGTACTCGCGGTAGCCCCCGGCGGGGTCGTTGGACGGGGAGAAGCCCCAGTAGCCGTACTTCGCCTCGTTCATGCCGTGCTCGATCTGGGCGGCGATGTAGACGGGCTGGTTGCGGCCCCAGCTTCTGGCGCCCCAGACGTCCTCCGGCACGAGCTGGGTCACCATCAGCTCCTCGAACATGCTGCCGCCCCAGGTGGGCACCAGGCGCATGCCTCGGTAGCCGTACGTGCCCTCGAAGACGTTGACGCCCATGTACGTGCGCCAGGCGCCGACCGGCTTCTGTTCGGCCCACGACCAGTCGCAGGTGTCGGGGAAGGTGCGCCACATGCCGTAGTAGTGCTCGGGCGGGAGCTGGCCGAGGGCGATGCCGACGTAGCTGGCGATCCTCGCCTCGGTGAGCGCGCCGTAGTGGTGGCAGGTGGAGTGGACGGTGGTCCCCGAGTCGTTGTAGTCGCTCTCGACCGAGCAGCCGGTGGGCTTCTCCGGCCAGAACCCGCCGCGCAGCAGGCCGGTGCCCGCGTCGGGCCGGGCCTGCGGGTCGTAGTAGGACTCGAAGTCCATGCCCTTCAGCAGCGCCCCGGCCTGCCTGGAGACCTCGGGCACCGCGTTGCGGACCATCATGAGGGAGGCCGCGAGCCAGCCGTTGTCGACGCTGGACAGGAACGGCTGGACGGCGGAGCCGTTCTCCGGCCAGGTGCGCACGATCTCCAGCGTGCGCGGGTCGTACCAGTTGTAGAACTGGCCGGTCGGGGCGTGGCGCTCCAGCTTCGCCGTGGAGGCGAGGGTCCTGGCCACCCGGCGCAGGGCCTCGGTTCTGGAGATGAGGCGGGTGTCGCGGGCGGCCACCGTACTCCACAGGTAGGTGGCGATGTTGGTCGGCGAGGTCACCTTGGCGCGGGTGGCGGGGTCGAGCGAGCCGTCGATCTTGTCGGAGGGCAGCCCGGTCGCCGGGTCGGTCATCGCGTCCATGGACTTCCAGGTGTCCGCGGCGTAGCGGCGCAGCAGCTCCCGCTGCCGCCCCGCCGACGTTGTCGACGCTGTCAAGGGGACAGAGGGGGAGACGAGGGGAGACGCGGAGGGGGAGACGGAGGGGGTGGGGGAAGGGGCGGCCGAGGCGGGAGCGGGGACGGCCGCGACCAGGGCCAGACAGGCCGCCAGGACGGCCGCGTGAAGACGACGCACGGGGGGCTCCTTACGTGGGTTACTTGAGTCCGGTGGAGGCGATGCCCTGGGTGAAGAAGCGCTGCAGGAAGACGAAGAGGACGAGGACCGGCAGCACGACGACCACCGCCCCGGCGATGAGCAGGCCGTACTGGGTGCCCTGGTAGCCGTTGAAGATCGCCAGCGCGACGGGCAGCGTGTACCTGTCCTCGCTCTGGGCCACCACCGCGGGCCAGAGGAAGTTGTTCCACGAGCCGAGGAACGTGATCAGGCCGAGTGTGGCCAGGGCGGGCTTGCAGAGCGGCATGACGATCCGGAAGAAGATCCGGAACTCCTTGGCGCCGTCGACCCGCGCGGCGTGGATCAGCTCGTCGGGGATGTCCGCGATGAACTGGCGCATCAGGAAGATGCCCAGCGGGGTGACCAGGCCGGGCAGGATGATCCCGAGGAAGGTGTTGACCAGGCCGAGCTTCGCGATGAGCACGAACTGCGGGATCATCACCACGATGGCGGGTAGCGCCATCTGCGTCAGGACCAGCGCGAAGAGCACGTTCTTGCCGCGGAAGGCCATCTTGGCGAAGGCGTATCCGACCATCGAGCAGAACAGCAGGTTGCCCGCGACGGTGGCGAGGGCCACCACCGCGCTGTTGACGAACACCTGCGTGATGTTCATCTTCTCCAGCAGCTCGCCGTAGTTGCCGAGCGTCCACTGTGTCGGCAGGAACTCCGGCGGGTCCCGCCTGATCTCGGTCTCCGGCTTGAACGAGGTGAGCAGCGTCCAGACGAACGGGAGCACGACGAGCACGAGTCCGGCGCTGAGCAGCGCGTACGTGGAGAAGCGGCGTTTCACGAGGGCCCCTCGGCCCGGTGTCGGTCTCACGTCCTGAGCCGGTCTCATCTGGACCTCCCGATCCGGAACTGCAGGACCGCCAGGGCCACGATCACGGTGAACAGGACGCTCGCCGCGGCGGCGGCGTAGCCGTAGTTGCCCGAGCCGAACTGGTTGTAGATGGCGAGCGACGCCGAGGTGGTCGCCCCCGCCGGGCCTCCCCGGGTCATCACCAGCGGCTCCTCCATGAACTGGGCGAACCCGATCGAGCTGTAGACGGTGCAGAACAGCAGCGCCGGGCGGAGCATCGGCAGCGTGACGGAGCGGAACCGCTCCCAGCGCCCGGCGCCGTCGACCTCCGCCGCCTCGTACAGCTCCCTGGGGATGCCCTGGAGGGCGGCGAGCAGGACGACCATGTCGAAGCCGAAGCTCCGCCAGGCGGTCATCACGATGATCACGGGGAGCGCCAGGTCCTCGTCGGCGAGCCAGCGGGGGCCGTCCACGCCGACCGCCCCGAGCAGCTGGTTGACCAGTCCCGCGTCGGGTTCGAGCAGGAACCTCCAGGCCACCGCGACGCCGATGATGCTGGTCACGTACGGCAGGTAGTAACCGAGCCGGAAGAACGCGGCGGGCAGCCGGGCGATCCCCGAGTTCAGCGCCACGGCCGCGCCCAGGCCGAGGGCGATGGTGAGCGGGAGCGCCGTCACCACGAAGATCAGCGTGTTGACCGCCGCCTTGCGCATGAGCTCGTCGTCGAACAGCCGCAGGTAGTTGTCGATCCCGACGAGGTTCACCCCGAGGGGGTCGCGCACGTCGGTGCTGCGCATGTCGGTGAAGCTCATGCCGAGCTCGACGAGGAGCGGCCCCGCCCAGAACACCGCGAACATCACGACGAAGGGCGTGACGAACATCCAGGCCAGGCCGGTACGGCGGAATCCGCCCCGGGGCCGCCGCTCCCGGGCGGGGGCCGGTCCGGTGGACTCGCGCGAGCCCACCCGCTCGTCGACCACCACGGTCAGACCCCGGTCCCGATGGTCTCGGCCTGTTCCTGGACGCTCTTCGCCGTCTCCTCGGCCGTCTGCTTGCCCAGGGCCATCTTCTCGATCTCGGTCTCCAGCACCTTGGCCACCTGCTCCCAGGTCGGGACGGCGGGGACGGCCTTGGCGTCCTTGAGCTGCTCGCCGAAGACGGTGACGCGCTCGTCGGCGGTGAGCGCCGGGTCCTGCCAGGCGGCCTCGACGCTGGGCAGCGCGTTGACCTTGGTGTACCAGCCGGCCTGGACCTTGGGGTCGACGAGCCAGCGCAGGAACTTCCAGGCGGCGTCGCGGTTCTTCGCGTCCTTGAAGACCACCATGTCGCTGCCGCCGACCAGGCTGGGACCTCCCGCGCTCCCCTTCGGGTAGGGGGCGACGGCGAACTTCTCCCCGAAGCCGTCGCCGCCCTCCTTCTCCAGGCCCGCGATCATCCACGGCCCCGAGTAGAAGGCGCCGACCTTCCCGTTGACGAACGTCTGCGGGAAGGCGCCGGTCGGCTGGTCGGTGCTGGCGAGCCCGCTCTCGAAGAACGAGCCGTACTGCTTGAGCGCCTTGACCATCTGGGGCGTGTCCAGCGTCCACTTCCCGTCCGAGACGATCTCACCCCCCGCCTGCCACACCAGCGGCAGCACCTCCTGCCAGGAGCCCTGCCGGAAGTTCTGCTCGACGCCGAGCGAGGCGCCGCCCCTCTCCTTGAGCGCCTTCACGAAGGCGGTGGTCTCCTCCCAGGTGGTGGGCGGCTTCACCGACGCCTTCTCCGCGAGGTCCTCGCGGTAGTACAGGGCGCGGGTCTCGACGTACCAGGGCACGCCGTACGCGGTCCCCTCCACCTCGACCGTGCCCCACGCCCCGGGGAAGAACGCCGACTTGTCGATCAGGTTGGCCGGGGTGGGGTCGAGGGCGCCGGTCTTGGCCATCTCGCCCATCCAGGTGCTGCCCAGCATGGTGATGTCGGGGGTGGCGTTCCCCGCGATGGCCGCGGTGATCTTGTCGTGGGCCACGTCCCAGCCGAGCGCGGTCACCTTGATCGTGATGCCGGGGTTGGCCGTCTCGAAGTCCTTGGCGAAGGCGCCCAGCGCCTCCCCCTCGGCGCCGATCGCCCAGACCGTGACCTCACCGGTGGCCTTGCCGGTGTCGACGTCCCTCGCCTGCTCCGCGGCCCCTCCGCCGCCCCGGCCGCACCCGGCGAGCACCAGTCCCAACGCGAGGATCCCGACGGCGTACTTCTTCACTTTTCCTCCAGGGGGTGAGGACCGCAGCTGGACCGCACGATCAGCTGGGTGGGGAGAATCTCGGAGTTCGGGACGGTACGCGTGCCCTTGATGAGCTCGTCCAGCGCGCGGGCGGCGCGGGCACCGAGCAGGCGCATGGGCTGGCGCACCGTGGTGAGGGCGGGCCTGGCGTGGCGGGCGGCCATGATGTCGTCCCAGCCGGTGACCGCCACGTCGCCCGGCACGTCGAGGCCGAGCTCCTCGGCCGCGAGGATGACGCCGAGGGCCACCTGGTCGTCGGCGCAGATCACCGCCCGGGGACGCCGCCCGTCACCGGCTCCCCCGCCGAGCAGCGTCCGTCCCGCCGCGTACCCGCCCTCCACGGTGAGCTCGCAGGGCAGCGGCTCCGGGGGCCGGATCCCGTGGCCGGACAGGACCCGCCTCACCCCCGTCCAGCGCTGGGTGACGTCGCCCCGGTCGTCGTCCCCGGCCAGGGCGAAGGTGGAGTAACCGTGGCCGAGCAGGTGGGTGGTGAGCGCCTCGGCCGACGCGGTGTTCTCGCTGGAGACCGCGTCCGCCCACTCGACGGGGTCGCGCGCGAGCAGGACCAGCGGCGTCCTGCTCCTGGCGATCTCGTCCACCACGGCGTCCTCGACGGTCCTGCCGAAGATCACCATGCCGTCCACCCGGCCGGCGAGGTCCCTGACCAGGTCCTGTACGGCGGCCCGCCCGCGCGTGGACAGGATGAGCACGGAGCGGCCGAGGTCGGAGGCCACCTCCTCGTACCCGAGGAGCACCTCGGCGAAATAGGGGCCCGACAGGTCGGGGAAGACGATCCCGTTGGCCGCGTGGCGGCCCTGGGCGAGGGAGACGCCGAGGCGGCTGGGGGTGAAGCTGAGCTCCTGAATCGCCCGCAGCACCTTCTCGCGCGTCCCGGCCGCGACGGGGCCGGTGTTGCGCAGCGCCCGGGAGACGGTGGCGATGGAGACGCCCGCCCGCTGCGCGACCTCGTAGATGGTCACACCCTGACCTTCGTCACTGTTTGACACCTGTCGTCCGATCTCCCGGCGAGTGGAAGCGCTTACACTCAACGGCGACAGGAAGTGGAAGCGCTTACAGTGGATGCTCGGAGTCAATCACTGGAGGTAATCACCAGTAAAGGTTTGTTACATCACCGTTACCAAACGGGCACGGTGTCACATCGGGCCCTGTGAGATCTTCCCGAGCCTCGTGAGATCTTCCCGGAAAGCGTAAGACCTGACCGGAAGACCTTCCCGGAAGGCGTGAGACCCGACCGGAGGAGAGGCCCGACCGAGAAGAAGGGCCTGACCCGGAGGAGAGGACCCGACCGGAGGAAAGGAACCTGGCCGGGGTGGCGCCCTGACCGGGTGGAGAGGACCCTCGACGTCTCCCTTCCTGGGAACGAATACCAATTGACTACCGTTGAAAGATCATCCGAGCTATTCTCGCCGGAATCGGGCAGTCCATAACCTCCTGGGCGCGGCGCCGTTCACCTCGCCCCCTGAGATCCGTGAGCCGTTCGGGGAGCTTGATGAGATTCCAGGTACTCGGCGATGTGACGATCATCGCCGACGGACGTCCTGTGCCGCTGTCCTCCCGCAGGCAGGAGCAGTTGCTGGCACTCCTCGTCTGCGCGCGGGGACGCATCGTGGCGGCCGAAACCCTGGTCGACGCGCTGTGGGGGGAGCGGCTCGGACCGCGCGCCGGGAAGAACCTGCAGGTGCTTGTGCACCGGCTGCGCAGGACCCTCGACGCCCCCGAGCGGATCCGGCACGACCGCTCGGGCTACACGCTGTCCGCGCGGCCGGAGGAGGTGGACGCCTGGCACTTCGCCGACCTGGCCGAGCACGCCAGACGGACGCTGAACCGGGGAGAGCCCGCGGCGGCGTCCGTCCTGCAGCGAGAGGCGCTCGCACTGTGGAACGGCCGCGCCTTCTCGGGACTGGACGGCGTGGCCCAGCTGGCGGAGGCGGCCGAACGCCTGGAGCAGGACCGCAGGCGGGTGCTGACCGAGCGCATCGACACCGACCTGGCACTGGGCAGGCACGCGGAGGTCATCCCCGAGCTGATCTCGATGGTCGCGGAGGATCCGCTGGTGGAGTCCGCGACCGCCCGGCTGATGGTGGCGATGCACAGGGCCGGGCTGCGTACGGAGGCGCTGGATGCCTACCGGCGCGCCCGCACCGTCCTGGCCGAGGAGCTGGGGCTGGAACCGGGACCGCAGCTGCGCTCGCTGGAACAGGCCATCCTGCGCGGGGACACCCGGGTCGGCCTGGACCCCCAGCCGGAAACGGCGGCACCGGCGAGACCCCCGGACCCCGCCACCCCGCCGGATCCGGCCCCGTCCCTGCTCCCCGCCGGGGTGAGCGACTTCACCGGGCGCGACACCGAGCTGCGCTGGCTCGTCTCGGTCCTGCGCGACCGTCCCGCCGCCGGACCGGTGATCTGCTCCGTCTCCGGCATGCCGGGGGTGGGCAAGAGCGCGCTGGCCCTGCGGGCCGCCCACGACCTGCGGGACGCCTTCCCCGACGGGCAGCTGTACGTGAACCTGCGGGGCGCCGGAACCGAACCGGTCGAGCCGTCGCACGCGCTCAGCCGGTTCCTGCGCGCCCTCGGCACAGCGGGAACCGCCATTCCCGACAACCTGGACGAGCGCGCCGAGGTGTTCCGCGCCCGCCTGTACGACCGGCGCGTGCTGCTCCTGCTGGACGACGCCGCCGACGAGGCCCAGATAGAGCCGCTCATCCCCGCGGGGAACGGCTGCGCGGTGGTGGTCACGAGCCGCGGCGCGCTGACCGCCCTGCCCGGCGCGCAGCGGCTCGCCCTGGGAGTCCTCGGGAACGCCGCCGCCGTCCGGCTGCTGGGTACGATCACCGGCCGGGTCGAGCTGGCCGCCGACACCGCCACCGCCGGGCGGCTGGCCGAGCTGTGCGGGCACCTCCCCCTGGCGCTCAGGATCGCCGGGGCGCGGCTGGCCGCCCGGCCGCACTGGAGCGTCGACCGGCTGGTCTCCCGGCTCGCCGCCGAACACGACCGGCTCGACGAGCTCACCCACGGCACCCTGTCGGTACGGGCCAGTCTCGCCCTCGGCTACTCGGGTCTCGACGAGCCCAGCCGTACCCTGTTCCGCCGCCTCGGCCTGGTCGAGACGCCCGACTTCGCCGGCTGGGTCGCCTCGGCCCTGCTCGACACCGGACCGCACGACGCCGGGACACATGACACCGGACCGCACGACGCCGCGACACGTGACACCGCATCGAACTACACCGGGTCGCACGACGCCGAGGAGATCCTGGAAGGACTGATGGAGGCGCAGCTCGTCGAGTACGCGGGCCAGGACGGCATCGGCGAGCCCCGCTACCGCGTCCACGACCTGGTACGCCTGCACGCCAGGGAGCGCGGCGCGACCGACGATCCCCCCGGTGCCACCGACGCCGCGCTGACCCGGCTGGCGGGAGGGTATCTCGCGCTCGCCGAGCGGGCGCACCGGCGGCAGTACGGCGGCGACTACACCGTCCTGCACGGCGACGGGCCGCGCTGGGACTGCGGGGAGGCCACCTCCGACCGCCTGCTCGCCGACCCGTCCGGCTGGCTGCGTGGCGAGCGGCTCGGTCTGGTGGCGGCGGTGGAGCAGGCCGCCCGGCTCGGCCTGAGCGAGATGTGCTGGGACCTGGCGATGACGGCGATCACCCTGTTCGAGGCGCAGGGCCACTTCGACGACTGGCGGCGTACCTCGGAGACCGCGCTGGCCGCCGCCCTGCGCGCGGGCGATCGGCGCGGCGAGGCGGCGATGCGCTACTCCCTGGGCACGCTCGCCCTGTTCCGGCAGCGCTACACCGACGCGCGGCCACACCTGGAGGCCGCGCTGCCGCTCTTCGCGGCGGTGAACGACCGGCACGGCCAGGCCCTCACCCTGCGCAACGCGGCGCTGATCGAACGGGTGGAGGGCCGGGTGGAGACCGCGCTCGACGGCTACCGGCGGGCGCTGCGGATGCTCCACGAGGTCGGCGACCGGCACGCCGAGGCCCACGTACTCGGCAGCATGGCCCAGATCCACATCGAGCACGACCGCCCCTACGCGGCGGCCCCGCTCCTGGAGACGGCGCTGGCCGCCTACCGCGACCTGGGCAACGCGCGAGGGGTCGCGCAGATCCTCAACAGGCTGGGACTGCTGTACCTGCGCCAGAACGACCCGGAACGGGCGAAGGACGCGTTCGGGCAGGTGCTGGCGGCCGCCAGGTCGACCGGAGACCGCATCGGCGAGGCGTACGGCCTGCTCGGGATGGGCGAGGCCGAGCTGCTGGCGGGTGAGCTCGACCACGCGGACAACCGGCTCGACGCGGCGCTGCTGCTGGCCGAGGGGCTCGGGGAACCCTTCGTCGCGGCCCGTGCCCGCCTGGCCTGCGGGCGACTCGCCATCGAGCGCGGCGAGCACGAGCTGGCCGCGTCCATGCTGGACCGGGCGGTGCGGGAGTTCGCCGACATCGGCCTGCCGGTCTGGCACGAGCGGGCACTCGACGCCCGGCGCGCCCTCGACGGCATGATGTCCTCCCCGCCCACCCCGTGCTGACCTCTCGCTCACGTACTCTCCACACTGTCTTCCACGGCAGCCGGTCATCGCTCGCATGCCTCCACACCGCCCGCTCCCGGCCAACCGGACCACGGTGCGCGGCCGGACGGGAGTACCGCAGCCCCGCCCGGCCGCTCTTCACGCGGCGCCGGTTCCCTCCGGTGAATTACTCGCCGGGGTCCATCCAGTGGCTGTCGCAGTCAGGCTTGGTGGCCTGATCATGCAGCTCGACCGCCGAGGCCGGTGTGGCGCTCGCGCCCAGCAACCCGGCCACCATCAGCGCCAGCAACCCCGCCTTGATCTTCTTCATCTCTCTCCTTGATCGTCAACAGATCGGTGCCATACCCCCGTGGGCGTTGGTGGTCGATAGCAAACCATGACCACCAGGTGCCGCATATGGGATCTCGCTGTTGAAATTCCTCCCCTTCGAGGCGTCCCCGCCCCTCTCCCCTCGGGTGCCGACGGCCTTGCGACAGACCGGTCCGGTCCCCCCGGTCGCCGAACCTCGCGCTGACCTGCCGCTCGACGCTGAACGGCCGGTATTCACCACCGGGCGACCGATGCCCGGTACGTGAGTTGGTGCCGGACGTCCGGCGAGGGCGAACCGGCGGAGAAGTGGCCGGCACTTCTCGGCGGGGTCGCGGTGACCACGGACGGCCCGGTTCCCGGCGTCATCGCCGTGGCAGCCCCCGTGGCAGCCGCGGCGATGACTCCGGCGGTCGCTGTGGCCCGCCTGACGTCGTTCTCGATCGGTGTACCACCCGGCGTTCCGGACAGTTCCCGGACCGACGAGAAGCGAGGCGACAGGCATGGGTACGGCCGGTTGGCCGGCCGTACCCATGTCGCCCCGGTGTCGTGTCGTTGAGCCCCAAGTACGGACGACCACCTTCACCTTGAGCGCAGCCCGGATACCGCCTGCGGACGGTA
The DNA here is from genome assembly GCF_039537505.1 of Streptosporangium oxazolinicum. Classification (NCBI taxonomy): domain Bacteria; kingdom Bacillati; phylum Actinomycetota; class Actinomycetes; order Streptosporangiales; family Streptosporangiaceae; genus Streptosporangium; species Streptosporangium oxazolinicum. The sequence continues at coordinate 304,678 of NZ_BAABAQ010000003.1, forward strand.
TCTGAGCTGGTCAAGGTCAAAATAAACGGCTCCGGTTTCACGCCGGTTTCACCTCGTTCCCCGGGCCGGGTCCGGAAACCACGGGCCGGGGAGACGCGGATCCGGCGTCACGGAACGGTGACAACGATCTTGCCGAGGAGGTGCCCCGCCTCGCTGAGACGGTGGGCGTCGGCGGTCCTTTCCAGCGGGAAGGTCCTCTCGATCGGCACGCGCAGCGCGCCGCGCTCCAGCAGGGGGAGGACCTCCGCGAAGACCTCCGCCGGGGAAACCCCGTCGGCATCGGTGTCGGCACCGCTGTCGGCACCGCTGTCGGCACCGCTGTCGGCACCGCTGTCGGCACCGCTGGAGAAGCGCACACCGTGCTCGGCGGCCCGCCCGTCGGCGATGGTGACCACCCTGTCCGGACCACCGGCCAGCTCGACCGAGATGGCGAGCACGTCGCGGCCGGAGGCGTCCAGGACCGCGTCGACACCCTCCGGCGCCACGGCGCGCACCCGCTCGGCCAGGCCGTCGCCGCCGTCGCCGTACTCGACCGGCCGCACGCCCAGCTCGCGCAGGAAGTCATGACGGGCCGGGCTCGCCGTGCCGACCACCCGTACGCCCCTGAGGCGGGCGAGCTGCGCGGCGACGAGGCCGACGCCACCGGCGACCGCGTGGACCAGCAACGTGTGCCCCTCCTTCACGTCGAGCTGCCGCAGGGTACGCCAGGCGGTCCCGACGGCCACCGGCAGCGCGGCGGCCCGCTCGAAGGACAGCCAGGCGGGTATAGCCAGCAGGTCCCCGGCGTCGGCCACCACGTGGGTGGCCGCGGCACCGGAGACGACCGTGCCGAAGACGGCCTGCCCCACGCTCCAGCGCCCGTCTCCGGCACCCGAACCGGTGCCGAGGGCGTCGACCGTTCCGGCGAACTCGACGCCGACGCCCGCGGGCCCGGCCGACGACAGGCCACGGTCCATGAACCCGTAGCGGAGTTTCCAGTCGATGCCGTTGACACCGGCGGCCCGTACCGCGACCCGCACCTGCCCGGGTCCGGGATCGGGGATGGGAACGTCGTCGAGGGTGAGCACCTCGGGACCGCCGTACCGGGTGTAGCGGATGGCCTGGGACATGGTTCTTCTCCCTCTGAGCGCGTACCGCGCCCGGTTGACGGAATGGAGGGCCGGGCGCGGCACGCGCCACGACGGAGGCATGGGAGACGGGTCCCTCAGAGCAGCAGCAAGGTCTTCCCCACCGTGTCGCGGGCCTCGATGGCGATGTGCGCGTCGGCGGCCCGCTCCAGCGGGAAGGTCTGCCCGATGACCGGCCTGATCCGGCCCGCAGCCGCCTCGGACAGCGCCAGCCCGGCCAGCCGCCTGCCCTCCTCCGGGGCGAACTGCACCTGCTCGATCCCGCGCACGCTCACCCCTCGCCGCTCCGCCTCCCCGGGGTCGACCTGCGCGAAGCTCCCGCCGGGCACGCCGTACGTGAAGAACCTGCCGCCGCGCGCCGTGATCCCGAACGCGTCCTGGCCGATCCGCCCGCCCGCACCGTCGAAGACCACGTCCACCCCGTCACCGCCGCCTGTCCCGGGCGATCCTCTGTCGCCGACCGCCTCCCGCACCCGCTCGGGCCAGCCCGGCTCGGAGTAGTCGACCACGGTGTCGGCTCCCAGCTCCCTGGCCAGGTCGAGCTTGCGCCCGCCCCGGGCGGCCGCGACCACGTGGGCGCCGACCGCGTGGGCGAGTTGCACCAGCAGGCTGCCGAGTCCCCCGGCCGCCGCGGTGACCAGCACCCGCTCCCCCGGCTTGACCTCGGCCGCGCCCACCAGGCTCAGCGCGGCCGGGCCGATCTGGAGAAGCGCGGTCGCCTCCCGCACGCCCAGCCCCTCCGGCACCGGAACCAGGGCGTCCACCGACACCGCGACCCGCTCGGCGTAACCTCCGTCGCCGGTCATCGCGATGACGTCGCGGCCGATCCAGCCCTGATCGACCCCCTCCCCCGCCGAGACCACCCGCCCGCCCATCCCGCCCCCGGGCACGTACGGCGGGCTCTGGCCGAAGAACTCGGCACCCCAGCCGGTGCGGAGCTGCGTCTCAAGGAACAGGACGTCCACGACGGACACCCCGATCACGACCTGCCCGGCTCCGGCGACCGGCTCCGGGGCCCGGTCCACCACCAGTACCTCTGGTCCCCCGAACGCGGTCACCTGGACAATGCGCATATCGATCACTCTCCCTCGATGCCTTCGCGCACAGTCTCAGACCTCAAGTTATGTTGATGTCAACAGACAACGAAAGGATCATGCCCGTGCATCCTCCCGCCCATGACCCGCCGGACCACCGTGGCCGCGTGAGAGGCTGCCTGCTGGGCGGCGCCCTCGGCGACGCGCTGGGGGCTCCCGTCGAGTTCGAGTCGATCGAGAGAATCCGCAGGCAGCACGGGCCCGAGGGCCTGACCGGACTGGTCCCCGACTGGCGTGGCAAGGTCGGCCTGGTCACCGACGACACGCAGATGACGCTGTTCACCGTGGAGGGGCTGATCCGCGGCGGCGACGTCGCCGCGGTCCGGCGCGCCTACCTTCGCTGGCTGGACACCCAGCAACACCGCTCCCCACCCCTCGCCTCTCCCGTTTCCTCGGCTTCCTCGGCTTTCCCGACTTCCTCGGCTTTCCCGACTTCTCCGGCTTTCCCCGCGAACGACCGTCCGGCGTACGGTCCCGCGTCGACCTCGTCCGGGAACGACCTGGTCCGTACCGGCCTGCTCCGCGAGCAGGAATGGCTCTACTCCCGGCGAGCTCCGGGGAACGCCTGCCTGTCGGGCCTGCGCGCCCCTCGGGCCGCCGCCCCCGCCCCGTTCGGCGAACCGGGACCGGTCAACCCCGATTCCAAGGGCTGCGGGACGGTCATGCGCTCGGCCCCCTTCGGCCTGGGCGCGCGGAGCCCCCGTCACGCTTTCGACCTGGCCGCCGAGTGCGCCCAGATCACCCACGGCCACCCCACCGGCTACCTGGCCGCCGGCGCCTTCGCCGCCATCGTCCACTTCCTCGCGGAGAACCGGCCCGTCGAGGCGAACAGGTCTCCGACGCCGGACGAGACGCTCGCGCGTGCCGTACGGAAGGCGCTGGACCTGCTCGCGACGTACCCCTCGCACGAGGAGACCAGCCTGGCGCTGCGCGGTGCCGTCTCCCTCGCGGCGGAGGGCGGCCCGAGCCCGGAGAAGGTCGAGTCACTGGGCGGCGCGTGGGTCGCCGAGGAGGCGCTCGCCATCGCGGTCTACTGCGCCCTGACGTATCCCGCGTCCGGCGACGTCGAGCGGGCGCTGCTCCTCGCGGTCAACCACTCCGGCGACAGCGACTCCACCGGCGCCGTCTGCGGCAACCTCCTGGGAACCCTCCACGGCGAGGCGGCGCTCCCCGTCGGATGGCTCGCACACCTTGAGGGCCGCGACGCCATCACCGAACTGGCCGACGACTTCGCGGCCCGGTCCGCCGGAAACCACGAGATCACCGACGCCTGGCTCAGGAAGTACCCCGGCGCCTGACCCCGGGCCCTCACGCCGTCCGCGTGCTGAGCGGGAGGCGGAGGACGAAGCGTGCTCCGCCCGAGGACGACGCGTCCTCGACGTGGAGGGTGCCGTGGTGGGCGCGGGCGATGTCACGGGCGACGGCCAGGCCGAGCCCGGTGCCGCCGCGGTCACGGCTGCGGGCGGTGTCCAGCCGGGCGAAGCGCTGGAAGATGTACTCGCGCTCCGCTGGAGGCACGCCCGCGCCGTCGTCGGCGACGCTGAGTTCAGCTATGCCTCCGGCGCGGCGCACTGTGACCACCACGTCGCGCGCGGCGTGCCGTTGCGCGTTGTCCAGCAGGTTGTCCAGCACCCGGTGGATCTGTTCCGGGACGGCGTCGGCCGTCATGCCGACGGTGAGGTCGAGCCGCGCCGGGTGCGGATCCCCGGTGCGGCGCGCGGTTCCGGCCTCGGCCAGCAAGGCCAGGTCGACGGGCTCCAGGGCGGCGGGCGGCGCAGCTCCGATCCGGGCCAGCATGAGGAGGTCGCTGATGATGGCCTGCAGCCGTTCCACATCGCGCAGGGAGTGTTTCACCAGGTCGGCGAGGTTGGTCTCGTCGGGGTGAAGTTGCGCCTCCTCCAACTTGACCCGTAGCCCGGCCAGCGGAGTGCGCAGTTCGTGCGAGGCATCGGTGGTGAAGCACCGCTGGCGGTCGAGTGCCTGCTGCAACGACGCGGTGACCCGCTCCAGCTCCGCGGATATCGCGTGCTCACGGGTGTAGTGGCGGGCGTTGTCGACGCACACCGCGGCGCGGCCGACCAGCTCCTCGGCCAGGTCGAGGTCGTCCTCCTCGAACGCGTCCTTGCCCGTGGCGCGATAGAGGCTCACCACCCCGAGTGTGACGCTCCGGGCCCGCATCGGCACCGTGATGAGCGAGTGGATGCCCTGCTCACAGATTCTCCGGCCGTGCTCGGGATCCTGTGCCGGCCACCCGTAGGTGGTGAACAACACCGAGCCGAGCACCGACTGCTCGGTGGCGAGGCTGCGCCCCTGCGGCGTGGACGGAAGCGGGTAGATGAGCGTGCCACGCTGGTACAGAGCGGCCCCCTCCCCGACGCCCGCGAAGGCGACCCGGCGCAGCCCCGCGTCCATGCTGCCGGGCTCGTCGCCCCGCAGGACGCAGTCGGCCAGGTCGACGGCGACGTAGTCGGCGAACCGGGGGACGGCGACCTGGGCCAGTTCCTCGGCGGTCCGGGTGACGTCCAGGGTGGTGCCGATGCGGGAGCCCGCGTCGCACAGCAGGCCGAGCCGCTCGCGCGCCCGCAGGGCGAACTGACCGATGCCCGGCTCGCTCACGGCGAGCAGCCACTCGTCGGTTCCGGTCACCTTCCTCCCCCGTTCAGCCGGGCCTCCTGGCCGTCGGTGAGCCTCGCCTTCACCGCGATGGCGGTGGAACCGACGATCGGTTGGGCCACAAGCGTGGCGGTGCGGCCGTCCGAGAGGGCCATCTTCACCACCGCCGCCCGGCCCTGCGCGACCAGCCTCACGGCGGCGTCCGTCAGGGCGAGCCGATCACGGCGGCACAGGTCCAGGGGCGTGGAAGCCATCGCGACGCCTCCATCTGGCGCCCGGAGGAAGTCATTTACCAGGGCCTGCTCGTGTTCGACCACCATTTCGAACAATCGCCGCTCGACGGCGGCGGCCGATCGCCGGGCCAGGACCATCATCTCCGCGTTGGCCGTGTCGTTCAGGCAGACGACACTGATGGCCCCGTCCACCCGCCCGCTGAGCGGGTGGCGTATCGGGGCGCCCACGCCGGTGAGCCCGCGCAGTTCCTCCGCGAAGTGCTCGTTGCCGGTGACCTGGCAGATTCGCCGTTCCACCAGCGCCGAGCCGAAGGCGCTGGTGCCCATGTCCGCCTCGGCGAAGCGGAACCCGGGCGCGGCGCCAACCGCGTCCAGAGTCCGGCGCAGGGCCGGTTCGCCCTCGTTGCGCAGGAACAGGACCCCACTCGCATCGCCCAGGAACACGGTCACGGGGGTACCCATGATGATGGTACGCATCCGCTCGAACACGGGCCGGGCCGCGCGCACCACTCCGCGGTCGAAGTCAAGATCACCGGATAGGCGCGGCCGTACGGTGCTGGGCGTGAGTCCCGCCTCCTGACACCGCCGCCACGAATGCAGGGTCGTGGCGCGTACCTCATTCCCCGTGAGCCTCCCATCCAGGAACCACTCCACGAACTTCTCGTCGGGCCCTCCCCCGTCGTCCCACCGATCTGCCATCCGGCTCACTCCAAAGACATCCACACAGTGAGCTTTATGCACCTTTCACCCAGAATACGAAGGAACCACATCTCTAAAATCCCATATCCTGGCAAAGAAATGGCAGGTCCTGGCCTTCCTTGACGAAGGCCTCTTTGATCCCCACGTTGTTGCCCAGCGCGTACAGGACCAGCGGCAGCCGCTCGCGGATCACCTCGCGCAGGATCGCCGCTCTGGTCGCGACCGTGTGAAGCCGACTCCTTCAGGAGGTCCAGCGGGTCGATGATCCCCAGCGGGCGGCGACCTCGGTGTGCAGGGCGCCTTCGGCTTGCTGTGCCCGGCGCGGCTCACCGCGGTGCGTCTTCACCTTCGTGACCTTCGTGCCGCCGGACTTGTTCCCGCGGACCGCCTGCACGCAGGGGTATCCGTTTTACCGGTTTGTGGAAATCCCTGCCGTTGACCCCGTCCGTACGCGTGATAAGGATCGAAGGACACGGACCACGGAGGTGTTACGCGATGGCGAAGGTGCTGATCGTCACAGGTGACGCGGCGGAGGACCTGGAGGTGATGTACCCGTACCAGCGACTGCTGGAGGAGGGGTACGAGGTGGACCTCGCTGCTCCGAGCGTGAAGAAGCTCCAGTTCGTGGTGCACGACTTCGTCGAGGGGTTCGACACCTACACCGAGAAGCCGGGGCACACCTGGGGGTCGGACATCGCGTTCTCCGACGTCGATCCGGAGCGGTACGCGGCACTGGTGCTGCCGGGAGGCCGGGCGCCGGAGTACATCCGCAACGACCGCCGGTGCCTGGAGATCGTCAGGCACTTCGCCGAGAGCGGCAAGCCGATCGCGGCGCTGTGTCACGGGCCGATCGTGCTGGCCGCCGCGGGGGTGCTCAAGGGGCGGGAGAGCAGCGCCTACCCGGCCTGCGCCCCGGACGTCGAGCAGGCGGGCGGGACCTGGATCGACAGCGAGGCCCACGTCGACCAGAACCTCGTGACCGGACGGGCCTGGCCGGACCACCCGGCGTGGATGCGCGAGTTCATGAAGGTCCTCCGCACCGCGACCGGCTGAGCGGTCTTTTCCGGCGTACCCTCACCCGGTACCAGCTCCGGCCGATGTGTGGGATCCGCGTACCCGTACCGCGAGCACCGACGCCCACCCCCAGCCCAGGAGTGCCATGGCACGGAGGAGCAGGCTCAGGGGCCGGGAGTTCTCGCCGCCGTCCGAGAGCAGCCCCGCCAGCAGGTAGAGGGCGGGGAGCGCCACGCCCGTGGCCGCGCAGTAGATCGCCCATTCGCGCTCTCCCCGTACGGCGAAATAACGGGTGAAGACGAAGCAGGCCGCGACCAGCGAGACGAACACCACGCCGAAGGCGGCGCCGTGCAGGACGTAACTCCAGCCCGGATCCTCGGGAAGGCCCGGCGGCGCGCCGGGCGGGTAGCCCCACGCCGGTTCGAAGCGGAAGACTCCGGCGCCGACCAGGCCGGTCCCGTACGCGCCGATCAGTAGCGGCCCCCAGGCCCCGCCACGGCCCGGACGCAGCGCCCGCCACAGCCCGGCCGCGAACGCGACGTCCAGCAGCCCGGTGACGACGAAGTTGACGACCTGGATCCATCCCAGGTCGCCCAGGCTCAGCAGGCTGAGCGGCTGTCTCCGGGGGTCGAAATCCGCGCGCGTGTAGTCCTGGATCACGACTACGAGGACGAACAGCGGTCCGGCTACGGCACCGCAGGTCAGCAGGGCCCTGGTCAGCCGCTGTTCCCGGATGGTGGACATGCCTCTCCCCTCGGTGCCCGGGATGTCCGACGCGCAAGCGTTCCTTAGCAGCGCTAAGTTCGTGTCGCCGTCATGCTTCCTTAGCGCTGCTAAGGTGTCAACCGATGGGCGAGAACAAACGGGGGGCCGGCCTGACCCGGCAGACGGTGATCGACACGGCGCTGCGACTGCTCGACGAGGTCGGCCTGGACGGGCTGACGGTGCGCCGGCTCGCCTCGGAGCTGGGCGTCCAGTCGCCCGCCCTGTACTGGCACCTGCGTAACAAGCAGGAGTTGCTCGACGGGATGGCCGACGCGATCGTCCTGGCCGCCGGGATGGGGCCGCCCCGCGACGGCGAGTCCTGGCAGGACTGGCTCGCCCGCCGGGCCCACGCGTACCGCGACTCCCTGCTCGTCCACCGCGACGGCGCCCGTCTCGTCGCCAACGCCGCGAGCCTCGGCCCGGCGACGATCAGAATGTTCGACGAGGAGCTGACCGCCATGGTCGGCCACGGCTTCACCCCGGACCTGGCACTGCGCACGATCACGGCTCTCACCCGCTACGTCAACGGGTGCGTCCTGCAGGAGCAGACCGAACACCGGCGACACGTGGACACACCGCCGGACCGGCTCGCGGCGCTGGCCGGGCTGCTCGACGGGGGCATGGAGGCGACCCTGATCGTGGCGTTCCGCGAGAGCGGCGGCTCGTTCGGCGAGGACGCCTTCGAACACGGCCTCCGAGCCCTGATCGACGGCACGGCCGCCGCCCTGGCCCGCCGGCCCCCACCCCAGATGCTCAATCCTGGCGAGCCATTTCCCGAAGGTCGAACACTAAAATGAGGTGGTGAAGCTCCACGCGGATCCGATTTATCGGCTAAGCCTCACCCTTGTGGGGATTTCCCTCATCGCAATGGCCTTTGAGGGAATACGGGTAAGGCTTGCCATCGACATCCCCTTCCGGCTGGAAGACTTCCGGCAGGCTTCGCCGGCGGGTCTTCTGGGTTGCGCCGTCTTCGGCATCCCGATGGTGACCCTTGGTGGCCTGCTCACGACACGAGCCCTCTCGCTGGGCGTCACCTGCACCGACGAGTTCATCAGGGTTCGCGGCTGTTTCCGGACCCGCACCATCCCGGCCGGCAAGGTCACCGGTCTTCGCCGCGGCCTCCTGGGAGGGCTGGAACTCCGCTGGGAAGATCAGCACGGATGGCCGCGCTGGACCAGGATCGGCGCGTTCCCCGTCTCTTTTCTCGCCGGGAAGACCTGCGACTGGATCACGCCGCATAACGCGCGATGCGTCGGCGCCCTGGAAAGGTGGATCGATCAGCACGCCTCAATACGGTGACCGAGATCGCCTTTCGGGCAGTGAGCGAAGCGGCCGGCGACGCGGCCCGAACCGTCGAATCCAGCACCGGCGAGGGTCGCGCCCGGTCCTTTTCCGTCGGCGCACGACGCCGTTTCCTGTCCCGCCCGAGTTTGACGCGGAGGGTCTCCGTAAAACTCAAGGCGGTTCATCCGGCGTGGTCACCGACGACTGCGGCGGGCCTGGGCACGGTAGCGGTCGAGGACGTCCTGGCGAAGGAGGTGGCCGAAGCCCGCGGCTTCGATGCGCAGGCCGAGTTCGGGCTCGGTCACGCCGAGCGTGGCGGCGGTGTCGGCCATGTTCCAGTTGTCGGCGGCGAGCCTGGTCAGCAGGTGACCGCGTCGGACCTGGTTCTCCGAGAGGCGGAACGTCTTGAGGTACGCGAGCTGACCGGCGCCGTCGGTGATGAGCTCGCCGATGTGGTTCTCGCGTTGCCGTTCGAAGGGCGGCAGGAAGCGGGACAGGCGATACCCGCCCATCTCGGAGACGCGCTGGTAGGTGTGGTCCGCGCCCAGCAGCCCGCCCGCCATGACCCGGTCGTGGAAGGCCGCCCACTCGTCCTGCTGCCGGCGGGCCCGCGCGCGCAGATCGGCGAGCGACCGCACCGTCTCGTCCGCGATGCGGGCCCGGAAATCGGGCACCGGCCCGCTGAGCATCGCGTAGTGGTAGATCAGCTCGCCGTACAGGTCGTGCACGAGGGTGGTGTGCAGGGTGCGGTAGTCATCGGGGTGCGGCACCACGAACACGGCGGCGAGCGCGTCCGCGACGTAGACGAGAACGCCGCACTGGCCGCGGTGGATCTCGAAGACGCGAAGGGCGTCCTCCAGGCCACCGACCTCGGCGCCCGTGTACGCCTCCTCGACGCGAGGCGAGAGCCCGCGGCTGATCGCGCGGTGGGACCACTCCTCCCACGCGATCTCCGGCCCGCCGAAGTGCAGCGCCAGATACCCTTCGAGCGCCAGGTGCAGGGGCAGGAAGCGCAGCCGGTTCCTGCCGGCTCGGCGAGCCATCCGGCGGTGGAACCGCAGCGACATCCGGTCGGGCGCGCGGTCACGCTCCTGCGGCCCCCGCAGCTGGGTTCCGTACGCCGCGGCGGGGGTGCCGTCGTGCGTCCAGCTCGCCACGAACCCGTGCGGGATGTAGGAGAAGTACGCGGTCCGTGAGTCCACCTCCACGACGCCGAACTCCGCGTCGTAAAGCCGGGCGTCAAGCCGGAGGTCCTCGATCGGCTTCTCGCGGACCAGCGGGACGAGCCGTACGCCACCCCACGCCTGCGCGGGGCGGGTGGAGAGCCCGGTGAGGGCGAGATCCGTCATGCGTCCTCCCGCAGGAACACCTCGACGCGGCGCGCCAGATGGGCGCGCAGTTCGAGGATCCCGGTGCGCCCCTCCGCGAACTGGGCCAGCTCCACCAGGGCGACCAGGTTCTCGGCGTCGCGAATCCCGGCGGTCGGGACGGTGGGCGCCAGCCGCCGTACGTCGAAGTCGGCGGCGTCGTACACCGGATTGAGGTGCACGATTCCGCAGGTGTGGTCCAGGTCGAGCCGGGTGCGCCAGATCCGCAGCACCTCTCCCGCGAGCCCCGGCGGTGAGTTGTCCCATCCGTCGGAGACGATGACGAGACGCCCGGGTCGGCGTTCGAGGCCGTCGAGGATGCGCTCGCCGAGCGGTGTCGCCCCGTACGGATGGACGAGCAGCGCGTCCGAGCGGCCCGACAGCCACAGCGGCGTGTACTCGGAGGCGAGCGCCTCCAGGAGGAAATGGCAGGCGAGCGCGACGGCGAGCGGACGGCGGCGTTTGTGCCCCGACCCGTACGCGGAGAAGCTGTCGTCGAGGACGGCGGCCACCGCGCCCCAGCGCCCGGCCTGATCGCCCGCGGTCCGGCGGGCGGCCGCGCGCAGCGCCGCCGTCAGCTCGGCACGACGGCGCGTGCGATCGTCCGGCGAAAGGGCGAGCACATATGACGCCAGCCGGGTCAGCGGCATCGTGGTGAGGTCGGCCCGCACCGCGTCGGCCCCCAGGCCGCGCGCCGACTCCTGCAGACGCAGCCGCTCCAGCCGGGTGAGCCGGGGCGCGACGCGCTCCAGGAAGGTGGCGCGTGCGATGCCGTGTTTCGCCGCGAACCCCTCCGCCACCGTGTAGGGCAGTTCGTACAGCGCGGCCTGCTCGTAGTGGGCCCGCCGCCAGGTCTCCAGGATCGGTGTGGTGTAGGCGACCGGCCGGTGCGGGGTGAACAGGAACGGCCCCAGCTCACCTCCGGGCCTCAGGTGGGCATGGCGGACGGCGTCCTTGACGGCGCCACGGTACTTCACCGCGTCGAACGCGAGGTCGGGACGGGCGGCCAGCCAGTCCCGCATGATCGCCCTGGTGCGCCGGTTGTTGACCTTGGCGCGACGCAGCTCGCGGAACAGCCCGTACACCCGGGGCGGTGGCAGCAGGGCCAGCCTCCGGGCGATCAGGCGCCCCTCGGCCCGACGCTGCTCCGGGTCCGCCTCCCCCGTCGTGGCCAGCAGGTTCCTGGCGATCAGTACGGCGTTGTGGTCGTTGACGTCCAGGGCGAGGGTGGCCGCGTACAGGTCGCGATAGTTGCCCAGCAGGTAGCGGTGCAGGAAGTCCAGCGAGAGGCTCTGCTCGTCCGCGCCGGAGTGGAACTCGCGCTGGCCGGTGGAGGTGATTGCCGCGTTCACGAACAGCAGGACGTCGTCGGCGGCGATCAGATCCGCACCGGTCTCGATGTGAGCTTCGATCGCCGCCTCCGGGGTGGTGTACGAGGCCGGCCGGGGAATGGGGGCACGAGCTGCGAATCATCGCTTCAAAGGCGGGTCCCGGAAGTCGCACCGAAGTCCCGCGACCGGCTCCGGAAGATTAGCACCGACATATCGCCTTCTTCCTCTTGTTTCCCGCCGCCCGGGCCGGGGGTCACCTCGACGCTTCGGTCAGTTCCCGGGACTCCTGCCCCGCCCCGGAACGGCCCAGGCCGCTGGGCCACCAAGCCCGCGCGCCCAGATCTCGTACCAGCGCCGGGACCAGCAGGGACCGCACCACCAGGGTGTCGAGCAGGACGCCGAAAGCGACGATGAAGGCTATCTGCACAAGGAACGCCAGGGGGATCACCACCAGCGCGGCGAAGGTGGCGGCGAGCACGACGCCCGCCGAAGTGATCACCCCGCCGGTGGTGACCAGCCCGCGCAGCAATCCCTCTCGCGCCCCGTGGTGCGCGGTCTCCTCGCGCACCCGGGACATGAGGAAGATGTTGTAGTCCACTCCCAGCGCGACCAGGAAGACGAAGCCGTACAGCGGAACGGACGCGTCGACGCCGGTGAATCCGAACACATGCGTGAAGACCAGCGTGGAGACGCCGAGGGTGGCCAGGAAGTTCAGTGCCACGGTGACCACCAGGAGCACGGGCGTCACCAGCGAGCGCAGCAGGACGATCAGGATGAGCAGGATGATCGCCAGGACGACCGGGACGATGAGCAGCGTGTCGTTCCTCGCGGTCTCCGTCGTGTCGTACCGCTGGGCGCTGTAACCGCCGACCATGACGCCGTTCTCGGGAGCGAGCGTGGCGCGTAGGCGCCTGACCGTGTCCTGGGCGGCGTCGCCGTCCGGCGCGTCGTTCAACGTCGCCTCCACCAGCACGAGTCCGTCGACGACCTTGGGGGTGTCACCCGGTCGTCCGCTCTGGGTCACCGCCGCGGCCTCGGACACACCGTCGACGCCGCGGGCCGTCTCCGCCACGGCCGCGGCACGCCCGGCGGGGGCGACGATGACCGCGGGCTGCCCCGACCCTCCGGGGAAGTGCTCGCTCAGCGTCGCCTGCGCCGCCACCGACGGCGCGTCGTTCACGAAGGTCTCGTCCAGCGGCACCCCCCTGGCGTTCAGTTGCGGCGCGAAGAGGGCGAGGCCGACGAGAGGCAGGATGGTGGCGATCCAGAGCCGGCGCGGATGGCGGTCGACCAGGGTGGCCACCCGGCTCCAGATCCCGCGGCCCTCGGCGCCGGTTTCGTCTGCCGGACGCGGCTTCGCCGGCCACAGGGCGACGCGGCCCAGCAGGACGAGAGCCGCGGGCAGGAAGGTGAGCGCGCTGAGGGCGGCGCACACGATGCCGATGGCGCCCACCGGGCCGAGCGCGCGGTTGTTGGTCAGGCTGCTGAGCAGCAGCGCGAGCAAGGCCAGGGCCACCGTGGCGGCACTGGCGACGATCGGCTCGAACGAGCGCCGCAGCGCGACGCGGCCCGCGGTGAAGCGGTCGCCGGTCGCGGCCAGTTCCTCCCGGAAGCGTGCGGTCAGCAGCAACGCGTAGTCGGTGGCCGCGCCGATGACCAGGATGAACAGGATGCCCTGCACCTGACCGTCGACCCGGACGATGCCTCGGTCGGCCAGGAAGTACACCACGGCGCACGCGAGGCCGAGTGCGAAGACCGCGCCGCCGATGATGATGAGGGGCAGCAGAACGCTTCGGTACACCGCGAGCAGAATGATCAGAACGGTGATCAGCGCCACCCCGAGAAGCAGGCCGTCGATCCCGGCGAAGGCGTCGGACAGGTCGGCCCGGGTGGCCGCCGGCCCCGCGAGCTGAGCCCGCAGGCCGTCGACCGCCACCACCGAGCCGATCCGCTCCAGGGTCTCCCCGAGCGAGTCCTCAAGGTCGGGGCCGAGCTGGACCACGCCCTGCAGCGCCCGGCCGTCGTCCGACGGGATGGAGGGCGTGGGCGTCCCGACGACGCCCTCCGTGCCGCGCAGTGAGGCGAGTGCCCGGGTCGCCGTGGCGCCTTGCTCGGGAGTGATGTCCTTGCCGTCCGCGGTCCACACCACGATGAGTGGCTGCGTCGCGTCCTCGCGGAACCGCTCCTGCACCCCCAGCGCGCGGGTCGACTCCGCACTCTGCGGCAGGAACGCGGCCTGGTCGTTGGTGGACACCTCGGTGAGCTTGCCGGCGAACGGCCCCAGCCCTCCACCGACGGCCAGCCAGACCACCACCAGCAGCGCCGGGACAAGCCAGCGGATCGGTCGCCGCGCCATGAGATCACCCTCCCACACATAACTCAACCATTAAGTATCTCAATGATTGAGTTAAAGTAGCATGGCTGTATGAAAGGCGACAGCGAGGAGAGCATCGACCTGCTCTCCTTCGCGGTGCGGCTGCGCCGGATGACCGCCGAGTTCAACCGCATCGCCCACGAGTTCGCCCACGAGCACGGCCTGCACCCCACCGACGTCCAGGCCCTGATGAAGATCTTCGACGCTCCGTCACCGATCACGCCGAGCCGGCTGCGGGAGGAGCTGAACCTCACCTCGGGTGCCGTCACCGCGTGCCTCGACAGGCTGGAGCGGGCCGGGCACATCCGCCGGGTCCGCGACGCGCACGACCGGCGCGTGGTCCACCTGCACTACCTTGGCGCGGCACAGGAACTCGCCGCGGTCTTCTTCCGCCCGCTCGGCCGTAGCACGGACAACGTCCTGCGGCGTTTCAGCCCCGAGGAGTTACGCACCGCGGCCGCCTTCCTCGACGCCATGAACGAGGAACTTGAGGCGTTGCGAGCCGAGCCTGGTTCTCACTGACCCCGCCCGCGACCACGTGGGCTGAACGGTCGCAGTTCTGGTACGGCGAGCTCGCCGAGGTGACCGCCACCCCGTGCGGGTTGCTGGTGGTGTCGATCATCGTTGCCTGTAATTTGCTCCCATGACAGAGCTTGAGAAGCTGGCCGGAAAGCTCCGGCGGTTCGCCGAGGTCAGGGACTGGGAGAGGTTCCACACGCCGAAGAACCTGGCGATGGCTCTGGCCGGCGAGGTCGGCGAGTTGCTCGCGGAGCTGCAGTGGCTGACGCCCGAGGAGGCCGCGAGCGTCATGGACGACCCCGAGGCCGCCGAGCGCCTCAGGTCCGAGGTGGCCGACATCATGATCTATCTGACCCGGCTCGCCGATGTGCTGAACATCGACTTCGTCGAAGCCGCCCACGTCAAGCTCGACAAGAGCGACAGACGCTATGACGTGGAGACCTATCGGGGGTCGGCCAGGAAGGCCCCGCCGCTCGCCTGATTTTGTCGGATGATCGCTGTAATGTGCCTGGCGTAGTGATGCGGCCCGACGGGCTTCCGCTCATCATCTGAGCACGGATAGGCCCCCATACCGCACGAGTCTCTCGTGCTGCCTGGGGGTAGGTCCGTGACGGCATTTCGGCATTCCGCCGAAAGTCTGGCCATGCTGGCGACCGACGGTTCGGTTCCCGAACGACGGTTGGGCGAAGTCATCGCCGAGCACCTCCGAAGGACCGCGCGCATCAACCCCTCCGACGCCGAGCGCAGGTCCTGGGACCGGAGCCTTCCCGTCCTGGCTCGCGACCTGGTCGACGCCGGGCTCGGCGCCGTCGAGATGCTGGTCGAGTACCAGCTCCCGCTGACCAGCAAGCGCGCCGACGTGGTCCTCGCCGGGGTCGACCGCCGCACGGGTGGTGACGCGTACGTGGTGGTGGAGCTGAAGCAGTGGAGCCAGGCCGAGCTGTTCGAGGACGACCCCAACCTGGTGCTCGTCAGAGGCGTGGCCGGGCCTCGCCTGCACCCGACCCTCCAGGTCCAGAACTACTGCGACTACATCACCGACTTCGTCGGGGCCCTGGAGGGCCGGAGCGAAGCGGTCAGGGGCGTGGCCTACCTGCACAACGCCGCCGACCTCGACGTCGAGGACCTCTATCGGGAGGTGCTGGGCGAGCAGAGCCGCATGTTCACCAAGAGCCGTCGCGGAGCCTTCCTCGACTACCTCCGCGAGCGTTTCGCCTCCGAGCCGGGCGCCGGCGCGGCCGACCGGTTGCTCACCAGCGCCGTCCGTCCGTCGAAGCAGCTCCTCAAACTCGCCGCCGCGGAGATCAGGGACCGGGAGCAGTTCGTGCTGCTCGACGAGCAGCGGCTGGCGTACGAGATCGTGCTGAACTCCGTCGACAGGGCGCGCAAGGCGGATTCGAAAGAGGTCGTCATCGTCAGCGGAGGCCCGGGAAGCGGTAAGAGCGTCATCGCGCTGTCGCTGCTGGGTGAGCTATCGCGACAGGGGCGCGACGTTCTGCACGCCACGGGGTCCCGCTCGTTCACCGAGACGCTGCGCCGGGTGCCGGGCAAGGGCTCCTCGAAGGTGAAGAACCTCTTCAAGTACTTCAACAGCTTCACGAAGGCCGAACGCAACGGTCTCGACGTCCTCATCTGCGACGAGGCGCACCGGATCCGGGAGACCTCGCAGAACCGATACACCCCGGCCCGCCTGCGCAGCGACCGCCGCCAGGTCGACGAACTGATCGACGCCGCCAGGGTGCCCGTCTTCCTGCTGGACGAGCACCAGGTCGTACGGCCCGGCGAGATGGGCACCGTGGCCGAGATCAGGAGCCACGCGGAGGCCCGCGGGTTCCGGGTTCACGAGGTCTCCCTCGACGAGCAGTTCCGCTGCGGCGGCAGCCGCGCGTACGAGGAGTGGGTGCTGCGCCTCCTCGGCCTGCGAGCCGGCGGCCCCGTGCCGTGGCTCGGCGACGACCACTTCTCGGTCTCGGCGGCCGAGTCCCCGCAGGTGCTCGAGGCCCTGCTGCGATCGAAGCTCGACAAGAGCTACTCGGTCCGGATGACCGCCGGCTTCTGCTGGCCGTGGAGCGAGCCTCGCGAGGACAACACGCTCGTCCACGACATCCGGCTTGACGACTGGTCCCGCCCGTGGAACGTCAAGGGCGAGCGCGCTGTGGGCGACCCAGGACGGTGGCTTCGAGCAGGTCGGCTGTGTCTACACCGCCCAGGGCTTCGAGTACGACTGGAACGGCGTGATCATCGGCCCGGACCTGGTCTACCGCGACGGCAGGCTCGTCACCGTCCGGGCGGCCAGTAAAGACCCCGCCCTCACCCGGGGAACCACTAACGAGCAGGCGGACCGGTTGATCCGCAACACCTACAAGGTCCTGCTCACCCGCGGCATGATCGGCACTTTCATTTATTCTACGGACCGTGAAACCCAAGAGTTTTTGTCTCGTCTCGCGACACAGAAAAGCTGACCACTGCGACCCATATATCCACCCACTATACTTTAGCCCGAATGCCGACCTCTTCGAGGACGACCTCATTATGGTCATCCTTCCGACTCGAGGGCGGGAGCCGACCACCCATCCTGTTCTCCAGGTCGAGGATTACTGCGAGCACCTCAGGAATCACTGCGGTTCACTACAGGCCACGCCCCACGCATCGAGCGGAGTCGTGTATCTTCACAACGCGCCGCGCGAAAACGTTCGGAGACTCTTCGGCCTCGCAGCACAAAAAACGTTCAGCTGTTCACCCTCAGCCAGCGGGGAGCATTCCTGGCATATCTTCGCTCTCGTTTTTCCAATGAAACCGATGCCATCGTCGCGAACCGACTGCTAGGCGGAAAGGCACATCCGAACAAGCACTTTCTCACCCAGGCTGTCGATTCACTAAAGGGCCGTAACCACCTTGTTCTTCTCGGTCGACAGAGTGATGCTTTTCAGATCAGCGCAGCGTTCTGGGTCAGCCCGACAACAACATGAGCACGTGAGAGGGGGATGCGACGATCACCGGAAAGAAGTTTCAGTCAGGCCGTGCGATCTCCAGAAAGACAGCGAACACAGTACCTTTGTAACAGTCAGAGAAAATTACCGATCTCCTTAACCTTGATCCCACGATGGGCTTCGCGCAGAAGAAGGTGGGGCCGACATCGGAGCGTCGAGGCTCTTGGACTCACGTACTGAATCGAAGCAAGAAATTAGCTCTGCGGCCAGAATCGGACGAGATACGACTCCAGATCGTAGGAGGTGCTCTGCCGATCGCCTCTGGACGGTTCCCGTAGGCGCCGCATGTAAGCGTGAATATTCCACACTGTCTCACGGCTCCCCAGGCCGAAGACCAAGAGTGGAGGGAAATGCTCCACCCAGTCCGTCAGGCAGACCTTGACGGAATCCAGGCCACGCCCGGTCCTGACGCGGTTGTTCCGTGATCGGGACGGGCGGTTGGTTTGTCGGAGCCGGCTGATAGTCATGGCAACGCCTTCACCACTGGAGGCGACCGATGACTTCGGAGGCTGACATGGGTCTTCTCGACGAGCTCTCCCCCGAGCAGCTCGGATGGCTCGGCGACGACCCCGGCCAGGTTCGCGCGGACCTGTTCGCCCGGCTCGACGAACTCTACGTGCCGGCGCGGCAGTGGCCGGCGCCGACGTTCAGCGAGAGGGTCTTCGCCGAGCTCGGGCCCAGGCTCGGCGACGCGCAGTGGCGCGCGCTGGGGGTGTGGGCACAGCTGCGGACGAGCCTCCATATCCACGGGACGCATCATCGCCCGGATCCGGCGCTGCTGACCACGCGGATCGCCCAGCGGAAACTCGCCTGGACCGGCGACGAGGTCGAGCTGCTCTGGCGAGCCGCGATCGGCCCCGGCCTGCTCGACTACCGCCACGAGTCCTCGACGGCCCTTCCGTGGGCGGCCACCGAGAGGCTCTCCCCCGAGGCGCAACGCCGCCATCTCCCGCTCATGCGCCAGATCCAGGAGAGCCTGGCCGGCAACCCGTGGGCGCCCCACTCCCGGCTCAAACGCGACATGGACATCTTCCTGGCGAGACACACGGAGAACGACCCCGTACGGGCCACGACCTACCTGGTCGGCGAGGGCGACGGCTTCGCCACCCTGCTCGCCGCCGAGTACGGCTCCCGCCTCGGCGATTCGAAAACGCTTCCCCTGTCGTGCCACTGGATCACCGCGACCGCCGCGCGCCCCGCGCCCACCTGGCTCCGACAGGCCGCCGCCCTGCTCACACCGGACACTGGCCCGCTCATCCGGGAGATCCTGAGCCGCGTCCCCGCCCACCGGGAGACGACGATCCGGCACCGCCACGACACCCACGAGTGGACCACGACGACCTATCTGAACGAACGCACCGCCGTGGCGCTGCGCGGCCTGATATGGACGTGCGGGCTGATCGACGAGCCGTGGGTGGTCCCGCTGCTCGGGGAGGTCGCCCTGGCGGCGGGCACCGGCATCGGCGGATCCGGGCCCAACTCACGCAGCGAGAAGCTCGTCAACGCCGCCCTGCTCGTACTGGCCGAGCACGGCGGCCTGGAGGTGGTGGCTCCACTCGCCCGGATGCAGACCAAGGTCAGGAAGAGGTCGATCCTGGCGAAGGTGGCGCGGACGCTGGACGCGGTGGCCGAACAGGCCGGGCTGAACCGTGAGCAGCTGCTCGACCGGACCGTGCCGGCCTTCGGGCTCGGCCCGGACGGCGTACGGGAGGAGAAAGCCGGAGAGCACGTCCTGCGGCTGGCGCTGGACGAGGCGGGCACACCGCTGCTGGCCTTTATCAATCCGGCCGGCAAGCCTGTCAGATCAGCTCCGAAGGCGGTCCGGGAGAGTCACGGCGGGCTGCTCGCCGAGTTCAGGAACACGCTCAAGGAGATACGGAAGACGCTGCCCTCCGAGCGGCTCCGCGTCGAGCGGGCGCTCGCCGAGGAGCGGCTCTGGCGCTGGAACCAGGTTGAGGAGTTCTTCCTCGACCATCCCGTCACCGGCGTCCACGGCAGGCGGCTGATCTGGCAGATTCTGCAGGGCCCCGCCGGGATACCGGTCAGGACCGCCGACGGCTGGGAGCTCACCGATCCGATCGGCCGCCGGATCCAGCCCCGTGCCGACACCCCGATGTGGCTCTGGCATCCCATCAGGGAAACCGTCGAGGAGGTTCGCGGCTGGCGTGACCACCTTCTGGAGATCGGGCTGCGGCAGCCGTTCAAGCAGGCCTTCCGCGAGGTCTACCTGCTCACTCCGGCCGAGGAGCGGTCCGGGACCCTCTCCAACCGTTTCGCGGGACACAGGCTGCGGTACGGCCAGGCCAAGGCGCTGCTGTCCGAACGCGGCTGGACCGGTCTTTCGCTCGGCCACTGGGACGCGGCGGGCGGCTCGGAGCAGAGCGAGGCCGTCAAGGAGGTTCCGGGCTGGCGGGTGCGCTGGGACATGCACCTTCCTATGGGGTCCTGGGAGACAGATCGCTACGGCGACCCGGCCTCGTTCTGCGTCGGCGATTCGATTCGGTTCGACCGCACCGGCTCCGGCCATCTCAGTGAGGAGTCGTGGGAGGGGGTTCCCGAACCGACGTCACTCGCCGAGGTGCCCCCGCTGGTGCTGTCGGAGGCCATGCGCGACGCCGACCTCACCGTGGGCGTCTCCTCCGTCGGCCTCGACCCGCATGGACAGGGCGACTACTGGAACTCCTACAACTTCGGCGACCTCACCGAGAGCGCCGAGGTTCGCCGCGACGCCCTGACCCGGCTGCTTCCCCGGTTGCGCATCGCCGACCGGGCCGAGCTCACCGACCGCTTCCTGCGGGTACGTGGCGACCTTCGTACTTACCGGATCCACCTGGGGTCGGGCAACATCCTGATGGAGCCCAACGACGCCTACCTGTGCATCGTCCCCGATGTCACACCCGACCAGGTCTTCCTGCCCTTCGAGGAGGAGGGCGGCATGCTGTCGGTCATCGTCTCCAAGGCGCTCCTGCTGGCCGGCGACGCCGCCATCACCGACCTGTCCATCACCCGCCAGATCAGGGGCTGACCCGACGCCCGCCAGGAGACGCGGCGCGTCTCCTGGCGGGCTCGCCACTCCGCGTCCGTACCGCCCTTCACAGAGCGAGCAGACCGGGAAACGCCTGTTCTGTGGCCTGCGGAATCTCCGATCCTCCGGCTACACGGGATCCTCATCGCCCGGCTCCGGACCGGCCGCCATCAGCGGGCCCAATCGCGAGGCGAGGCGTTCCTCGTCCACCGGTACGCGCGCCCTGTGCAAAAATGATCATGGCTTCTGTGAGCCGTGAACCGGTCCATCCGGATTGCCGAAAAGGTGTTCGGCACCGCCGAGGACACCGCCGAGGACCATCGAGAATCATCGAGGAGAGGATGTCGGTTGTCCGTGACGGACTCGGAGCTCGCCGGCGAGCTCCGCGAGCTCGCCGATCATCCTCATCTGGCGGCCCGCCGGGAGCAGCTGAACGACCTCGCGAACGCGATCACCGATCCCGGGGGAGCCGGACGCTGGTGCGAGGTCGACCTGTTCGCCGCGTTCGCTCCCGACGACAGCATCCTCGTGGACGACGAACCGGTGGAAACCACCTCCTCGCCGGGGAGACCGCGATGGCGCCGGGGGCTCGGTGCCGCCGTCGGTCCGGCCCTCGCCTTCGTACCGATCCTCATCACCTGGCTCGGGTTGATGATGGCCACCGGCGCCTACGGCGACATCCTCGACGACGGAGGGGCGGACGCGGCCCGACGGCCTTTCCTGGAGATGTGGCAGCAGGGCTTCGACGGCAGGCTGCCCCGGTTGTTCGAGTTCGACAACATCGCGCTCTGCACCCTCGTGGCCATCTTCTGCCTCATCTGCTGGACCGTGTACGAGAACATCGCGCGGAACAACAGGGAGGACGCCTCGGAGCGGGCGCTCCGCGCCCTTCGCGTCCGGCTTCGCGGGGCGCTGACCGACGCGAGCCTCGTACTCGGCCAGGTACGGCTCTCCTCCCCGGAGCGGTTCGGGGCCGAGCTCAGCAAGGCGGCGGCCGACATCGGCTTCGTCGGGACCACGGCGCGCAAGGTACACACCGAGCTGGTCGAGGCGCTCACCCTGACCCTGGAGGCCACCCGGAAGACCACGGACGCGCTGACCGGCAGCGCGATCGACGTACGCGACGCCGTCGAACTCCTCAACGGGCACCTCGCGGCCATCAACAACACCTGCGACGACCTCGCCGCGGCCGTGGCGCGGGCCTCGACCGTGATCAAGGTCCAGGACGCCTCCCAGAGAATCCGGACCCCGCGGTGACGGCCCGGCGAAGGACCCCCACCTCGACCCTGCTGGCCGGTTTACTCTTCGCCGACCTGCTGCTCGGGCTCACGATCATCATGCTGGGAACGCAGGCGCCGCTTCCCTCATCCGCCGAAGCCGCGGCGGACACCAATCGGCCGCAACCGGACATCGTCCGGTCCCTGCCGGAGAGCACCCGGCCTCCGGCAGAGAAAGCGGAAAAACCCGAGGTGGAGAAACCTGAGACGGGGAAATCCGAGGCGGGGAAGTCCGAAGTGGGAACCCCCCGAGGGGAAAAGCTCTCGAAGGAAAAACCGCCGGAGGAGTCTCCGTCGAAGGAGCGGAAGGAACGGGAGAAGAGCGAGGATTCCCCCGGGAAGGAAAACCCCTCCCGGTCCCTCCCCTGTGCCGATCTCGTCGGAGGGGTCCGGGCGGAACCGACCACGATCTCCTTCCGGGTCGCCCCCGGCGCCGGTGACGGCGTGCTGGCCGCGCGGGTACGCCAGGAGTTGCGCGGGTACGGGGACCGCCTGGCTGGACGGCACGCCGGCATGGTCCTCACCTTCGGCACCGGCGACGGCGCCGGGGAGGGTGTCCGCCTGGCCACGCGGGTCAACACGGTCATTCGCGAGGCGTACCCGCGCGTCTTCGGGACGGCCGTGACCCGGAACTTCCACGACCTCGCCGCCCCGAACGGATCGGTCTCCATGGAGATCTACTTCGTGCCCCATGGATGCTCACCAGATCCTACGAACCCGAGAAACCAGTAAAAGGGAGAAAGCCACCCATCGGGATATAGGCGCCACCTTTGAACCGTCCGGCCCAAAGACGACGGCCTTGAGGTCCGGCCGCTCCTGACCGGCCCCAGCTACTCCTGGTCCAGTCGCACGGCCTGCCGCGCGTAGTCGCGCAGGGCCTCCTGGTTCACGGCTTCGGGCTTCTTGAGCTTGACGTGCCTCGTCGTCTTCCCGACGCCCTCCAGCAGTCCGAAGGAGTCCTCGAACTCCGCGCCCCGCGCGAAGGCGAAGGTCAGGTGCGTCTTGCTGACGCTGATGATCGCCAGGAGCTTGCGGCCCTGCCATGCGGGCGACCCACGGCTGATCACCTCGGTCGCGTCGGGAGCGCACTCCTTCATGAGCGTACGCAGCGTCTCCACGATTTCCCGGTGTTCCGGCTGGACCTTGGTTTCGACGAACTCATCCACAGCTTCGCTGCTCATGAACAAGCCTCTCTGACGTCGCTCGTTGATGCAGGTGGCACACGTCCCTGCTTCCCGGCCGGTCGATCATCGGCGGGATGAGGCAGCATAGCCCGGCCGGAGAACGACGGAAACACGATATTTCGGGGTGCCCGGCCTCCCTGTAGGTGTGCCCTGAGGTTCCCCTGTAGGTGCGCCCGGCCTCCCTGTGTCGGTGTGCCCGACCTCGCGGGACCTCGCATGGTTTCGAGCCTCTTCGCATGAGCCTTCCGGTGCCGGGACGGCCACAGTCACAGCGATGGCCCCGCCCGGAGGCGGGGCCATCGCCGGGTCTTACCGGGTTCTCCCAGGTCCTACCGAAACTGGTCCTACCGAGGCGGCGTCCCCTCGGGCACCGCGCTCGGTGCCGGGGCGTACCCGGTGGCCCGGGTGGTGAAGGTTCCCCGGCCCTGGGTCCGGCTGCGCAGCCGGGTCGCGTAGCCGAACAACTCGGCCAGCGGCACGGTCGCGGTGATCACCACCGCCCCCGCCCGCGCGGTCGAGCCGGAGACCCGGCCGCGCCGTGCCGACAGGTCGCCCAGCACCCCGCCGGCGGCGTCGTCGGGCACGGTGGCCGTGACCTCGACCACCGGTTCCAGCAGCACCATCACACTGGCCCGCAGCGCCTCCCGCAGCGCGAACCGCCCGGCCGTACGGAACGCCATCTCCGAGGAGTCCTTGGGATGGGTGGCTCCGTCGGTCAGCGTGACCCGCAGGCCGGTCACCGGATGCCCCCCGAGGGGCCCCTCGGCCAGTGCGTCCCGGCAACCGGCCTCCACCGCCCGGACGTACTCCCTCGGCACCCGCCCGCCGACGACCACCGAACGGAACACGAAGCCCGCCGCGCCGCCGTCAGCGTCACCGTCCGGGACGCCCTCCAGCGGTTCCACGTCGAGGACGACGTGGGCGAACTGACCTGCGCCGCCGTCCTGCTTGACGTGCCGGTACAGCAGCCCGGACACCCCGCGCCCGACCGTCTCCCGGTACGCCACCTGGGGCCGCCCGACCCCGACGTCCAGCCCGTGGGTACGACGGATCTTCTCCACCGCGACCTCCAGATGCAGCTCGCCCATCCCCGACAGCACCGTCTGACCGGTCTCGGGGTCGGTCCGTACCACCAGCGAGGGATCCTCCTCGGCCAGTCGCGCCAGCGCCGACGCCAACCGGCCGGTGTCGACGCTCCTGTGCGCCTCGACCGCGACGGAGACCACCGGGTCGGCCACGACCGGCGGTTCGAGGACCATCGGCGCCGAGGGATCGCACAGGGTGGCCCCGGTGCGAGCCGCCTTCAGCCCGACCACCGCGACGATGTCCCCGGCCACCGCCCGGTCCACCTCCGTGTTCCGGTCGGCCCGCACCCGCAGGATCCGGCCGATCCGCTCGGTACGCCGCGCGCCCGCGTCCAGCACCGTGTCTCCCTTCCGGATCGTCCCCGAGTACACGCGCAGGTAGGACAGCCGCCCGGTGGCGGTCGAACTCACCTTGAACACCAGCGCGGCGAACGGCGCCGCCGGGTCGGCGGCCCGCTCCCGCACCGTGCCGTCCCGGGAGCCGTCCTGAGTGCCGCGTACCGGCGGCACGTCCAGCGGTGAAGGCAGGTACGCCACGACGGCGTCCAGCAGCGGCTCGATCCCCCGGTCGCGGTAGGCCGATCCGCACAGCACCACCACGCCCTCCCCCGTACGGGTCAGATCGCGCAGTGCGGCGGCGAGGGTCGGCGCGGAGATCTCCGACTCCGCGCAGAACTCCTCCAGCGCGATCGGGTGCAGCTCGGCCACCGCCTCCTCCAGCAGCCGTCTGCGCCGGTGCGCCTCCTCCAGCAGGGCGTCCGGCACCGGCCCCTCCTCGAACGTGTCGCGGCCTCCGGCCCACACCAGCGACCGCATGCGCAGCAGGTCCACCACGCCGGTGAACCCGTCCTCCCGCCCGATCGGCAGCTGGACCACCAGCGGGACCACGCGTAACCGTTCGCGGATCGACGCGACCGCCGCGTCGAGGTCGGCACCGGCGCGATCGAGCTTGTTGACGAAGGCGATCCGCGGCACCCCGTGCCGGTCGGCCTGCCGCCACACCGACTCGCTCTGCGGTTCGACGCCCGCGACGGCGTCGAACACCGCGATCGCGCCGTCGAGCACCCGCAGCGAGCGCTCCACCTCGTCGGAGAAGTCGACGTGGCCGGGGGTGTCGATCAGGTGGACGCGGTGGCCGTCCCAGGCGCAGCTCACCGCCGCGGCGAAGATGGTTATTCCACGGTCGCGCTCCTGGGAGTCGAAGTCGGTGACGGTCGTCCCGTCGTGCACCTCGCCACGCTTGTAGGTGGCGCCGGTGGCGTACAGGATCCGTTCGGTGATGGTGGTCTTGCCCGCGTCGACGTGGGCGAGGATGCCCAGGTTGCGGACGCCGGTCAGCGAGTCGGTGACATGACGGTGCGGGTCGGTGCGCATGGCCCATGGCCCTTCGGAATGATCCGGACAGGACGGCGCGATTCATGACGAGACGAGTGGAGAGCCCCCGGTACGGTGCGGCCGGGCGGACAGGGTTCAGACGTTCGTCACGGGCATTCGACGCGGGCCGCGCGGCCGGCGTCGGGCACCGGCGAAGACACCAGGATCACGTCGTAGCGTGACGGGGGAATGACCACAGCGGCGTGATGGCGCACGGCCCGCTCCCCTCACTGGTCAGGGCTTCACTGGTCAGGGCGCGCGCCGCGATGTCGCGGCGGCGCGTGATCAGTGGCGAGTGTACTGAGAGCGCCACGGGCGGGAAACCGGTTTTCCGCCGGTGGCGACCCCGGCTCGACGCGTCGGCGACGGACGAGGCCCGGGTCCGGCACCGGTGCTCGCCCCGCTGACAGCGTCAACGGCGATTCACGAGTCCGGTCCGGAAGCGACGTGCTTGACGAAGAGGAGTCCGTCGGTCTCACGCAGCTGGCCGGGGTCCAGCGGGAAGTAGCTGTGGTTGGCCGACGTACCGATGCGCGGGGCCGGTTCAGTCCCCGCGGCGCCAAGGGCCCCGGCCAGGCCCGCCGAGTCGACGACGTAGCGGTTTCCCGGGAGGGCGGACAGGATTCCCTCGAGGGTGTCCGGCTTCGGGGCGTCGAGTCCCTGGTGCGGCGCGGCTCCCAGGGCCGAGGCCACGAAGGCGTACTCGTCACCCAGCCGCGCGCCGACGACCGCGCCGGCGCTCCACCACCTCAGCGTCCGGCCTTCCAGCGGCCCCCAGCCCTGCGGCAGCAGCCAGAGGCTCTCGTCGCGCTGGAGGTGGCGGTTGTGGGCGTGGACCAGCGTCGGCCCGCGCCGCGCCCGGCGCTCCCGCTCCGCGATGGCCAGCAGATTCTCGGCCATCATCGCGTCCCGGAGGCCCATGAGCCGCACCATGCGCGCCTCGGACGTGTCGGCCATCGCGGCGTGGTAGCGGAGCAACCCGGTCGCGGTACGCCCGTGCAGGTCCGCCCGCCACCAGTCCTCACGCGACGTCGCGCGGATCAGGCGCGGTGACTCGGCGGTGAGCAACGCCAGAAGGTCGTCCGCGATGAGGCGCAGTTCTCCGGCGTCGGCGGACAGTCCCACGGACAGGGAGGGATCCATGGTCACCGCGGGATCGCTCCATCGGTCGTCGGAGCCGACCAGGTGGTCGATGGTGCCCACGGTGTACGGGAGAAGGTCGATCTCCACATGGGCCGCGAGGTAGCCGTGCAGCGCGGTGAGGGCTCGCCTGGGACTGTCCGGGCCGGTCATCTCGAACGGACCGTCGAACCCGAAGAACCGGACCCTGTCCGACGCGGGACGATCCCGGTTGTGCTCCCTCATCCACCGCACGAGCTCGCGGCTCGACTCCAGCTCGCCGGATCCGTGGCTGAAGCCGCGACGCACGACGTCGTCGAACTCTCCCACCCCCTCGGTGACGTACGCGTCGACGATCAGACCCGTGAGGCAGTCGCTCTCAAGCGCGATCGACCGGTAGCCCTCGTGCTCGACGAGGTGCCGGAAAGCCTCGTTGCGCAGCCGGGGAAGCGTCTCCTCACCGTGCATGGCCTCGCCCAAGCCGAGCAGGCGGGGCCTGGCGGGAAGCGACCGGAGGAGTCTCGTGATCGCGGCGCCGAGATCGGCGACGCTCTCACCGGGGAAGGCCCACGCGTCGTCCCGGACCGGTGCGTCAGCGGCCATGGCGGCTCCTGTCTCTTCGATGACCCTGGCAACACCTTCAACCGTATCGCTTAACTCTCTGTTTAAACTTTGACGCTTTCCTACTGGTCAGCATGGCCGAAACCTTCAACCATGTGGGGCGGCTCAGCTCCGGCGCGCGAACTCCGGTCAGCTCCCCGCGGGCGACTCCGGCGTGCGAACTCCGGTCCGGCGCGTGGCCTCCGACCGGTCGGCCGGGCAGGTGGACGGACGGGCTTCGGCCCCCGGCGACCGTCGCCCCTCCCGCCCGCACCGGATTCACCGGTGCGGCCGGAAGGGCCGAGAGGCCGAGGAGCCGACGCCCTTCCCCCTGGACCTGGATCTGGCCCCGAACCCAGACCCGAGCCCGTACCTGAAGCTGGACCTGAAGCTGGCCCCGGGCCTACACCTGGACCCGGACCCGGACCCGGGGTCGCCCCGGACCGGCCGGTCTCGCGGCCGTCACAGGTCGGGGAGCCAGCTCCCGTGGAAGCCGAGCGGCACCCGCACCGGAAGGTGGATCCGTGCGACGGGCTCGCCGGTGAAGTCCCGCGCGGACAGGATCACCAGGTCCGCCGCCCCGCGGTCCGGGTCGTGGACGTAGGCCAGGACGTAACCGTCGTCTTCGCCGGCCCCCACGGCGGCGAAGACGCCCTCACCCACGGTGGCGCCGCGCCCGAAGCGGTGCACCTCGGCGACGTCCCTGTCGTAGTCGTGCTTGATCAGCGCGTTGTCGAACGCCTCGTCGGGGAGCGGCCCGTCCACCGGAGGCATGGCGACCTCGTTCATCTCCCCGATGACGGCGGCGTAGCCGTACCGGTGGCGGCGCGACAGGAGGCCCTCGTTGACGCGGGGGAACTCCTGCGGGCGGTCGTCGATCGTCCGCCGCCCCACCTTCCCGGCCTGCGGGTCGATCGTCCAGCGTTCCAGCACGGCCGGTTCGGCGGTGTTGGTGCGGACGTCCATCCGCGGATACCTGACGAGGTCGAGCACCACGGAGGAACCCTCGTCGTAGGCGTTGAGCGTGTGGGCGACGTAGCACGGCTCGATGTCGACCCACCGGACCCCGCCCCCGTCTCCCCTGTCGCGCGGCACGAGCCCGACCCGTGCCTGATGCGCCTCGTTCCAGAGGTAGGGCACCGCCTCCCCGGCCTGCACGAGTTCCATGCTGAACGTCACCGGCTGGTCGATCAGCACGACGTACCGTTCGGTGAGCGCGAAGTCGTGCATCATCGGGGCGTCCGGGACCGGGACCCTGGTGGTGCGGATCGCCGTACCGGTCCCGTCGATCACCACGTGCCGGACGTGGTCCCACAGCGGGAAGTACGTGACGGCGTGCAGCTCGCCGTTCACCGGGTCGAGCTTGGTGTGCGCGGTGAACGCGCCGTCGAGGGTCCCGCCGAAGTCGTACGGCCCGACGGTGCCGAGCTCGTCGTCCAGCTCGTACGGCAGCGGTCCCCCCTCGACCAGCGCGAGCGTACGGCCGGCGTGCCGGATCACGTGCGTGTTCGCGGCGAAGTCCATGGCCGGGTCGACGTCGCCGGTCCGGCCGGGGCGGCGGGGCTCCCCGAGCCGGTCGGTCACGTCGGCCGAGCGCACCCACCGGTTGCGGTACCACTCGGCGCGGCCGTCGCGGAGCCGGAGACCGTGGATCATGCCCTCGCCGAGCATCCAGTGGTGGGCCACCGGGTCCTCGATGTTCAACGGGTTGGGGCCGTTGCGCAGGAGCCGCCCGTTGAGCTCCGGCGGGATGCGCCCGGACACGGGCAGGTCGTACGCGGTGACCTCTTCCTTCACCGGCGCGAAGGGACCTTCCAGGTAAGGATTCATGACGAATGCCCTTTGGTGAGGTGGTGATGTCACCGACCTTCGCCGAAGTGGCTGACGGCCCGCGTACCGGCCGCTGACGAGGCGGTCACTGGGAGAACTACCCGCTTTCCGCGACCGGTCAGTGGTGGCCGAACTGACCGAGGCGGTGATGGGCGATCTCGACCTCGGCGGGCGTGAAGAGATCCGCGAACCGTGGCTGGACGACCAGCGCCTCGACGGTCAGGTCGAGGCGGCCTCGCTCCCACAGCGCCGCGAAACCGTCCGACACGGCCGGCGCGTGCAGGAGCTTGCGGGCCGTGGCGAGGCTGCCGTGCTCGGCCAGCATGCTCAGGAAGTACGTCGCGTGGTAGTTCGCCTCGCTACGTGCCCTGTCGTAGACGGAGCGCATCGCCTCGTTGAACTCGGCGTCCGCCGCCGACGTGGTGTCCGACCCTTCGAGGGCGGCGGACTCCTCATCCGCGTCGTCATGGGCGCCCGCGGCGTTCTCGTTGCGGCGGGTCACATAGCCGAGCAGGGCGTCGACCGATGTGAAGACCTCGTATCCCAGTTCTTCGAGGCGAGGCAGGTCCGCGACGTCGGGGTCGAGTTCCAGGACCACCGGCCTGCCCTGTCCCGCCTGGAGCCCGTCCGGCCAGAAGGCCTCGGCCACGGCCAGCGCTCGACCGGTGACGGGATCGGCGATCTCGCTGTCGAGCGCCGGTTCGGCGTATCCGAGCCGCACCAGCTCCTCCGCCATGGCCTTGACCTGCGCCGAACGGACGTCGTCCTGCTCGCCGGCGACCACCGTCACCGGCCGGAGGTCGGTGGCAGTCGCGGCGGAGGCGCCGTCGCGAAGCTCGGTCAGGAACGACTGGACGGCCTGCGCCAGCAGTTCGCGCCGGGCGGCGAGGAAGTCCGGGTAGCGCTCGACCCGCCACAGATCGGGATCGGAGGGAATCCACTGCGAGGCCAGCACGCCAGGTTGCTTCTCCTCGGCCTCCGCGAAGTACTCCTCGGGAGAACGTTTCCCGATCATGAGATTGGTGTCCTGTGTCAGGAAGCAGAAGTTCGCGACGGCGTTGACCTGCCCCCGGTCATACCCGGCCTTGTAGAGAACCGCCTTGGGGAAGATGTGGTGCACCTGTAGTGCACTGAGCTTGCCGAGGGCCTCGGCACGCAGTTCCAGACCGCTGCCGAGGTCCCGCGCCCCCTTGACCCGGGTGATCATGTAGAGGAGCGGGTAGAAGCGCGCTCCCTTGGTGGAGCCGTCGAAGTCGTGGGGCTGGATCTCCAGGTTCCCACCGCGCCAGCGCTCCAGGGAGGCGATCAGCCCGTCGATGCCTGATTCCTTCACGACCTCGTAGTCCTGGGCGAGGACGGTCTCGGTGGAGCCGGCGAAACGCCCCCACAGCGCCGAGTGGACGTACCAGAACAGCACCTTGTCACGGTGGACGGCGTCGGCGAACCGGCCTCCGGGGCTGAGGTGAAGCAGCCGCGAGATGACGGGAATCGCGTAGCGGCCCATGACGACCTGGTCGTGGTCCAGGCCGAGGCGCCCGGACGCCGCGTCCAGGAAGTTGCCGACGTATCCGACGGACTTGGCCAGGGCGGTCTCGAAGTCGGCGGCCGACACGGCGTCGAGCGCGGTGAACACCGCGCGTCCCGTCGCCACGGCGGTGGTGTTACGCAGGAGCCAGTCCAGGGAGAAGTCGAATCCCGCGCTTTCCCAGCGCTTCAGGTGGTCACGCATCACCTGCCGGGCCGGTGACCAGTGCGCGCAGATCTTCGCCAGCGCGAGGTCTCCCTTGGACAGGGCGGTCCCTCCGGAGTTCACCCGGTTGAAGATGTCGACGACGACCTCGATGTCCTTGTCCGGGCCGGTGATCTTCTCCTCGTGGAACTCCCTCTCAAGCAACTGCCTCAGCCGGTTGAGCCGCTCAAGGTAGGTGGCGAACCTGTCCGGGGCGGTGCTGAAGTCCTTGAAGAACGGCTCCAGCCCATCGGTGAACAGGCGGGTCACATCCACCCATCGGGCGTCGTCGCGCATCTTCGCCGGGGCGTAGAACTCGAAGTTCTCGTCCTCGACGTTGAAGCGGAGACCGGTGAAGGCGGAGGCGTCCCCCTCGAAGAAGGCGGGCGCGTGACCGCGGATGACCCCGTAGAGGGAGGTGATGCGCTGCTGGCCGTCGAGAAGCAGCAGCCGCACACCGCCGTCGGTCGCGCCGCCGCGCACCGAGGCCTGGTCCGGCTCGGTCTCCCACAGCAGCAGGCCGCCGACCGGATACCCGCGGTACAGCGAGCGCATGAGCCCGCGGACCTGGTCGCGGTTCCAGACGTATCCCCGCTGGAACTCCGGCAGGAGCACGGTGCCGTTGTCGATCTGGTGGAGGAGTACCGAGAGCTTGGCCATGTCCCGCCTTCATCGTGACGAACTGATGATCTTAACTGCCGCCGCACTTTTCGTGCTTGGTCTTTCACTGAAAGTCACGTGGTGAAACCGGCCAGGAACGGGCTGGCCGCGCCGTGCCAGGAGAGGTGGAGCTGCTCCCGCGCCCGGGTGCACGCGACGAACACCAGGCAGCGTTCACGTTGGAGGTCCTGTGAATGCGTCAGGGGATCCTCCCTGGCCGGGGTGACGGCGTTCGACGACGGCACCTGGTGTTCCGAGAGTCCGATGACCGCCACGCATCGGAACTCCAGTCCCTTCATCCGGTGCATCGTCCCGGCCCGGACCGCGTCGTCGGCGTCCTGCGTTTTGGCCAGCGACCGCGCGGGGATCCCTGCTCGCTCCAGCACGGCGATCGCCGCGTCCGCCAGCATGTTGGACCGGGCCGCGACGCCGATCTCCCCCGGTTCCACTCCTGCGTCCAGCCACTCACGGACCCTGCGCGCGAGCGCGTCCAGCTCGTCCTTCTGCGTGCGGTGTCCGCGCAGTTCCGGAGGGCGTCCGTGTACCTGCGACCGGTAACCGGCCACCGTGTCCAGCCCGCCGTCCATGTCGTCGATCCGCTCGCCGTGGAGCATGCCCAGGCTCCAGGCGAGGATCTCGGCGGTTGTCCGGTAGTTGACGGTGAGGCGCGACGAACGTCCCCCGACCCTGATCCCGATCTCCCGCAGCGAGACGCGGCTGTTGTAGATCCGCTGATGGGTGTCGCCCGCGATGAACAGGTCGTCGGGCCCCTCGGCGACCGCCGCGCGCAGAAGCCGCCACTGGACGGGGTGCAGGTCCTGCGCCTCGTCGACGACGATGTGCCGGTACGGCTTGTCCGGCCGCTCATCCAGCAACCGGGTGGCCTCGACGCAGATCGTCTCGTACGTCCATACCCGACGCCGTCTGAGCTCCTCCTCGAACTCCCACACCGCCTGCCATACCTCGGCCTTCTGCCGGGTGCCCAGCCCGCGGCCCCGCCCCTCCCGCTTGGCCTTGAGATATTCGGCGGCGTTGGTCACCCGCTGGGCGAGCACCACGTGCCGCCACTCCTCCGCGAGGAACGTCTCGGTGAAGGACACGTCGAGCCGCTTGACGACCCGCCGCCAGATGTCCTTCTCCTCCCTGTCGCGCAGGATGGCGGGGCGGCCGTGCCGCTCGGCGAAGACCTGGTAGGAGAGCTGGTCGACATGCCGTACCTCGATGTGGTCCCGGACCTTGGCCGAGTCGGCCAGCAGGCGTAGCCCCGCCTCCAGCGAGGCGGACAACGTCGAGGTGAAGGTGGTCACCAGCACCGGCCCCGCCTCAAGGCCCGCGAGGTGATGGGCGCGGTGCAGCGCGACGACCGTCTTGCCCGTACCGGGACCGCCGGTGACGCGCGCCGACCCGTTGAAGCGCACGTACGCCACGTGATGCTGTGCCGGGTGGAGGTAGACCCTCCAGAGCGCGAACGGGTGCCGGAACACCTCCATGAGCTCCTTCGGCCCCTCGACCAGCACCACCCTTTCCGGGGTGCGCTCGACCGCCGCGGTGATGTCCTCGGTGTCGTACGACTCCCGTCCCGGCACGACACCGAGCTCGGCCCACACCTCCTCGGGGGTCATGCCCGCGGCCAGGCCGTAGAGGGCGTCCCACTGGTTCTGCGGCAGGAAGGACCTGGCGGCCTCCAGTTGCACGATGTCGGTCAGCACCCTGGCGAAGGCCAGAGTCTGCTCGTCGACGCCGAGGCGCCTGAGGTCGGCGTCGCCCGCGTCGTCGAAAAGCCGTCGCGGCGCTCGATCGGCCATCCTGGCCAGTTCCGGCAGGGTGGCGTCGATCGCCGCCCCGTCCCTGATCTCGATGCGGCCGGTCGCCGTGTTCACCGAGGCCTTCCGCCGCTGCGCCCATGTGTAGGCGTCGTCGTGCGGGAGCACCTTCAGCAGCGTGAACGAGTCGCCGGTCTCGGGGGCCAACACGACCCCGCGCCAGAATTTGTCAATCCGGATGGTCCGGAACCGGGGGTCGCGTGCGTTGTTCGGTT
Source organism: Streptosporangium oxazolinicum (assembly GCF_039537505.1). Lineage (NCBI taxonomy): Bacteria > Bacillati > Actinomycetota > Actinomycetes > Streptosporangiales > Streptosporangiaceae > Streptosporangium > Streptosporangium oxazolinicum. The sequence goes on from NZ_BAABAQ010000003.1 coordinate 338,009, forward strand.
TCTCCAGGTGCAACCCGGCATGCGTGGCCTGTTCGAACTTCGCGAAGACCTCCGCGACGCGCTCCTGGACGGATCGTTCCAACTTTCCGTAGTCACGGAGAAAGTCCTTGTCGATCCCGAGCTTTGCCACGCCATGTCCTCCGGGGGTTTCTCACGTGTGGAGACGACCTACAAGAATGCTCGCCCAGGTTATAGATCATCAAGGCTTTCCAGGATTTCCCGGACTTTGTCGACGGTGGGATGACGGGGGCCGTACCGCCGTTCGAGATCCCGCAGAAGATCGCTCAACGTGGCCTTCGCCCGCGACCTCCGGCCGGAGCCGAGCTCCAGCAGCCCGATCTGGCGTCGCAATTCCAGGGTCCGGTCCTCGTCGACGCCAAAACGCCGCTCGTCGTCCAGAAGCGCACCGAGTTGGGTCAGGGCGAGATTCGTCTCTCCGACCGCCGCGTGGCAGTTCGCCTCCATCAGGCGGCAGCGCAGCACGAGGTCGTGCTCGGGCCCTTCCCGTTCGGCGAGGTCGGCAGCGAGCCTGCGGAACTCAGGGGCCGCCCGCCGGTAGTCCCCGCCGAGGAACAGGGCGTCGGCCAGTTCAATCCGTAGATCGATCACGGCCGGATCCTTTGGCCCGAAGGCTCGGGCGGCGCCTTCCAGCGCGTCTGCCAGCACCTCCACGGCCTGGGAGAACCGGGACTCGGCCTTGAGCGCCGCGGCGTCCTTACGGGCGAACGCGATGGCGGCCCACCCGCTCCGCACCACCTCACCACTCTGTTCAGTCCGGCCCCCCTCCTTGTCGCGACGGATCCCGTCCGCCTGAGGGGACGCGAGCTGTCCGGTCTCAGCCGCCGGTCGGCCTGAGACGGGCGTGTCAGGGACGCCCCGACCGCCAGCGACCTCGTCGGCGGCGATACGCCCGACGACAGCCGCGTACATGCGTACCGGATGCGGTGCGCCGAGGTTCACGTAGCCGGGGAACGGCGGCAGGCTTCGGCAGAAGTCCATCAGTCGCTCGTAGACCACATCGGCGCTGGGAGGCCGCTTGTCCGGCGTCTTGGCGAGCAGCCACAGAACGAGCCGCTCCAACCCCTCTGGCACGTCCCGCCTTCTTTCGCGCAGCGGCCGTGGCGCGACGTCGGTGTGGTTGCGCATCGAGGCCAGCGCCGTGGGACCGGCGAACTGGTTGTCCCCGGCGAGCATCTCGTCCAGGACCACGCCGAGGGAGTACAGGTCACTCCGCCGACTGGTGACGCCGTTCATGGCCTGCTCGGGCGCCATGTAGGCGGGGGTGCCCACCACGACGCCCGTCCCGGTGAGCTTCGTCGCGACATTGGGGCCGAGCGCGGCGGCGATGCCGAAGTCCAGCACCTTCACCGTCCCGTCGGGGCAGAGCATCAGGTTGCTCGGCTTGAGGTCGCGGTGCACCAGCGAGCCCGCGTGGGCCACGGCCAGCACCGAGCACACCTGGGCGGCGATCGCCACGGCCCACGCCACGGGTACCTGGGCCTCGTCGAGGAGCGAGGAGACCGGGCATCCGTTGATGAGCTGCATGACCAGATAGAGGTCGTCACCGTGCGATCCGCAGTCGTAGACGGTGGGCACCCCCGGGTGTTCCAGTCGGGCCGTGATCCGCGACTCGCGCACGAAGCGTTTGGTGAGCTCGTCGTCGGGCCTGCCGTCGGCCTGCCTGTCGATCCGGATGAACTTGACCGCGACCGGCCGGTCCAGGCGTTTGTCGTAGCCGAACCAGACCTCTCCCATGCCGCCCGCGCGACGGGACACGGGGTCCAGTTCGTAGCGGTCTCCGATAATCGTCCGCCTGCCCAAAACGGTCCGCCTTCCACGGTGGCTTCGACTTTTCGTGACAATCGCCAAGGACTTTCCGGGAAAAACGTACATGTTCCTATGCAAGACTGCGGATCTCACCGTCGCTCATCGCTCTCGTGGTATTCCGCGCCTTCTCCCACCGCCTCATCGGAGCCTTTCCAGAATGCCCCGGGAACGCAGCTCGGCGATGTGCTCGGCCGCACGCCGCGGAGCGGTGCCACCCCGCACGAGCAGGCCCGCCTCGATGTTCCTGGCGACTCCCGACTGGGTGAGGTTGGCGCTGGAGACGAGCATGACGCGCCGGTCGGCGACAGCGAGCTTGGCGTGCGTCTTCGCCCCCTTCTCGGTCCGCCTGGCGACCGGCCAGTGCCACAGCTCGACTCCTGCGACCGCCGCGAACGCCGCCGCGGGCTCCGCGCCGCCCAACGCGGAGCCCGCGCCCTGCAACGTCTCGACGACGGCCATCACCGACACCCCGCGCCGCACCGCCGAGGTGAGGGCGTCGGCCAGAGGCGCGTACGGCGTCGCGGAGTAGGTCATGAGGAGCAGTTCGTGTGATGCCTCCCCCACGAGATCCACCAGAACCTGGGCGGTAGCGCGGACCGGCACGGGGTGGGTGCTCGGCCCGCTCCACACCGACTCCACCCGGATCACGTCCGCCTGCTGCACGTGCCCGTCGGCGACGCCCCGCAGATAGGCCGCGGCCTCGCCGTCGGGGATCCTTTCCTCCTCCTGCGCCGCCAGTACGGCCAGTGCCACCTCGGCGAAGCCGGGAACCGGAACCGACGAGGGAATCGCCGACCGCAACCACCCCTCGGCGATCCGCCCCGCCAGGACGCGGAGCCGCGCGGGTCCGAGCCGGGCAGCGGCCTCCGCCGCCGCCCGTACGAACCGCGAGTCCGGCGTCACGAAGACCCAGGACAGGAGCGGGGCCTCATGGAAGCTCGGGATAGAGGGCCAGATCGGGATCGCCGATCGGGACGACGAATCTGCGGTCGAGATAGCGGTTGCCCCGTTCGCAGGTCGTCTCCGAGACGAAGAGGCAGACGTGGCAGGCGGCCCCGTGCAGGAAGTCCTCGGGCCTGCGGGGCAGCCGCTCCGCGCACAGCGGGTCGGAGGAGCAGCGCCGGGCGTCCGACAGCGCACGACGGGTCAGCCGTACGAGTTCGTCGGGTTCGGCGAGCGACACCAGGCCGCCCAGGGTGCCCTCCGCGTCCGGCACCGCCGTGTAGATCAGCAGCCCGCTGCGCGGGTCGTCCTCGGTGCCCGCGTAGATCCGCTCGGACAGGCTGGCGGAACTGTAGCCGCACTCCAGCGCGATCGTACGGATCAGCAGGTGGGACAGGGTGTGCAGGGCGTAGTAGCGCAGGCCGGGCCAGCCGCGATACTTGTCGAAGCCCGCGGGGAGCCGGTCGGAGTACCGGTGCTCGCGGAATCGGCCGTACGCCTCGCGGTGTTCCTCCGGCACCGAGTGCCTCTCACGGCGCTCGTCCGTGAACGAGGAGCGGCGCACCCGCTTCTCCCAGGCGACCAGCAGTTCCTCGGGCACCCGCAGGAAGACGCCCTCACCGCGCACCTCGCTCGCCGGTACCCAGGCGGGCTTGGACCGGGCGAGCGGTGCCCGGATCACCAGGTCGGGGTCCTCGAAGTCCGGGGCGTCCAGCCGGGTGAAGCCGATCATCGCGCGGACCTCGCGCAGGCGTTCCGCCTGGACGACGTCCGTGTAGTAGCCCTTCAGCGGAGCGGGCACGCCGTCCGGATGCCGGTAGAGGGTGAAGTCGTCGCTCGGCTCGGGGAGCGTGGGACCGGAGAAGACCCGCCATTCGGGCGTGAGCAGGTCGGTCTGGCTCTCCGGGTCGGTGCCCGCGCCGTCGAGTCCGGCCCGGTGGCGCTCGATGGCCGCCCAGAGTTCCCCGTTGTCGGGCCACTTCTCGAACTCGTAGGAGAGCGGCGCCATCGTGCGCATGAACGGCAGGCTCTCCGGTCCGGGGACGTGTTGCAGGTTTCCCCAGAACTTCTCGATCCTGGCGTCGAGCTCGTTCGCCCCGCTCTCGGGGACGGCGAGCGCCGAGAGGGTCTGCGCGAACCACTGGTTGGAGGCGCCCACGACGAGGATGTGCGGCTGCTTGTCACAGCCCTGTTCGGCGAACGTGCCGAGGTGGGGGTGGCGTCCCCGGCAGCGCGGCAGCTGGTCCCTGCCGCGCCGCCCCATGGCCTCGCGGATGTTGCGGTCGGCGCCGCAGCGCTGGCAGACGATCCGCACGTTGGCCCCGATGTTGCCGCCGTAGTCCTCCATCAGGAGGTTGGGCTTGGCGACCTTGGAACACTCCTCGCCCCGGTGCACGAACTCCAGGTAGGGAAAGTCGTCCAGGTGTCCCGCCGCGCAGGCCAGCACGAAGCGGGCGCCGACCACGCGACGTTTCCTGTTGCCGCGCCCGCACTCGTGGAAGAACTGGGCCTCGTGCGGCTTGCGCGCCTTGTCGTTCTGGAAGCCGAACGCCTGCGTGTCGATCGGCGCCAGCAGGTTGCAGGTGGTGCACCGCATCCAGCTCGGGAACGGGAAGACGGGCACTCCGACCCGGGAGGCGTCCCCGTTGGGGTTGGTGTCGATCCCCGGCAGCCACGGTGCGGGCCTGAGGTCCTTGACCGACTTGCCGAGGATGGCCTGGACGGCGGCGAGCAGCCGGGGTTCGGCGATGGCCTGCGTGGCGTCGCCGAGGTTGTCGTGCCGCCACTCGTCCACTCCCTTGACCAGCACCGAGAAGTTCGGCAGGTCGACGATGGAGCCGACGCCGGAGGTGAACATCAGGTGGCTGGGACGCACCGCCCCCACCCGCCGCCGGTACGGTGCGGAGTCCGCCATCACTTGCCGCCCTTCTCGTCCAGCGTCGAGACACCCATCTCGTCGCCCTGGGGGATGTCCACGCCCTCGCCGTCGTCCTCGGGCGGGCGCAACGTCCACGGCGGCGCTCCATAGGCGGAAGTGAAGATGTCCCCGCCGCCCGGCAGCAGCAGATTGATCTCGTTCTCCGTCTCGCGCATCGAGTTGCCGACCGTGAGGTCACCCCACCGGCCGTTGCCCGCGCGGTCCAGCAGGCCGACGACGATCTCCTTCGTGGTGCTCTTGCGCCGCTCGTAGCCCAGCCGCGCGGGACCGTTCTTGCGCAGCTCCCAGGCGTCGGTCACGACTCTGATCCGCTCTCGCAGGTAGTCGCGGGCGCGGGTGTCCCCGGCCGCCTCCGCGCGGGCGAGGAACCGGTCGACGATCCGGCCGACGACCTCTCCGGAGAGCGACACGTCCTCGGCGTCGCGGTTGCGCGCGTGGGACTCCTCCACGTTGCGCACCGCGGCGACGAACGTTCCGGCCGTCCCCCGGTCCAGGGCCCGGCGCGTGTACGGCGTGACCGACAGCGCCTCGACCTGGCGGTAGAAGGTGGCGTGATAGTGCTCGAAGTCCTCGTAGTGCGCCAGGTCGCGGGGGCGTGACCAGTTGTAGAGCGTGATCACCAGGCCGGGGCGCTCGGCGTCACGGCCGACCCGGGACGAGGCCTGGATGTACTCGGCGGTGTTCTTCGGCTGCCCGGTGACCACCATCAGCCCGAACCGGGAGACGTCGACGCCGACCTGGAGCATCGACGTGGCGAGCACCACGTCGACGGGCTGCCGGATCGCCCCCCGCCGATGCTGACGGTCCGCCAGCGGGTGGAAGGCCCGCCGCCTGTCCTTGTTCCTCTCCCTCAGCACGTCGGCGATCTCGGCGCGCACCTGCGACCGCCGACCCGAGGTGTCGAGCTCCTGGTCGAAGCCGACCTCAAGCCGCCTGAGCACCTCGCTGATGTCGGCCGACGAGATCCGGGAGGTCAGCTCCACGATGGTGAGCATGTCGGTCGGACTGAGAAGGCGGTTCGACAGGCCCTTGCGCCTGCCGTGGGTTCGCACCCGCGTGGTCACGTCGTCGTCCATGTAGCGGCGCATGCCGGCGAGCTCGCGGGTGGCGTTGAAGTAACCGACGATCGTCATGTACGGGTCGGCGGGCTCGCCGTACCGGTCGAACATCGTCTGTCCGGCCAGGAACAGGATCTCGGCGAGCCTGATCTCGGCGGACTTGAGGCGCACCCCGTGCGCGCACACCCCGAGGTAACGGCGACCGGGGGTCTTCGGGGTGACCGGCACCTGCCGGGAGAAGAAGGTGTCGGCAACGTCGATGACCTGCGGCGGGAACACCGCGAGTCCCCGGCCGAAGACGCCGAGCACCTGGCGCTCGGCCCGCTTGGTGGTCGCGGTGGAAGCGATGATCTTCGGGCCGGTCGGCCGGCCCGGCGCGGGGTTCCACGTGCAGAGTTCGTCCACGGCCGCCTCGAACAGACCGACCGTGGTGCCGAGCGCTCCGGAGATCAGGTGCAGCTCGTCCTGGATGATCATGTCCGGTGGCCGGAGCCGCACCACCGGGCGGCTGACGACCTTGGGCAGCCTTCCCTTCGCGTTGTGCCTGCCACCGCAGTTGACCTGGTCGTCCAGGTCGGCGTGGCGGTAACCGTGCCGGGGACACCACTGGCCGACCCTGCCGAACAGGTGACCGGCGGCCCCCTTCCAGGGAAGCTGGGCCAGCTTGTCGACGGTGGCGATGACGAGGCTCGGCACCAGCCGGTAGATCTCCTCGTCGACGGTGAGGATCGGCAGGCCGTCCCTGCGCGCGGCGATCTCCTCGGGGTCGTCCAGCCGAGAGGTGAGCATGCGGTCCTCGCCGAGCCGCGAGAACGGGCAGAGCTCGGCGTCGCCTTCCCTGCCCCGGCCGCAGTAGAGCAGCACCCGGTTACGGTCCTCGTCGATGTCGAGGCTCCGGTCGCCGGTCAGCTTCTCCCCGCACCACGGGCAGGTGAGCGTCTGCAGGACGTTGGTCCTGCGGCTCGCCGGGGCCTGCCTGGCCTCGGTGATCTGGTCGGCCGCCTCCTTGAACGAGTTCGGGGAGACCGAGCCGCCGACCCACAGGCCGATGCGGAACGGCTCCTCCCCCCAGGTCGCGGGATCCTCGCGGCGCTGCACCTCGACGGCGCACACCAGCGCGGCGGCACGCTGGAACTGCTGCGCGGTGAGCAGCCGCAGGGTGTAGCGCATCAGCACCGACACCCCGGCCCTGCCGTCACGGGCGTCGACGCCCGAGCCGACCAGCCCTTGGAGGCGGCGGATCGCGAACGTGTAGGCGGTCAGACCCAGGTAGGCCTCGGTCTTGCCGCCACCGGTCGGGAAGAACAGCAGGTCGACGGTCGCCGAGGAGTCGGCAGCCCGCTCCGGGTGCTTCGGGTCGGTCAGCGACGGCAGGTTGAGCAGCACGAACGCGAGCTGGAAGGGCCGCCACCGCGCGGCCCTCACCCCCTGCTCCTCGATCTTCGCCATGGCCTGCTCGTAGCTCAGGCCCAGCTCGTCGCGGAGCTTACCGACGGCGGTACGGCGGCGCTGCGACGCCATCGCCGTACTGGCGAACCGGAACGCGGCCAGCGCGTCCGCGTGGTGCTCTCGCTCCGGGTCGGTGAGCAGGCCGACGCCGTCGCGGATGCGTGCCGCGGCCCGCCTGGCCTTGAAGACGGCGACCTCGGCGGCCTCGCGGAGCGGCTCCGGCAAGCCGGGGATGCGGGCCTCCTGCCCGTCCAGCCAGGTCGCGTACCCGTCGGCGAGCGGCCGGAGCCCGGCCCTGAGCTCCTCGGGCGAGGCGACGGCGAGGGCGTCCATGGACAGCTCGACCTCGGCGAGGTCCGTGCCCTCGCCGTCCGGGGCGACGGTGGCGGGCACGTCGTAGGCGGGCAGCCAGGTCGTGCGCAGCCGCTCCGCGCACCGCTGCCCCTGCGGCACGTCCGCGTGCACGGCGACGTTGCGGCCCGAGGCGTACCGGCGCTCGTCCCGGTAGAGCAGCCGCAGGTGCCGCTCCTCCAGGTCCTCGCCGACGGCCTCCAGGTCGTCCAGCGGGTCGTCGATCGGCAGGAAGACGCAGGCGTCGGGACCGGGGGCGGCGCGGTCGAGAGTGTCCTGGCCGGAGGCGGCGCGATCGGGGGTGGTCACGGTCAGCTCGGCCTGGAACAGCCACGCGGTGTCGGTGTTGCGTTCCGGCTCGGCCTGTTGGTTGACCAGCGTCAGCTCGACGACCCGCCTGCCGTCCTGCTGCGGCCGTACGGCCGCCCGCAGCAGGACGCCGGGGTCGTCGGCACGTTCCATCGTGAGCGGGAGCCGCTGCGAGGGCGCGCCGTCGAGCCGGACCTCCCGGTCGTACCGGATCGGTTCCCGCGACCAGATCGGGACGGTCCGCTCCCTGCCCTTGGCGTCCTCGACCACGGTGTCGGCCTTGCCGTACCGGCCCCAGGAGGCGGTGACGGCGAGCACGTCGACGTCGCCGGGCACCGCGAACGACAAGCCCATGGAGGAGGCCCAGATGCGGCCGAGGTTCTGCGGGGTGAGCACCTCGGGCAGCTCCCCCTCACTGCCGTCGCCCTCGGGCCCGATCTCGGTCTCCGGCATCTCACCGGCGTCCTCTCCGGGAGCCCTGCGCGAGGGCTTGGGGCCGAGCATGCCGACGAGGTAGCGCTCGCGCGGCCCGGATGCCCTGGGCGGGAGCTCCTCGGTGTCACCACCCCACGGGCCGAGCAGGTCACGCCGGACGAGCTCCTCGAACGCGCCGCGCACCTCGAAGGACGTGGCGCGCTCGAAAGCCTGCGGCACGTCCAGACCATGAGGCGCCTTCTCCTGGCCGGTCGTGGCTCCGCCCCCGCCCGCCAGGTCAAGCCCCTGCTGCTTGTCGCCTAAGTCCGGAAAAAGGTCCTCTTGGTCATTTGTCACGCCCGCCGACACCCCTCACCGAAGACCCCGCCTTGGCCGTTCATTACAGCAGATTTTGCCTGCTCTTCGGCATGTCTGCGGACCACGAGCCCACGGTCTGATGATGTCGGCTTGGCCTTCACCGCCCGTCCTCGGGCATCGACACGTGATCCGGCTCCCACCACAACTCGCGGGAGCTTCCTCGGCCGAATTCGTGGAAGCCGGTGGACATCGGAGCCTCCAAGGAACCCGAAGCGTTTCACCCCACCACGTCAGGTCAACTCGAATTGTCGCCCATGGCCCCTATGGTCAATGTCCCAGCGAGCAGCCAGGAGGCACCGCGTGACCACCACTCCCCACGAGAGCCGCATCCGGGTGAACCTCAAACCGAACGCGACGAGTATGAACATCCTGATGAGTACGACGCGCTGCGCCACGTTACAAGTTCGATTTTTGGTGACAGTGCCGAGACCTCCCATCCCGGAAAATTCTCCAACCTCGCCGACGATCCTCACTGGGTGTTCAACAGGGATCCACGGCTCGCCTTCGCCACCCACGATATCGGTTAGCCCGTTTCCTTAATCAGGAACCGACTCAAAAACATGTGACGCCAGCCCGTGCCACCAAAAGACTTCACCCCAAAAGCCGGACCTGACGATTCTCGACTCAACGTAACGCTCAGCTATCTCGCCGACACTCCGACAGGTCACGCAGAGCAACTGCAAGAACATATTGTTACAAGCAATCTTTACTGTTACTTTTTACTGGCTTGATGATCTCTGTCGGAGATAGGAGTTTTGTGCCCCCATTCCCCCAGGTTTCAACCAAGTTTAATCATCTAGGACGAGGAGCAATCGCCGGACTTCTGATCACCTCTCTCCTCACGATCACCCCCGTTTCCACGGCGTCAGCAGATCCCGCGCCCAGCGGAACCACCAAGCAGGAAAGTGTCACCGGTTCACAAACCGCACCCGTCGAGTTACTCGGAGCGGCAACCGAAACCACACGATACTGGCGCTACCCCGACGGACGCGTGACCACGGAGATCTGGCCGAGGCCCGTCCGCGTCCAGAAGAGCGGCGCCTGGGCGTGGATCGACCCCACCCTCGTGGAGCAGAACGGCGTCATCAAACCGAAGGTCATCAAGGGTGATCTGTCGCTGTCTCCGGGCGGCGACACGGACGTGTTGACCACCTTCACCCCCACGCCCAAGCAGTCCTTGGCCCTGTCATGGCCCACCGGGCTACCCAAGCCGAAGCTGGAAGGTAGCCGGGCCACCTATACCGACGCGGCCGGCCCCGGTGCCGACCTCGTGGTCACCGCGCTGGCGGTCGGCTTCCGCTATGACGTGGTCCTGCGGACGCGTCCGGCAAAGACCCTGGAGCTCAAGATCCCAATGCAGGGCAAGGGCCTCGCGCTGCGTGAGGCCCCAGACGGCCGTCTGCGGGTGACCGATGACAACAACCTCAATGTCGCCGTCGCTCCCAAGCCCTTCCTGCGCGGTACCGAGACCGCAAAGAGCCGTAGCGCCGAAACCGGGGCCGTCGAGGCCGCCGTGGCCACCGCGAACGGGCAACAGACACTGCTCCTCAAGCCTGACCCCACGTACCTGGCCGACCGGGCCACGTCATATCCGGTGACGATCCAGTCCGCGTTCAGCATCATCCCCACCGCCGACGCCGACGTCTGGAGCCTCACCCCCGACTTTCCGAACGGTGACGGCAGCACCCTGAAGGCGGGTACGGACCGAGACGGCAGCAAGTCCCGCGCCTACCTGAAGTTCAACGTGTCGCCCCTGGTCGGGCAGCAGGTCAGCAATGTCACCCTGTCCCTGCTCAACATCGACGGCCCCAGTTGCGGTACCGCGGTCGGTGACGGAATTCAGGTCCGTCGAGTCACTTCCGCCTGGAATCCTGCCACCGTCGCCTGGTCCTCGCAGCCGACCAACACCACCGAAAACGCCGTCACCAACAGACGCAGCGTCGGCGGAGCCTGCGATCCCGCTCCGATGAACTGGGACATCACCGCCATGGCCCGCCAATGGGCTGGCGATGTCGGGAACTACGGCTTGGTCCTCATGTCTCCGACCGAGCGCGCGGAAAAGAACTACCGAGTCTTTCCCGCCTCCGAGGACACCGACTTCAATGAGCCGCCCAAGGTCACCGCGACCTTTGATCCAGTCGGCGCCCCCGTCACCGTCCATCCCGCCGGCCCTGGCGGTGTAGAGGTCATCTCGGCCTCGGAGAAGTGGGGCGCCGACGCCCTGCAGATGGCCGAACCTCAGGCTCACGCCCTGAGCGCGGCCCAGGATCGCGTCGAAGCGAACTCCGACGCGCTCGCCACCCCGTACGTCGACATGGTCAGCGGTCAGGTCATCGTTCCCGCCGCTACCACCGGCGGTCGTGCGATCGGCTCCGCACTTCTGGCAGGAACCTCCCACCTTGGTCTCGCGGGCACCGACTGGACCGTCCCCGGCACCTACACGGGCGACGACACCGACGAGGACCTCGAAGGACCGGCCGGCCAGACAGAGAACTACAGCTTCACCCCGCAGGTGCCTGATGTGAGCGTCAGCTCGGCACGGCTCTCCAGCATCGTGTCGGAAGTGCTGCACGCGGACGCCGGCCAGTTGCCCGGCGCTGAGAGCATCGTCTCCGGCCGAGCATGGCCCGAACGCAACCAGGTCCTCTTCACCGCCAATGCCGTGTCATCCGAGATGCGACTTGCCCTCGCCCAACGCTACGGCACCAACGCCGTTGTTATCCGACTGGATCCGAACGCCGAGCACCCACAGTTTCAAGACAGCCGGGACAACGACAATGATGACTACATCAATGGCGCAGGAGCCTACCTCAACGGTCAGGATCAACCTTGCACCATGGGTTTCGCCTGGTCACTTCCGGCGGGTAGGCGACTTGTGACCGCTGGACACTGTCTGCGGAACGATTACGGGGGTGATTTTTCGTACGGACAGCGCGTGCTGGGCAATCAGAAATACGGTACGGGAACCGTAGCTCTCCCCGGCCAGAGTAAATTGCTCGGCGATTCCGCACTGGTGCAGGTCACCCAGGCACCGAAGCAACCGACGGCGTCCATCTTCGTCGGTGATGACGAATCGACCACGAAGCGTCCCGTGAAGCGCAGCTGGCCCCGCCGCGCCCAAAACGGTGACCTGTACTGCGTTGGTGGTAGGACGACGGGTCAGACCTGTAGCTGGAAGGTCATAAATCCTAACACCTCCATCGACTTGAAAGAGGAGGGCGTGACAAAAAACGTCGTAGAAGGCACCAGAGACAACGGATGCACTGACGAAGGCGACTCCGGCGGGGCTGTTTACACCATCGAGCCAGGTGCTGGATATATTATCGCCAAGGGGATTCACAACGCTGGAAATGTCCCCCTGATCGGTGACTGTGGCGAATACTTCACCGATATCCATTCTGTCCGCCAGGCATATGGCGGCGACGTCATGAAACGTAGATAGGAAGCACTTCGAGTCCATGAAAACTATCCGCTTCGGTACGCGCCCCAAGGCGGTCGCCATCGCTTCTGCGGCACTGGCCTTGACGGCATGCAGTGCCCCTTACTGGGAGAAGATCTATTTTACGACGCTGTCCGCCGATGAGTTGACCTTGACAGCAAAAGTGATCTTTGGAAAGCCCGGCAAGGACGGCACACATTGTGAGCGGGTTACAAGAGCGGAAGTGTTCGAATCCTCCTCCAAGGTGATCATAAAAGTCCAGGTGAGCGAAAGCGCCTGCCCTCGCCCTTGGCCCTGGGAAAAGGTCGTCACAAACTCAATAGGTTACCTGTATCCTGTGCAGTTCAAGTTGAAGAAACCACTCGCGGGGCGGACTGTCGTCGACGGTACAAGGAATAAAAAAATCGAAGTCGAACGATCGACAGACGCCTCCTGACACCAACGGGTAGCCGGGGGACATTCCCGGCTACCCATTTTTCCGCAGCCGTCCTGACGCTCCTCACGGACGACGTCGATCCTCCCCCACATCTGAAACCCGGAGTCTTTTAGTGGTCGCGCAGCGATACGAACTACGCCAGCCGATAGGCCGGGGCGGCATGGGTGAGCTCTGGGAGGGCGTCGACACACGCCTGAGGCGCAAGGTGGCCGTCAAGCGTGTCCGGCGTGACCGGCTCAGCGAGGAGACCCTTCGGCGGTTCAAGCGCGAGGCCCAGGTCATGGCGTTGCTCCGCCATCCCGGTGTGCCCTCCGTCTACGACTTCGGGGAGGACGAGTACGGGTTCTTCCTCGTGATGGAGTTCATCGACGGATGGCCCCTCACGCACGTGCTCGACGCGCACGAGAGGCTCCCTGTTTCGTGGGCCGCCCTGATCGGGGCACAGTTGTGCGCCGTGCTGTCGACGACGCATTACCACTCGCTCGTTCACCGGGATCTGAAGCCGGGCAATCTCATGCTCTGCCGCGACGCGACCCTCGTCGTCCTGGATTTCGGTGTCGCGACCGTGCTGAACTCACCGGACTTCTCGGTGATCACCGGGACGACGGGTGCCCCGGGAACCGCCCGCTACATGGCTCCCGAGCATGTTCACAGCGGCAGGACCAGCGCGCTGACCGACCTGTACTCGACGGGCTGCGTCCTCTACGAGATGCTCACCGGTGAGCGGGTGTTCCAGACGACGGGCCTCGTCGCCGAGGTCGGCGGACATGTCAGCCTTACCCCGATGCGTCCCGGAGCGCTCCGGGAGGCTTCGGTGCCCCGGGAGCTCGACGCGCTGGTGACAGCCCTGCTGGAAGAGGACCCCGACAAGCGCCCGCAACGTGCCGACGAGGTCTTTCACCGGCTCCTGCCGTTCGTGCGGGACCTGCCGCCACTGCCGGGCGTGGTCGATCGCGTGACGAGGCCGATCCATCTGTACGCCGAGGCGGTGTCCCGGTTCAGCCGGTGACCGCCATCATCACCTCGGCGGCCGTCGGCCGGGCCCGCGGGTCCTTGGCCAGGCAGGCGGCCACCGGATCCCGAAGCGCCGCGGGCAGCACGGACAGGTCGGGATGATGCTGGAGAATCATCCGGTAGATGTGCGGGTGGGAGGCGCCGTCGAACGCGTGCCTGCCCGTGGCGCCGAAGAGCATGGTCGAAGCCCAGCTGAAGATGTCGGACGCCGGGCCGACCGGATCACCGGAGATCTGCTCGGGAGACATGTAGATCAGCGTGCCCCTGAGGCCACCCGAGGTCATCGTGAACCGGTCCACCGCTCTGGCGATCCCGAAATCGATCACCCGAGGACCGTCCGGGCCGACCAGGACATTGGCGGGCTTGAAATCCCGGTGCACGACGTCCGCGGCGTGAATGCCGTTGAGCGCCGCCACCGTCCCTATGGCCAGCCGGGTCAGGCTGTCTCCGTCCCTCGGCCCCTCATCTCGCACCAGCCGCTCCAGGGATGGGCCGGGCACGTACTCGCTGACGATGTAGGCCAGGTCCTCAATGACACCGACGTCGATCACCCTGGCCGTGGCGAAGGGACGCACCCGCCGGGCCATGGCCGCCTCCTTGACGAAACTCTCGCGCTCGGCCGCGCCGCCGATGATCCGGTTGTGCAGCACCTTGATCGCCACCGGCTGCCCATCCGGACCGTGCGCGAGGTACACGGCGCCCTGGCCGCCTTCACCGATCTTCCGGGTCAGCACGTACGGCTTGATCCTGTCGATCCCGAGCCCGTCGAGGGAGCGAGAGACGGGCATCGCGCCCATGTCGTTCCACGAAGGCCGGGGGAACGACGGGGGCGGTCCGGCGGGAGCCCGGTAGGAGGGCGGCGCGGGCGGAACGGTGGGGCGTCGGTAGGACGGCGGAGGTGCGGGGTCGCGGCCCCAGGCCACCGAGGGGGCCGGATGTCTCGGCTGAGAGCGGAAGACCTTGGACCGAAGGAACAACGCGTGCGCCGTACCGCCCAGCCAGCCCACAAGAAGCCATACCCCCGCCGCCGCGTTCACCGGCGCCTCCACCTCGGTCGCGGGGTTCCCGTCGTCCATGACACTGGCGATGGTGGCGTACGCGAGCAGGAACGCACCGTAGAGGCCTGTCGCGAAGCCCAGGTTCTTGCTTCTCAACCGCACAGCGGCGTGTCCGATGATGAAGGGGGCCGCGAATCCGCAGGTGTACAGCGGAGCGAATGCCCAGACAATGCTGAGAGGGAAGCCTCGCCAGGAAGACCGGTCGGGAATGCGCCTGTCGGCGCTGTGGCCAAAAGCGGGGCCGCCGGTTGGGGACATGGTGTGAATGATACGGATCGTTCCATGCCCGGGACGGCGAGCGCCGAGAATTCGGTACCGAACATCGAATCACTGAGCGCTGTCTCGCCGATAGGTCCGTAGTGGGCGGCCTCGACGACGAGGCGCTCCCCGGTTTTCGCGGGCGAACGGCGCCCATGGATCTCGATCGCGGCGCACGTCATGATGCTGGAGAGGCCCGGCACCGCCAGTAAGCACGTCCAGGTAAAAGCACACATTTCTTTTGTCGGCTTGTACCGGGATTCCCTTTCCTCTTCTCCCTATCTTCGAACACGACGCCAAAGAGGGCGTCGATTCGAGATGAAAAGGATTTGACATACCCACCGACATCGATCTTGCTAAGGGACCTCACACGATGCGAGGGAACAGGACAACGCGCAGAGCACTCCACCTCTCCCTGCTGGCGGGCCTCGCGGCCACCGCGGTCGTCGCCACTCCCTCCGCCGGCCACACCGCCGCCGGAGCCGAGGTGAAGGTCTACCAGAACACCATCAGTCACATCGCCGGACCGGGAGAGGCCAACCGCGTCCGCTTCTACAAGAGCGGCACCAAGATCATGGTGCACGACGCGGTGCCCATCAGCGCGGGAGACGGCTGCACGCAAGTGAGCGCCACCAGGGTGAGCTGCACCTCGGACGGAGTGGGAGCGGTCGTCGCGCTGCTCGGCGACGGGAGCGACTCCATCGTGATCGACATCCCCATGCCGAGCTACGTCGACGGCGGCACCGGCTCCGACGCCTACTACGGGGGCACGGCCCCGACCACGAGCCGGGTCTTCTATGTCGGCGGAGAGGGCACCGACTGGGTCAGCTACCAGCTCACCACACAGCCCGTGAGCGTGACCCTGGACTCCCTGAACAACGACGGCCGCGTCGGGCTCGACCAGGACAACATCCAGCCCAGCGTGGAGAACGTGATCCTGAACCAGGCCGTCACGACCGAGGGAATCCCGGCCGTACCGGCCGAATGAGAAACACACCTGCGAGCCGGTCACGGCCTGGTCCACGCGCGGTGACCGTTTTTGACCAACCATCAGAACATGGGGTTATCTTTCACGGCTGGTGAAAATAACTCATTCTGGAACTAGGGTGAAATAACCAAAATAGAGTGAGGGGGAGTCGATGTCGCCGGGAACGGGGCCCTCGTCGCCGGACTTCACCGGAATCGACCCCGAGCTGATGCGGGGTTTCGTCACCGCACTGGAACGCGGTCGCGATGTGATCGGCGAGCAGTCCGAGCGGATCCGGCAGCTGCTCGCGGCGGCCGGGGTGCCGGCGGCGGGACTGCGGCCGATCAGGGAGATCGACGGCTGGGTCGGCGACGAGCTGCCGAAACTGCGCGAACGCCTGGAGACGATCAACCAGGACCTCCCCATGCTGGGAGAGGACTCCGGCGTCCCGGGGCGGGCATCGACGTGGACCGGCGACCGCTTCAACAACCCGTTCGAGTGGGGACTGCTGCCCTACGACGAGAAGACGGGAAAGTCCCCGGCGGGCAGTGCCAAGAAGGGCACCGACCTCGCCGCCGAGTTCCGACGTCTTCCCGAGTCCTCCCTCGGCCTGCCCAACGCCGACTACGACCGGATCCTTGGAAAGCTCGCCGACAGGCGGAAGGACGGCTATCTCACCGCCGGGTTCTTCCGGTCCATCGGTCCCGAGGGCATGCTCGGCATGATCAGCCGCCTGGAGAGGTACGACAAGAACGCGGCCGACAAGCACCGTAAGGTCATGGGTGACGCTCTGGCCACGGCGGTCGGCGCGCAACCGGCCCTCCTCGGCTCCGCCTGGAAGGCGGACAGCCTCAAGAAAACCCCGGAAACCAAGCTTGCGGGCCTGCTCGCGTACGGCACCTTCCCCGCCCCGTGGCTCACCCAGATGCTGCAGGGCAGGGTGGGCAAGCCGATCGGTACCGGCGACGGCAGCCGGCCCAGGCGTTGGAAAACCGATCTCGTCCCGTTCCTGCCCGCCCTGGCGAACAACCCCGAGGTGGCCAGAGGCCTGTTCAACCCCATGTCACGCGAGGATCTCAGAGACCTGTTCACCGAGTTCAACCGCATGGACACCTCCATGCCCCACGGAGATCCCCTGAGCGTGAAGTACGACATCAGCCTGGAATACGGCAGGTCCTACAAGCAGCCCTGGGGAACGGACCTCAACGTCGGCACGGAGTTCGGCCGGATGCTCGCCGCCGGAGGCGGGGCCTACGAGAAGGGCCCGCACAGCCCCGAGGCCGCGAAGTTCGCCTTCAACGTCATGACCATCATGGGAGACCTCAAGGACACCGACGGTACCGAGGACACTCCGGCCACCCCGATGGAGGTCATGCCGGAAGCCAGGCCCTTCATGTCGACGCTGGCCGGTGCCTACGCCGCCGAGATCACCGAGGGCGCGAACATCGGCGATGCCAACATGACCGAGGAGAGCACTCTGAAGCCCTTCACCACGGCCTTCGGCATGACGTCGGCGTTCACCCTGAGCCCGAAGGACACCTACCGCTTCCTGAAGACCTTCGCCGACTCCACGGCGAACCTCGCCCCATTCGAAAAGGGAATGGGCGCCCTCAGCATGAAACTCATCGCCGACGCCTCGGCGACGACCCGGAGCACCGGCGACGTCAAGCACATGGACCAGGTGTTCACCGCGCTGGGCAACGTGCGTGGCTTCGAACTGGCCGCCATCGAGAAGGTCCAAGGAACGCTGGACACAGCCGATAAAAAGCAGGCGGACATGATGAAATACCTGCGCGACACCACCATCGGGGTGGCGGGCCTCTTCGCCCCAACCAAGGCGGCGTCATATTTCTGGACACTCGTGGGCTTCTCCTTCTCCACTTACGACACCGCCGGAGACGTCTTCGGCGAAGAGGACGAGACACGGGTGGACCTGGCCGACAAGAAGGACGCCATCGAGACCCTCGGTCGCCAGCACATCTACGCGCAAATACTCATGGCCAACGGCTTCACGCCGAAGGTGACACCCGCCGAGTTCCAAACCGGCCGCGTGTCCATCACCGACGCCAACGGCAATCTCAAACCGTTCTCCGAGTTGATCAAGCCATCCGGCGTGTCCGTCACCGACGCCAAAGGCAACCTTAGGTCACCCTCCGAGCTGCTCAAGCAGGGGAACGAAGGGCTTGAGGCGTTCGAGCGGTGGGCCGTGGCCAACGGGATGGGAAGCAACGATCTATCAGTGGGAGATCTCTCTGAAAAGATGGCGAGCCGCTTCGATGGTGGTAACAAACGAGGCCGAGAGCGCGGTCTGGCCTACGACAGCTAGCTCACGAGATCGGGAGGCACTCAGTTTCACCCCGCACTCCGTATTGCCCGTTAGCTGGTGACTCCAAGATGATCACTGTCTTGTACGTGTCATTGGCAAGCCGGATGGGAGCATTGCCTGGGTCTTCGACAATGCGGTAGGGAGCAACCGAGGAAAGCTCACCGAGCATGTAGGTATTGAGTCCATCTGGCTCGCGTTGCGATGCGGCGTCTCTGGCCGTAGCCGCGAAGGTCCTCTTGGCCTTTCCCTCGCCACAGGAAATATCGCGCCCGCCGGAATCAGTAATCCGGACATCCAGAACGTGACTTTCCTTCATCAGTTCGGTGATGTGTGATTTGAGGGTCTCCCCCGCTTCGGCCGCCGTAGGGCCACTATCCCCACATCCGGACACCGTTAAAACCATCACCGCGCAGGCCAAAACCCCGCGCCTTGCAAAACGTGTCATACATTCCTCCAGGGCTGGCCGAGGTGCCGTAGATCCAATAATGTCCAATAGTCCGCCTGATGTATCGGCCTCCGAAGAGGGATATATGAATCCTGGCCCGGAAGATCTGGTGCCCAACCCGCGGCGTCAGGTGCTGGAACAGACATTGGCGGAGGTCAGGGCGAGAGTCGCCATCCTTGAGGCCGCGCTCGACCCGGCCCACGGCCAGTTCACCGGCCAGTCGGTGTGGGTCGGGCCGAAGGCCCGGACGTTCACCGAAGATCTCACCGCCCGCCGCGCCCGACTGCGCCAGGCGGCCAGGGCGCTCGTCGACGCCCTCGAAGAGGAGATCCGGTCCGCTCCGGCGAAGGTTTCGCCTTCCGCCGCACGGCATTGACACACCAGGCTCAAAGTCCGATCACGGGTCGACGCCACGGCAGCGGAGGATTTCCGCCCCCGGAGCACGCGACCGAGGTCCTCTTGTCATTGTGGTCAGGAGTGGACGGCGCACCAGTCTGAGCGGAAGGGCTTCTCCTTCACCTCACGAATGATCGGTTTCCAACCCTCCCATTCCGGGTTCACGTGGCGTCCGAGCACTACGGCGGCGACCCTGTCGGCACCCGCCAGTTTGAGCGCGTACGACACCGACTGGATACGAGACCCCGTCGTCCAGGTGTCATCGAGCAGAAGAACACGAGCGCCGCTGAGATCCACGCCGGACACCCTGAACCAGTCGGCGCGAAATTCCCGTACCTCAGGAGAGATGCCAGGATTCACGGACAACTCGGCCCACGGCAGACCGAGTCGGCCTTCGAGCATCGCCCGCAGAGGATGCATGTCCGGACGGCTCTTGGTGCTCGGCACGATCGCCGCGTGGCTCCAACCGGTGACGCGGGCCGCTCGGGTGACGCAGCCGAGATGCTCTCCGATGAAGAGCAGCAGGAGACTGAGAAGGTTCGTCTGGCTCTCCTGCGAGGGA
Source organism: Streptosporangium oxazolinicum (assembly GCF_039537505.1). Classification (NCBI taxonomy): domain Bacteria; kingdom Bacillati; phylum Actinomycetota; class Actinomycetes; order Streptosporangiales; family Streptosporangiaceae; genus Streptosporangium; species Streptosporangium oxazolinicum. The sequence continues at coordinate 357,577 of NZ_BAABAQ010000003.1, forward strand.
AACCCCGCTTTGTAGGCGGCGAGGTTGTGCGCGTGCTGGGCTCGCTTCACCGCATAGGAGATAGGGACCACGACGTCGGCGACCCGTGACTGCGCCGACTTCAGATGCCTCTCACAAGCGTGGCAACGGCTCCAACCGGGGTTTACCGGTCCTCGGCACACGTAACAGATGGAAGGTGATGGATCGAGGGGATTTCGAAGGTAAGAAGCCTGCTGAGCGACTCGCGCGCGAACGAACTGCCAGGGATCAGCTGGTTGCGACAAGGCGGGGGGTCTCCGGAAGCGCGTCAGGGCCGGTGTGCAGATCCGAGATCACTTGCTCCACAACCGAGAGTAACTCCTCAAGGCCGGAAACCACATGCACTCCGGGCCTTTTCGCGTATTCCCGCGCCCAGTCGTGCTCCAGAAGCTGATCGGGCATCACGACGGGGCGGCCGTGCTCAAGGGCCAGTCGCGCCTGAATGCGCGCGCCGCTCTTCCAGGGCGCCTCCACCACCACCGTGGCCGCCGCGTAACCGCTCATCACCGCGTTGCGCATCGGGAAGCTCTGCTTGCTGGGCGGGGCGTCGGGCCAGAACTGGCTGATCACCGCACCCTCGCGGGCGATCTGCTGCTGCAGCGCCCGGTTCTCGCTCGGATAGAAACGGTTGATGCCCGTCCCGATGACGGCGACGGTCCGGCCGCCCGCCTCCAGCGCCGCTCTGTGCGCGGCGGTGTCGATGCCCTTGGCGAGACCGCTGACCACGGTCACCTTGTGCAGGGCCAGCTCTCTCGCCACCGTCGACGCGATCTGGAGACCCCGCTCACTCGCCTGCCGGGTGCCCACGACGGCGATCGCGCGCCGATCCTCGGTGAGAGTGCCCCGCGAGAACAGCAGCGGGGGCATCTGGTGAATGCCACGGAGCTGGCTCGGATACGCGCGATCGAAGCAGGCGTGAACCTCCAGGCCCGCCGCCTCCCATTCGGTCAGGGCCTCCGCGGCCCGCGCGATGGCGGTCACCACGGGATCCGTCTCGGGGAACAACGTCTCCTGGAGCCGGAGCTCCCGCTCAAGCATCTCCACCGCACCGCCGGTTTCGAGCACGCCGAGCGCGATGTCCTGCCACTTGGCGCCAGGACGCTGCAGCAATGCCACGAGTGCGGCACGTTCACGCAGTTCCTGGAGCATGCCTCCGATGCTACCGGGCAACAGGCGCACCACCCAGGGTCTTGGGTTCATCACATCCCAAAAATTCGAACTGTTCGAGGCGGCGACCGTCCGACCGCTATTCGGGAGCTCCCGGCGAAGCGGCCAGGGTGCACCAGACGATCTTTCCGCCCGGGGACGGGCGGTAGTAGCCCCACTCGCTCGCGAGCAGGTCGACGATGTGGAGGCCACGACCGCTCTCGTCGTCCGGGGCGGGGTCGCGGATCACCGGCGCGAGGGGGCTGGCGTCCCAGACACGGAGCACGATCGTCTCGCCGACCCGGTAGAGGTCCATCCAGATGTGGTCCGGGTCGACCTGAGCCGTCGCCTCCGTGATCGCGGAGCACGAGGCGTGCGCCTTGACCGCGTTGGAGACCAGTTCGGAGGTGACGAGCACGGCGGCCTCGATCAGGTCGTCCCGGTGCCAGCCCTCCAGCACGCGCTGGACGTGTACGCGGGCGTAGTAGGCCGACGTCGAGAAGACGGAGAGTTTCAGATACTGCTCGCTGCTGGTGACATCGGTCATTTTCACCCGCTCCTGATTGGTACGTCGGGCATAGGACCGGCACCGTTCGCAGACGGGGGCGCCGCTCACCCCACGGGGGACGAGGGCACGGTGCCGGTCCTACGGGAAGTACGGCCGGGGAGCGTCGCAGATGTGTCGCCGGTCGCACCACTGAGGCCGGGCGAACACCCGGTACGGGGTGGGCCGCCTCGGGAGGGAAGATCGTCCGCCCGGCCGTCTGGGGAAATCATGCGTTTCGCCCTCCAGGAAGAACCCAACCTGGAAGGGTTGACTCTGTGAGCATGCAGTATCACTCTCAGTTAATGCAAGGGCTACATTTGTATCTCGTACATGATCCAGAAATGCACCAAACGCGAGCGAGGTAAGGAATGGGTGAAAACGCACCCCCGTCATCCAGCAAGCGTCAACCTCCCACGGTGCGTCTGCGCCGCCTGGCGTCCGAGCTACGCCGTCTCCGTCAGGCCGCCGGGCTCTCCCAGGAGGATGTCGCGGAGAAAACCAACGTCAACATCGTCACGCTCTACCGGATCGAGACCGCCCAGACCAAGCCACAGCTCAGGACGCTCATCGCCCTGCTTGACGCCTACGCTGTCACCGGCGACACCCGCGCCGACCTGCTGGCCTTGCAGAAGGAGGCAAAGCAGCGCGGCTGGCTGAACGGCTTCGAAGCAGATCTTCCCGGCAAATACAGTGCCTACATCGGCTTGGAGTCCGAGGCCCGGCAAGTCATCAACTACGAGTCGTTGTTCATCCCGGGCCTGCTACAGACCGAGGAGTACATGCGAAAAATGATCCGAGGGGTGCGACCGACCGCCACCGACGACGAGATCGAGAGCCGCGTCGGCGCCAGGATGCAGAGACAGGCCCTCCTGGAAAACACCGTACCCCTACAGCTGTGGGCGATCTTGGATGAAGCCGCTCTACGAAGAAAGATCGGCGGCGATGCCGTCATGCGTGATCAGCTCTCGCATCTCGCCCAGCAGGCCAAGCGCCCGCACATCACCCTCCAGGTCATCCCGTTCTCTGCAGGAGCCCATCCGGGAATGCCAGGGAGCTTCATCGTCCTGAAGTTCGGCACGGACGACCCCGATGTGATCCACATTGACAGTGCGGCCGGTGACCTGTTCCTTGAAAAGGAAACAGAAATTCAGCGGTACAACAATATTTGCGAGCACCTTCGTGCGATAGCGCTCAGCCCTGCGGATACGGCCGCGCTACTCGCATCCCTCCGCGAACGTCACTAAAGGAAGGAAGCAGGATGCGGCAACCTGACCTCTCCGCTGCACGCTGGCGCAAGAGCAGCCTCAGCGCCGATGGCCCGAGCTGCGTCGAGATGGCATTCGTCAGCAACGATGTCGCCGTCCGCGACACCAAGGACCGCGACGGCGGCACCCTCATCTTCCGCCGCAACGACTGGACCACCTTCATCAACGGCATCAAGAACGGCGACCTCGACACTCTCACCTGACAAGCTACTCCGCCATGGAAATGACCATCCTCCAGCAGGCTTCGCTTACAGACAGCCCCGAGTCGGCGGGTTGAGGTCAGCCCGCCGGACCGGGCACGCACAGAACCGGCGAGCGACGGGAGATCCCGACCGTCGACATGCGTGTGAACCGGAGGTCACGCAGATCGCCCCGCTACGCGGTCACAAACTTGGCGGAACGCCGTTTCACCGCCTCACCACAGACCGCCCTCGGCTGCGGGCTTCTTCGCAGCCCGGGAGAGTTTGGGCTTGGCACCCTTGTTGTGCAGGCCCTTGGCGACCTCTTCGGCGTAGCGGGCGTGGTTGAGCTCCAGCAGCCGGTCAACCAGCTCCCGCTGCGCGAAGGGGCCAACGGTGTAACGGGTCTCCCGGCCAACCTTGTGGTGACCGTGGTCGAGCTGATCGATCAGGTCGCCCCAGTCGTAGGCGCGGCAGACCACCTCATCGATGGCCCGGTGAATGCGGCGGAGCTCGACGATGTCGCCGTCCTGGCACGCGGGGTCGTTGACCAGGTTGTAGGTCGCGGTCAGCCCAGCCTGCCGGGAGAGCATGAGATCCCGGCGGAAGGTGTCGAGCCGGTCGCCGAGATCGCGCATCTCCTGGGTCAGCTCGGGAAGGGGCAGTGTTTCGAACACGTCCGATGGCGAGTAGTTGATGTCTGCCTTCATCGTCGAACTGCGACTGGCCGTCCACCAATAATGCGGCGCACTGGACAGCAGAGCCAGCATTGCCGTGTCATCCGTCGCAAAGACACCGACCTTGTGAGCGAACACTTGCCCAGTAGGCACCATCACCGGCATCACTACCTTGCTTACAAGCGTGATCGCGATGACGCGTTCCAGCCCTGATATAGCCCGCACCATCGCGGGCCGCTTGTCCGCGTACTGCCAGTAACGCTCTGGCAAGGGTCTACGCAAGGCGTAAGTTCCATCTGGCTTTTTGCGCTGGCGCTCAGGCCTCACATGGCGGTTGACGATTGAGAACACATCTGGGTAGCCCTTTGCCTTCTCTTCAGTCCAGTCGTGAAAGTTAATCACCCAACGACTCCCCGAACAGTCAGGTCGCGAATTAAGGTCTTGCCCATTAAGGTAAGGAAACAACACCTCCACGTTCCGCATATCCTGCTCTATCAATTTCTTCGCAACACGGGAATCAACTACAAAGCCGAGTCCTAAAACGTAAGATCCAATGAAAGATGCCCAAAAATTGACAGCCAGCCGATACGGGTTTCCCTTAACCCGAGACTCCGGTTCAAGTGAAGGAGAAATAGCGGAAACTACGACATCCTCCGCAACCTGCTCGGCCTCCTCGCCAAGCTGGACTCGGCTAGTCCACACCGCACAGTATTCCAACACCGCACTCTTCGACGGCCATGGCCTGCTTTTTATGGCTTGGCGAATCGTAACCCCATCCGCCACGAGTTGATCAAGAGCAACCTCTCGGCTGTCCCCCTGGGCAAGCGTGTTGGTCGCGATCAACCCCGTCTGCCCGCCCGGATTGAGCAGGGCATGCGCCCGAAGCACGAAATAGGCGACGACATCCGCATGTCCGCGAACCCCTCCCCCGATCGACTCGACAAGATACTCGCGATAAGCGGAACCCAGTGATCCACTGATCTTCTTCCCCCCAAGAAACGGCGGGTTGCCAATGACGGCGTCGAACCCAGGGCTCTTCAGTCGCGACCGCCCCTGAAGGTCGCCCGGCTTGCTGGAACTCCCGCTGACTTCTTCGAAAACTTCGGGAAAGACCAGCGGCCAGTGGATCGGATGACGATCGAAGGAGCCGTCAACCTGGTCGGTAGCGAGCCATCTGCGACGTTGCTCACGAGCGGCTACTTCGGCCTGATCCGCTTTCCTGCTCACTGCATCAGCAAGCTCGGCGGCTCTGAGCGAGGCGACATCAACGCTCAGTTTTCGGCCTTCCACTGTCGAACCGTGTCGGCCACGGTTGCCATGTAGATTCTCACCCGAACTGCCGACGTCATAGATTTCCCGTGCCAGCGCACTCCCCACCGTCAGGTCCGCAAACAGCCGGAGCTGCCCCGAGGCGATCCTCGTCTCCTCCAACAGCGCCCGCTTCTTGGCTAGCGCCGCCAACGGATCGTCTCCCAGTTCGACCTCAGCGATCCTCCGGCGGCTCTCGGCCAGTTCGGCGACCTTCTCCCGTACCCCCGCCGTCCAGTCGAAGATGCCCTCGTGGATCTTCCGACCCTTCACCGGGTCCATGTGCATGTACTCAAGCTGCTCAACAGAAGTGATCCCCAACAGTGAATCCCCCGCCACCAGCCTGTCGTCCACGAAGGTGAACGGCCGGGCCGGGTCCATGGAGACGAGCCAGAGGGACAGTTTGGCCATTTCGACGGCCATCGGGTTGATGTCGGCGCCGTACAGGCAGTGCTCGATGACCTGGCGGCGGGCCTCGATGACGAGTGGATCGGCGTCGGCGTCGGCCGTACGCTCGGGGGCGGCCTCGCGGTAAGCGGCGGCGCGCTCATTGCCCTCGCGGGACCAGGCGTCGACCAGGGCCTCACCGAGATAGCGGGCCGCGGCGACCAGGAAGGCGGCCGAGCCCATCGCGATGTCGGCGACCTTCAGCGACAGGATCTCGGTGGACGTCTTGGGCTTCCACTGCGTCCGGTCGGCGGTCTGCAGCGGCCCGACCGTGTAGATCAGCGGTTCCAGGGCTCCCTCGACGACCGACTCGGCGAGCTTCCTCGGCGTGTAGTGCGTGCCGGTGTTCTTACGCAGCGCCGACTCGGTGACGTACAGCGTGCCGGACAGGATGACGACGGGCAGGCCGCGCAGGTCGTCGCGGATGATCCCGGCGAACGGCAGCAGCCGCCGGGTCAGCTCGGCGTCGCCGCCGGTGACGGCGAGGAGCCTGCGGGTCGCCTCCAGCTCGGCGGCCTCGTCGCGCGGGGCCAGGTGGCGGGTGAGCGCTCCGACGGTGCCGATGCCGGAGTCCTTGTGGACCTCGGCCAGCTTGGCGGCGAAGCCGTCGCCCGTCGCGCCGCCGAAACCGGCGGCGAGGTTTTCGAGGGCGGTCAGCTCGACCTCCGCCTCCCTGCCGGACTTGCCGACGAGCCCGACGACCGTGTCGGCCGCGCGGAAGCCCTCGTACGACAGCAGGCCCTCGTAGACGTAGCCGATCTGCTCGACGTCCAGGGAGCGGAAGCTGAGCCTGCGGCGCTCGCGGTTCTTCCCCTTGCCGACCTGGACGTACTGGACGGCCTGGAGCATGTGCAGGACGGTACGGTCGTCGATGGTCAGCGGCATCCAGGTGGAGGTGTGCGGGTCGAACAGCGAGCCATCGTGCGGGTGCATGCTGAGGCGGGGGTGCTCGACGCCACGGTAGACGGCCTCGAAGACGGCGAGCAGCCGGTGCCAGGCGCCGTAGCCGTTCTCCAGCTCGGTCTCGCTGCCTTCGACGGCGCGTTGTTCCAGCTCGGCGCAGAGCCGTCCCGCCGAGTAGGAGGCGGCGTAGACCTCGTTGTCGGCAGGCAGCAGGCCGCGTTCCTCGGCGAACAGCAGGAAGACGATGCGCATCATCACCGCCACCGAGCCCCGGTAGACGTCGGGCGCGCCGACGTCGTCGCGGACGCCCGCACGGCCGATCGCGGTGACGAGCAGCTCGACGGCCTGGCGCACCTGGACACCGAGAGCCTCGGTGATCTCCTCCTGGCTGTCGAGGCTGGCGGCCAGTAGCGCGGGCAACCGCTCGCCGACAGGCACCTCGAAGAAACGGCGGAGGCCGAGCAGCGAGACGAACGCGCGGACGACGTCGCGTTCGGCGGCCTCCGGCCAGGGCATCGCGTCGAAGACGGCCGTGGTGGTGGCGCCGCCCTTGGGCGCCCAGACGAGGGCCCACCAGCGGCCGTCGGTGACCAGGCCCAGCTCGACGCCGTGGTGACGGCACAGGTGGGCCATCCGGTCGACGGGGGTGGCGGCCCAGGTGGAGGACTTCATCCGGGCGGCGGGGTGGCCGCCGGTGATCATCCCGAGGAGACGGATGTCCTCGGTCGTACCCGAGCCGGGCGCGACACCGGCCACGTCCGAGGTCGGCGCGGGCTCACCTCCCGGTACGGACAGCGCGAAGATGGGGGTGAGGGAGGTGTCGTGCTCGGGCACCTGGACGGTGAGCCGGTCGAGCCCGCCGATCTCGACCGCGTCCCCCCAGCCGAGCAGCTCGCGCAGGACGTACGCGATCCAGGGCCTGCGCTTCTTGTCGGCCTGCCAGGTGGCGTGCTCGACGCGGAGCCGCTCGCGCTCCCGCTTGTCCAGCGAGTCGAGGGCGGGCCAGGCCGAGCGCAGCACGGGCAGGCTGAGGAACGGGCCGGAGACCTCGACGAGGCTCAGCCAGTCCTGGTGCTGCCGCCCGGAGTCGCGCTCCGCGCCGAAGGACCTGCCGAAACCTGACCTGCTCATCGGACGGCCTCCCGCTTCGGCACGACGAAGACCACGGCCACCGGGAAGCGGTGCGGCTGCGGGGCGCGGTAGCGGGACGCGATCGTCTCAAGCTCGCGGTCGCGTTCCTCGGCGAGGCGGGACAAGCGGTCCTCCCATGATCTGCGGTCCTTGCGGTACTGGTCGAGCTCTTCCTTGCTCTGGGCCGCCTCGATGCGGCTGAACAGGGCGTCCTCGTCCTCGTTCTCGGCGAGCCTGGCGCGGAGCGCGCTCTCGAACCGGGCCAGGTTGTCGGCGACCCTGGTCTGCTCGGCCTCCATCCGCTGGACGAGCTTGCGTTCCAGCTGGTCGCGCTTCTGGTCCTTGCCGTCGACGCGCCAGTCGATCGACTGCAGGACGGCCTCACCCACCCTCGGCCAGAGCCCGGCCAGGCGGTGCCGTACCGGAGCGGAGGCGGGGGTGCCGCCGGTGAGCGCCCGGTCCAGGAGGCCGCCGAGCACGGTCAGGTTCTCCAGCCGCCGGAAGCGGCCGTTCTCGGGGATCCAGCCTCCGGCGTGCAGGACCTCCTCGTGCAGCCGTACGCCGTCACCGCCGACCAGGACGAAGCGGAAGAACGCCCCGACCAGCACGGTCTCCAAAGCTGGGTCGTCGCTGACCACCGCGGTCACCCGGTGCAGGCCGACCTCCGGGTTGGAGACGGCGGTGCGCAGCAGGCGGGTGGACATGGCGACGAGCGGGTGGTTCAGGTGAGCGAGGACCACGTCGTCGCGGACCCTGCCGTCCGGGTCGAGGGTCACCTTCTCGTCGAAGGTGACCGGGCGTTGCCTGGGCGGCTCGCCGGACTTCCTGAGCTTGGTGGCCAGCCCGGCCGTGGCCCGTTCCCAGGAGCCGGTGAGCGGCGGCACGTCGTGCAGTCCCTCGGCGAGGTGCTTGTCGTCCACATGGACGTGGAGCGGCTGCTGGCGGGCCAGGTCGAGCGCGGTGTCGACGACCCGCTTCACCTTGGCCGGGGTGATGCCGAGTTCGCGTACGGTGTCGTCGAGGTTGGCGCGGAGCCGACGGACCTGCTCGCCGACGTTCGTCTCGGCTTGAACGGTCTGGCGGGACTCCCTGGCGGCGGCGCGCTCCACGTCGTAGTCGGAGATGTCGCCCAGCATGCGCCGCTGGACGGCTTCGGCGAGCACCGCGTTGACGGAGCCGAGGTCCTCCTCCATCTGGGCGACCTTCCCGGCGACCCGGGAGAGGAACTCAAGGTCGGCCTCGTAGGAGTCGACCGCCCTCTCCCAGCCGGTGCCGACGAAGTGGCGGATGTCGGGGTTGTGCTTCTGGCCCCACCGGTCGACCCGGCCGATGCGCTGTTCCAGCTTGTTGGGGTTGAACGGGATGTCGTAGTTGACCAGCCGGTGGCAGTGGTTCTGCAGGTCGATGCCCTCGCTCGCGGCGTCGGTGGCGAGCAGGACGCGAACGGGGTGCTCGGCGGGGTCGGTCTGGAAGGCGATGCGGAGCTGCTCACGCTCGTCGGCGGCGATCCCGCCGTGCAGGATCGCGAGCCGGTCTCCGGCCAGGTCCTCCTGGCGGAGCAGCTCGGCGAGCCACTTCTGGGTGTCGCGGTATTCGGTGAAGACGACGACCCGCTCGTTGGTCCAGTGCTCGCCGGGACGGCAGACGGCCCTGAGGTAGGTGATCAGCTCGCGGGCCTTGGCGTCGGGAGCTGAGGCGTAGTCGAGGGCCCAGCCGCGCATGCGGGTGAGCAGCGCGACCTCCTCCTTGGTGGCGGCTCCCTGGAGCGGCGCGGCCATGCCGACGGCGGCGTCCTCGGCCTCGGCCAGCGGCTCGTCGTCGAGGGTCGCCGTGTCCTCCCAGTAGTCCTCCATCCAGTCGGGGATCTCGTCGTCCTCTTCGGGGACGGCCTGGACGGTGGACGTGACGGTGCTCAGGTAGACGCCGACCGTGTGGGCGAACGCGGCGGGGCTGGAGAACAGGCGCTTCTTGAGCAGCAGCGTGACCAGGTCGGCGGCCTTGCGGCCCTTCCTGCTCCGGTTGAGCCGGACCCTGCGCAGCGCCGCGAACTCCTTGAGCAGGCCGTGAACCTCGCGCTCGTCGTCGGGGTAGAGCACCGGGACGGCGTGGGCGGCGCGCTCCAGGAAGCGCTTCCTCCCCTCGCCGTCGACGATGTGCCGCTTGAGGCGGCGTACGACGGTCTCCTTGACGGCGGCGGGATCCGGGGTGACGCCCCGGGCGAAACGCTGGTCGTCGAGGATCTCCAGCAGTGCGGTGAAACTCGCCTGGTAGCCGTTGTGCGGGGTCGCCGACAGGAAGAGCCGGTGGGTGAAGTGCGGGGCGAGGCGGCGGATCAGCCTGGTCTGCTGGGAGTCGACCGCGTAGACCTGTTTGGGCGCGGCGGGGGCGACGTGGTGGGCCTCGTCCAGGATGAGCAGGTCGAAGCGGCGCTCCAGCCCGGCCGGGTCGAGCACCTCGTCCAGCAGCCGCTGCGTCTTCTGGCCGCGCAGCCACGGCAGGCTGACGATCGTCAGCGGATAGACCTGGAACGGGTTGGCGGCGGAGCCGTAGGTGCGGCGCACGACCGCGCAACGCTCGGTGTCGACGATCGTGAAGTCCAGGCCGAACTTCTCGGCCATCTCGTCACGCCACTTGAGGGTGAGACCCGCCGGGCAGACGATCATGACGCGGCGGGCGCGGTTGCGCAGCAGCAGCTCCTGGGCGACGAGCCCGGCCTCGATGGTCTTGCCGAGGCCGACGTCGTCGGCGAGCAGCAGGTTCACCCGGGGCGCGTCGAGGGCGCGGCCCACCGGCTCCAGCTGGTAGTCCTCGATGGCGACGCCGGAGCGGAACGGCGCCTGGAGCGTCTTGACGTCGGCGCTGGCCACCGCGGACCAGCGGACGGCGTCGAGAAAGGCGGCCAGCCTCTCGGGCGGATCGAAGCCCTCGGGGGTCACGTCGGGCAGCGAGCCGCTCGGCAGGACGCGGCGGCCGGGCTCGATCTCCCAGATGACGTCGAGCCGGTCGCCGTAGCGTCCGTCCTCGACGCTCTGCAGGCTCACCAGGGTGTTGGCGCCGCTCGTCTCGACCTCGCCGACCACCCAGCGCTGCCCGCGGACCGCCACCAAGGCACCAATGGCCGGTCCTTCCGCGGTCGCCTGCCTCGGGGGCGTCTTCAGGGGCGTCGCGCTCGTCACCATTCACTCCTCGCCAACGGCTTCCCACCTGCGGCGCTCACGACCCGCCGTCCTGCGACCACGGGAGAGAAAGCTCGCGGCCAACCAGTCTGACAGGCCTCAAGCGCCCGCAAAGTCGATCGCCCCGGGAACGTTCCGCCAAGGACGTGAACCGGACTGTACGCCCACCATCGTCCCATGTCCACACAAAAAATCATTGTGGACTTAGTTCACATTTTCCAAGAAATGGTCTACGTTCCATAGATGTGACGCGGCGCACATCGAAGACAGGGTGGCGGTGTCGCCACGAAGGACCGTGTCCACCGGGCGGAGCGGTTCGATCGCCGTCGGAGCGGGCTGCGGCACGAGTTCGGGTCGTCAATCACGGGTCGTGTGCGCCGGCCCGTGTCTTCACCCCTCGCGCCCCGAAGCCACCCCTTCCAGGCGAATGCACTTCATCCCTAAACAAGGAATCCAAGAACACGAAAGCCTACGACATCGACCAGCAATACGGAAGGGGGAGGCGTTGGCAGTGCATAACTGCACCAAGAAGAACCCACACAACCATCACTCTGCACCTTTTGGTTATTTAAGTACTCAAAAGGTACTTACGGACATCGATCTAGTCGTAACAGAGATAGCAGCCAGGGTCACCGCGGAAGATCTCCTGTCGAGCGTCGTCAACTACCCCCCGGTTCTTCGCAAGAGGGTATTGCGACATGTGGGGCTTTCCGATATGCGGTCGATCAGCAAATCAGCGGCAACCAGCCTCGTGCACGCGCTCAGGGGAAACGACAGGAAGCGAAGCGCGTCGCTCACCCACGTTCTCAGCCTGCCCTTCATCCACGGATTCGAGAACCACGACGAGCTCACCGCGGAGGCCTGTGCGAGGCTGCTCCTACCGAGCTCCGCCGCCGAGGCGATGTCCTCGGCCTCCATCTTCGTCGAGATGTTGGCGAACACGAGACATCTCACCGACAACCTCGCCGCCCTCGTCCTCGTGCACATCTGCCGGTATGACGTACCGCTGTCTCCGATAGCGCTCGCCCTGCTCGTCCCCTCCTCCGAGCGTATGGACCTGGATGCCGCCGAAACGATCCGCACCGCCTGGCAGGAGTTTCGCGCGCCGCATTCGGAACTACCCGAAACACCGATCTCGCTGTCCGAACTTCGGGACGCCGCCCGGCAGTCACTTCCGGCGGCGGCACTGGAGAATTCAGATCTCAACGGGATCAAAGAACTCGACCACTACGATCCCGAAGAGTCCACGTTGACGACAGAGCCGGAAGAACCCCAAAAGCCCGCGACGGACAGCGCCCACATCCTCGCCGAGGATTCCGTCGAAGCGTTGCGGGAAGAGATGAGCCGTCTACGCCAGACGCTTCTGAAGGCCGCCGAAGCCGCCGGAAACGTGCAGCGAGCATGTGCCGACGCACGCCGGCCTCTTGACCACGACCTCGAAGTGATCACGCGAAGCGTCGTCGGCTTCGACGGACTGCGAGACAGGCTCGCGTCGGCGGCCGACTCCACGATCGCCGACGACGGCACGGTCGCCGCTCTCCAGCGGACCCTCGACCATGTCGTGGCGGCGGGTTCCCGGCGTCGTCGAATACTCGCACTGGCTCACCTTGAGGGCCCGCCCGTCCTCGAAACACTGCTGGAGGAGGTCCGTGCCGCCGCCCGCGGTGAGTCTCCGATCCTGGAGACGCTCGCCGAGCTCATCCACCTCGCCGACGACGCCGACGCCTTCCTGCGGACATCCGAGTTGCATGATCGGTTCAGGCGGGAGGCACCGGACGGTTGGGCCGCCGTGGCCTTGGCCGCGGTGCAAGGTCGGCTGACGGTTCCCGAGCCACTGGACATCGCCTCGTCCACCCCCGCCGACAGCGGATTTTCCGAAGGGGATCAGCCCGACCAGGACGAACGGGACGGCGGAGGAACACCCCCCACGACGGACGAGCCGGAAACGCCGTCACCGACTCAGGGCGCCGCGCTTCCTCCTCCCACGGAGGATCAGGATGAGCTGGCCGACCTGGACGCCTTTCTGGAGGAAGGCTTGAGGCGGCCGGCGGAGTCATCCGTCCGGGAGCCCTCGACGTCAGAGCAGACTCCCTCGGACGAACCCGCCACAGCGGTGACCGACGGTCCCGCCTCCCCTGATTTCCCCGCCGGGCCCGCGGCCGAGATCACACCGGTGAACGAGGAGTCCGAAGAACCGGCGCGCCCCGGGATGACAACGATCGACCATGTCTCTCCGTCGCCCACGGACCATCTGGCGGGACTTCCCCCAAAGGCGGCCGAGGCCGAGGCGGAGGCGATCCGTGCCGGACAGCTGGGCCTGGCCGCCTGGCTTCGCGTGGCAGCGGGCCGCCCCAGCGCCGAGGTCAACGCGCGACGGTGTGCCGCCATGGCCGCCGAGATGAGCGAGTTCGCCGGACGGCTGTCGGCCATGTTCACCGAATCGGTCGCGAACGTGACGTCGAAGGCCCTCGCCGAGGACACGGCCGGGCAGTTGCTCGGCTGGGCCGCGGCGATACGGGCGGGTCTGATCCATCCCACCCCGGAGACCGCCCCGCTGATCGAGGATCTCTCCCCCGTGGTCTCCGACTTCCCCGCGCTGACCGCGTACGGAAAGGCCTTCGCCAAGGTCGCCAAGGACGGCGCCTATCTCGTGCCGGGTCTGTCGGGGAGGTTGCAGGACGCCTCGCAGGCGGAGAACAGCCGCAAAGACGCCTCCCTGGCCGCGTTGAGGTTTCTCGAGGAGGCCCCCTCTCAGACGATCAAGTTTCAACGGGCCACCGAGGTATGGAAATTCCTGCTCCAGGAGAACGCCCCTCTGGGTGCTCTGCTCGCCGTCGCGGCTCGTGACGACGAGAACGAGATGCGGAACGCGAGGGCGAAGCTCAAGGAGCTTCGTGCCGGTCACATGATCGATCGGACGATCGACGCCGCGGCCAAGGAGCGGACGTCGAACCGCGGCAGCAGCCGGATCCACTCCAGCGCGCGGATCAAGCTGGTGGAGAAGGTCAACCGGGCTCTGGACCTCGTGGCGACCTGGGTGACGGCCGTCCACGAGGTGGAGGCGCTACGCACCGACGGCTTCGGCGTTCCCTCGGTCGTCGGGGCACTGAACGACCTCCGTGCGGTGGTCAACCAGAACAGAGTCCGGGCCGAGGAGGAGCTCGTAAGGCTCGCCGAGTCCGCGGAGCCCTTGGCCGCTGCCGCGTCGGCCGCCTCGACGCTGGTCCGCGACACCCTCAGGTTGCTGGACGGAAGTCCCCCGCCGGAGTCCGAGCCCTCGATCGCCCACGTGCTCAACGGCGATCTCCTGTTCTCTCCCACGATCAGAGTCGACGCCGACACCCTGGCCCCGTACGCCCCCCCTGCCCTGAGCGAGCTCACGCCCCTGTGCGGTGGGAGTGGCCGAGACTGGCGTGCAGCCTTTCTCACGCGCGCCGATCTCGGCGACCACGAGGGCACCCAAGCCGTCATCGCCGTCCTGTCCGCCCAGGGCCAGGCACTCGCGGCCGAGCTCCAAAACCACCGGGAGAAGCTCGTCTCCGCCGCCAGGAACGAACGTGGCGATCGGATCGAGAACGTTCGTGACCAGATCGCGGAGTGGCGCCGAGACGGTGTGCTCCCCGAGATCGCCTCGACCCGCTTCTCCGCGACGCTCCAGACGCTGGCCGGTGACGAGCGGGATGACTTCGGCGTCATTTTCCACGCCTTGGAGGAGCTGAAGCGGGAAGCGGAGAAAATCCGTGATGACAGGATCGCCGTGGAGCAGGAGCGGCTGGCCGCCCTCAGCGCCGAGAACTCCAACGTTGCCGACGTGCAGGAGCGAATCAAGGGCTTCATCGACGTGGGCGACCTAACCACGGCTCACGAGTTCATCGCGCAGGCACAGGTCGGCAAGCCGCTTCCCGAACGCTCCGACGCCGTCGACCATCTCAGTAGGTTCTTCCCTCACTTCCCCAGGGCCTTCGAGGGGATGTCCTCCCGCTCATCGAGACGGCAGCGGCCGGAGAGCGACGACTGGCTCCAGAAGCTCAAGGAGGCCCTCAAGTTCAAGAACGACGTCACCGATCCCGAGTTGGGCGACGTCCTGGCACAGGCCGGACTTTCGGTCTCCGGTATCCCCAGAGGCCGGTTCGGAGTGTCGGAATACGGCCTGCGCTTCTGGCAGACCATGTCCCAAGGCCCCAAGGCCGCGGGCAACCTGAAAAGCGCCATCGCGGCGGTGTTGCAGATGATCGGCCTTGAGGCCGACCAGGAGGCCGGCCACAACGAGGCGCAGAACCGGACCTGGGTCGCCCTCAGCAATGTCAGCACGATAGGCGAGGCCCTGCTGCCGGCGTTCGGATCCAGGATGAGCCCGTCGGGTGACCGCCTCAAGCTGCTGCTCGTGTGGAAATCCCCGGGGCCGCAGCAGGTCGTCGAATGGCTGAAGGAGCAGCCGGAGGACCAGACCGTCCTGGTCTTCTACTTCGGTGTCCTCACCGTGGAGCAGCGGCGTCAGCTGATCGCGGTCAGCCGCAAACGCCCCATTCCGGTGACGGCCGTCATCGACGACGCCGCGGTCAGCTATCTCGCGTTACTGCCCGAGGCCAATTGGACCTCCACGGTGAGCCTGCTCGCGCCGTTCAGCTCCGCCAACCCGTACGCGCCCACCGGGGACGTACCGGAGGAGATGTTCTACGGACGTTCCGACCAGTTGCAGGAGGTCACCAGCCGGACGGGCTCCTCGTTCGTCTACGGCGGCAGGCAGCTCGGCAAGTCCGCCCTGCTTCGCAAGGCCGAACGGCAGATCCGCAAGTCCGACCCGGACCGGAAGATCATCTTCGAGATCATCCAGGACATCGGCCGGATGGTCCCTGTGGAGTCGCTCTGGCCCATGCTCGCCGGCAAACTCGCCGCCGCCGAGATCCTTCCGCAGTCGGCGAGGACACTCTCCGACCCGAAGGAGATCTGCCACGGTGTGAAAGAGTGGATCGAGGAAGATCCGGCGCGGCAGTTGCTGATCCTGCTGGACGAAGCCGACGAGTTCCTCAACGAGGATGCTCGGCGCGCGTTCAGCAACGTCATCGCCCTGCGCAACCTGATGAACGAGACCGACCACAGGGTGAAAGTCGTCTTCGCCGGGCTGCACAAAACCGCCCGCTTCGACAGCCTGTCGAACCAGCCACTGGCACATCTCGGAGAACACATCGCCATCGGGCCGCTCGACCCGCAGGACGCGTTCAACCTGCTGACCAGGCCGCTGGCCGCGCTCGGCCTGCGCTTCCCCGCCACCCTCGCCTCACGGGTGATCGCGGAGGCCAACAACGCCCCCGCCCTGATCCAGCTTTTCGCGGAGTCCCTGCTGACCCGCTTGCGGCGGCTTCCAGCCCCACAGACGGCACTGCCCTACGAGATCACCCGCGAGGATGTGGACGCCGTCTGGCGGGACAACAAACTGGCCGGCGGTTTCCGTCACCGCTTCGAGCTGACGCTCAACCTGGACAAGCGGTACAAGGTCATCGCCTACGTGGTGGCGTTCCACTCTCTCGACGCGGGCGCGGACGCCACGATGACGGCCGGCGAGCTGCGAGTCGCCTGTCAGGGATGGTGGCCCCAAGGGTTCAAGGACTCCTCCAGTGACGGTTTTCGCGGGCTCCTGGAGGAGTGCGTCAACCTCGGCGTTCTCGCCGCCGACCGGGAACGTTACCGGCTGCGCACCCCGCACATCCTCAACCTGCTCGGCGGCACCGACGAGGTCGAGGCCGTCCTCGAACAGGCCGAGAGTTTCGAGCAGGCCGACTCCTTCGACGCGCAGTCCTATCGTGCCGCCTATCTGGGACACCGCGAGCGCTCCCCGCTGACCGGCAGCCAGGTCTCCTGGCTGTTGCGCCGGCGGAACGTGCTCCACCTGATCGCCGGCTCGAAGGCGCTGCAGCTCGACCGGGTGGCGGCCGCGCTTCAGGACGAGGCCAGGCGGCACGGCCAGGCGCAGACATGGCGGGTCGGCGAGAACGGCCTCACCTTCGACGGAGCGATACAGCGGGCGAGCAACAACTCGGGACACAACCTTGTCATCGTCGATCTTTCCGGCCTCTCGCACATCAAGGGGACCGGCATCATGCGCTCGGCCTCGCGCGCGGTCTCGCTGTCCAGTGGCGGCACTCTCGCCATCGCCGTCATCGCCCCGCCGGAACACGCCCTTCAGTGGCTGACGGTCGACCGCGGGGCGGACACGGCCAAAGACGAGATCGACGATCTGACCAGCACGGCCAACCTCGTGGAGCTGCAGCCGTTCAACCGGCCGGGAGTTCGGCAGTGGATGTACGAGGAAGGACTGGGATTCCAGGACGAGACCAGTCAGGGGGCACTGTTGCGGGTCACCGGCGGGTGGCCGGTTCTGATCAGCAAGGTGATCCAGGACCTGAGCAGGCCCGACGTCGATCGCGAACACGCCTTGGAGACATGCCGGACCTATCTCCATCAAAGGCCAGATGATTTCGTCAAGTCCACGGGGGTTCTCTCCGGCATGGCTCTGGGATCCGCCTGGCGTGAGCTTGTGCGGCTGACCGAGATCGCCGACGACTCGGAGACGATCTCGGACCTTCTGGCTCTGGCCGGAGCGGAGGAGGAGGGACATCCGCTCTCCGAATCCCATCTGCGGGAGGAAGGCTACGTCTCCACCGCGGACCTGGTCGAGGTGCTCCGTACGCTGGGTGCGCTCGTACCCCGCACCGACGGAAAGCTCGAACGCGAATCCGTTCTCATGAACGCGACCCGGCGGATGGAGCGGTCTCGGTGACACCGGATCCGCTGCTGCCGATCCTCCGTGCGGTGGCCGAGGTGTTCCTGTCCCGGCCCGCCCTGGCCGGACGGGAACACGACGTCGACCAGCTCGTCACCGCCCAGCGGGAAACGCTCATCAAGGCACTGGTCAGGTTCCGGGGACTACGGGATCGTCTCCGGAGAGATCTCCGGATTCCCGACGACCAGCCGGAGTCACGGGCTCTCGCGACGCTGCTGCTCTCTTCTGACCACGATGTCCTCCAGGCGGGACTCCGGCTGGCGGAACAGCTGAACAGAGCGAACCGCCTCCAGCAGACCCGGCTGCGGAGACACCAGAGAAAGGTCGACGACCTCCGGGCCCGGCTGGAGCGGGCCAACGGCCGAAACGAGCACACCGCCGCGGACCTTCGGAACACCAGGGCCACCCTTGAGGAGGCCGAGAAGCGCGCCGAGGAGCTGGACATCCAGGTGTCGACCCTCCAGCGGCGTCTCGATGATCCGGATTCGAGCGTCGCCGACCTCCTCGGCGCCCTGCGACGTACGTTCGACACACCTGACGGCGACCCCGTACCCGATCGGCGGACCTCCGCCGTCGCTCCGCTCGTCGCACTCGCGGCGAAGGTCGCGGGCATCGAGCCCGAAGCGCTTGTCACGGCGCTTCAGGCGATCGTGTCCCCACCGGACATCACACCGGAGCCCCGGGTGGCCGTCACCCAGGAACTCCAGCTGCGCGTCCTGCCTCTGGGAGGCGCCACCGAGATCGGCGGCTCGTGCGTGCTGATCGAGGCCGGTGGCACCCGCCTGCTCGTCGACGCCGGGCTACGTCCCGGTGATCCGGCTCAGCCGCCGCGCGACATCGATCAGGCCCTGAGTCGACCGATCGACGCCGTGGTGGTCACCCATGCGCACACCGACCACTGTGGGTACGTCCCCGCGCTGGTCGAGCGGATGCCGAGGCTGCGAGTGATCGCGACCCCGGCGACCGTGCGGCTGATGCCCGCCATGTGGACCGACTCCGCGAAACTGATGGACCTGCGACGGCGTACCCATCGCCAGTGGGGGGCGAGCGGCGAGGCGCTCTACCACGGCGACACCGTCAAGGCCGCGGTCCAGCGCTGCGAGGAGGTCCCGTACGGCGCGCGGCGTCAGGTCGGGAACGTCACGCTTGAGCTCTTCCCCGCAGGACACATCCTCGGGGCTGCCGGGGTCGTCGTCCAGGCGGGTGACCGGCGCGTCGTCATCACCGGCGACATCTCTGGGTTCCGCCAGGAGACCGTGGACGGCTACGAGATCCCGGACGCGGCACGCGAGGCGGACCTGCTCGTAATGGAGTCCACCTGCTGTGCCGAGATCCACGATGCGCGAGAGACTCGCGTCAACGACCTGGTTCGAGCCGTCGAAGACATCTACTCGGCCGGTGGACGTGTTCTCATTCCAGCCTTCGCACTCGGCCGCGCCCAGGAGCTTGCGCTGATCATGCGCAACCGGCTTCCCCACGTACCGGCGCTTCTCGACGGGATGGCCGCGGACATCACATCTTCGTTCGAATCCATCACCGCGGATCGCGGATCCCCACTGCACATCGTCGGCGGAAACGTGAAACGGGCCAACCGCCCTGACGACCTTGACCAGTTCACCTCCGGGGTGGTGATCACTACGTCAGGCATGCTCACCGGAGGACCGGCTGTGCAGTGGGCGGCACGCATCCTGCCGGAAGCCAACAGCGCGCTGTTTCTCTCCGGATACCAGGATGAGGAATCCGGGGGCGCCAGGTTGCTCAAACTTGCCGAGGAACACGCCTCGCACCTGTCCATCGACGACCACGGTGTGGAAAGGAGAATTCCTCTCAGAGCCCGTATCGAGATGATGCGGCTTTCGGCACACGCCGACAAGCGGGGCCTGTTGGAGATCGCCGACGAGGTCGCGGCCCAGCGGGTGATGTTGGTGCACGGTATCCCGTCGCGTCAACGAGACTTCGCCAAGATCCTGGAGATACGCCACCACCGCGTGACGCCAACCGGCATCTGGCACAACGGCCAATGTGGGGCACCTGGTGCGCCGCTTCCTTGATTCACCTATTTGGATACATTGGAAGCAGCGAGGTGGTGGCAATCGACTGTTTCGTCTGTTTTCTCAGGCCTCGGAGTCCTTAAGGACTCCGAGGATGCCCGCCACGGCCCTTCACCATCACGACAATCTGGAGAGATGGCACCGGTTGGGCCGGAGACGACCTCGCCATCGCCCTTGGTCAGGCTTCCGCGGCCGGGTCGGCTCCCGGGTGAACTGAGTCAACGGATAGGCTGCGAAAGGACCTTCACAGGAAGCCGTGGTGCCCGCCCACCTGGGCACACGCCGTCATCGTGCCTTCCGGCGGGGGTCGCCACCGGTCCTGTCCACTACCCGGAGACACGATGCCTCCTTCTGTCGACCCATCCGTCTCCGTCACCCTGGCGGAGATAGCCAGGATCGCCGGTGTCGGGCGCGCGGCCGTCAGCAACTGGCGCCGTCGCCACGACACCTTTCCCGCGCCGGTCGGCGGCACGGACACCAGCCCGCAGTTCGCGCTGTCGCAGGTGGAGGAGTGGCTGAGGCGACAGGGGAAGCTCGACGAGGTCGGCAGCCGGGAACGGCTCTGGCCGGAGTTCGAGGCGCTCGGGGACCGCGACACGATGGGGAGGGCGATCGCCGCGGCCGGTGCCCGGCTCGCCCGGGAGGAGGCGGGGCACGCGGCGGGTCCGCCGGACACCGACGCGACCGAGGGCCTTCCATATGACACCCGCCTCTCCGACGCCCAGCGGTCCCTGGTGGAACGCGCGGTCGGCCTGGCGAGGAAACACGGGGCCAGGGACACCTACGACTTCCTGCTCGGCCGCTGGCTCGACACGCACGTCCGGCAGATCGGTGTCACACCGCGCCCGCTGGCGGCCCTGATGGCGAAGGTCGCCGAGCTGTCGCGCGACGGTGAGGCGGGCGATGTCGGCACCGTCCTCGACCCCGCGTGCGGCACGGGCGGTCTCCTGCTCGCCGCCGCCCGGCAGTGGGCCGGCGCGCACCCCTCGGGTATCCCGCTGAAACTGCTCGGCCAGGACGTCGACCCGACCCAGGCGGCGCTGGCCGCCGTACGGATCGTGCTCGCTGGTCACTTACCGGGGCGTGAGACCGCGTGGGAGGTAGACGTCCGGAGCGGGAACACGCTGCGCGCCGACCCCCACCTCGACGTCCGTGCCGACGTGGTGCTGTGCAACCCGCCGTTCAACGAGCGCGACTGGGGATACGAGGAGCTCGCCACCGACGCCCGCTGGACGTACGGCCTGCCTCCCCGCACCGAACCGGAGCTCGCCTGGACACAACACGCGTTGAGCCGCCTGGCGCCCGGTGGGACGGCGGTGCTGCTGATGCCGCCCGGTGTCGCCTCCCGCAGGGCGGGGCGCCGGATCCGGGCCGGGCTGCTCCGTAGCGGCACGCTGCGCGCGGTGGTCGCCCTTCCCCCAGGATCCGCGCCCCCGCACAGCGTCGCGCTGCACCTGTGGGTCCTGCGGGCACCGGCCGGAGGCGGAGCGGGGACGGAGGCCGGAGTGCTCCTCGTCGACGCGGCCGGGATCCAGCCGGAGCCGTCGGGGGGAACGCAGAGGACGGGCAGGGCGGCGATCGACTGGCCCCTCCTGCACAGGCGCGTGGTGTTGGCCATCCAGCCGGGAGACAAGGACAGGGACCGGTCGGCCGACCACGCCGTGGTCCCGGTGATTGACCTCCTGGACGACGAGGTGGACCTCACCCCGGCACGACACGTCCCGAAGCGGGGGAGCTCGGCAAACCTGGGCCTGCGGCGCTCGTGGAACCGGTTCGGCACCCTGCTCCACGAGCTGCGGGACCTGACCGCGACCTTGTCCGCGCTCGAACTGAGCGGCGAGGAACCGGCGGGCCAGGGCACGGTGATCGTGGGCGACCTGCTCCGGGCGGGCGCGTTGACGATGCGGGCCGGGCAGCAACCGGCGGACGGCGCGGTGCGCACCGGCGACGCCCCCGACGACGCCGTGCCCGTGCTCACCGTCACCGACGTGCTGGCCGGAGGCAGGCCGTCCGGCTGGCTGCCCGCGCATGAGGCCTCCGCGGGAGAGACGGCGGGCACCCTCACCGTGACCGTCCCGGAGGAGGTGGTGGTCGTCGGGGCCTACCGGGCGTTCGGCGCCTGGGTGGACACCGACGCCCCCACGGTGCTGGGCTCGCAGCTGTTCGCCCTCCGGGCGGATCCGGCACTGCTCGACCCCTGGTTCCTGGCCGGTTGCCTGCGCGCCCCGGCCAACGCGAGGCAGGCGGGAACCCATGCCTCGACGTCCTCGCGCATCGACGTCCGCAGGCTGCAGGTACTGCGGTTGCCCCTGGAAGAGCAGCGCCGCTACGGCGAGGCCTTCCGGCGGCTCACCGCCTTTGAGCGATCGCTGCAGGAAGCGAAGACAGTCGGCGGGGAGTTGGTCAACGGGCTGACGGACGGCATCGCTACCGGAAGGCTTCCGGGCAACCAGACGTGATCTCTGGGGAGAACTTTTCCAGGTAGAACGGAAACGACCGTCCAGCCGTTCGCGATATCGCGCGCCCGGACGCGGGTGACACCTGTGCCCGATGCTCCTCCCCCAGGTGGCCGCCTGC
Organism: Streptosporangium oxazolinicum; assembly: GCF_039537505.1. Lineage (NCBI taxonomy): Bacteria > Bacillati > Actinomycetota > Actinomycetes > Streptosporangiales > Streptosporangiaceae > Streptosporangium > Streptosporangium oxazolinicum. The sequence goes on from NZ_BAABAQ010000003.1 coordinate 379,783, forward strand.
CTAGCAAGGATCACGACCTGCGGCGCCTGATCGGCGCGAGGATCTCGTTCACCTCCGTTTCCCGACGCAGCTCGGACAGCTCGACACCGAGCTCCTCGCAAAGAACGACGACCGGCTCGGCGAGTTCGGCGGGCAGCGCGACTACCTCGCTCACCACGTCGCGCAGGATGTCCAGCGCGGCGTCGATCTCTTCCGACGGGATGCGGCACTCGGCGACCCTGAGCAGGGCGACAAGCCTCTCGGCACGGACGGCCGGATCGGACGCTCGGCCGAGGTCGTCAGCCTGCTGCTGGTAGAGATCACCTGCCCTGACGCAGTCTCCCACTATGCGCAGGCTGTCGGCGCACGTCCTCCGCGCCCTCAGGACCAGCGGGTCAGCGCCGAACTCGCGCCGCGCGGCGGGAAGAATCTCGGCGAGACACTCGGTGGCGGGCCCGGCCCGCCCCTCCGCCAGTTCCCCGTTGACCTCGACCAGGACCTCCTCGACGTTCCGGCGGCTCACCCAGGTGGCGGCCCGGCGCGGGCGGGCGGCCCGCGAAACCACCGGGGGCCGGTGTACGGCACCAGCGGGAGATCCGGCCGGCTCCCTGAACCTGAGCGTCGGATCGGGGTCAACCCGGGGGTCGGGAGCCGTCTCTCCCAGAACGGGAAGATGAGGCTTCAGCACCTTCAGGACAGCCTGGACGTCGGGGGGCCGTTCGCCGGGATCCTTGGCGAGAAGCCTCAGGATGAGCTCGGCGATGTCGTCAGGCACCCAGGGGGCGAACTCCTGGACCGACGGCGGGACACTCTCCAGGTGCTGGCGGACGATACTCAGCCCCGTCTCGGTCCCGAACGGCTGCCGGCCCGTGCACAGTTCAAAGGTCACGCATCCATAGGCGTACAAATCGGTGTGCAGAGTGAGTCGTTCCTCCCTGATCTGCTCAGGCGCCATGTATCCCTTGCTGCCGACCGACTTTCCCTGCTCGGTGTAGCGGGTGACACCGGGACGCAGGGGCAGGGCGATCCCGAAGTCGATGAGAACGACGGTGCCGTCGCGGTCGATGACCACGTTGTGCGGCTTGAGGTCGCGATGGACCAGCTGGGCCGCATGCGCACAGGCGAGGGCGTCGGCGACCTGGTAGGCGATCGCGATCACCACGGACCGCGCGAACGGCCACTGGGTTTCCAGGAACCGATAGAGCGACTTGCCCTTCACCAGCCGCATCGCGATGTAAGGACGATCTCCATGGGTGCCCCTGCCGTACAGCTCCGGGATGCCAGGGTGCCTCAGGCCAGCCAGCACCTCTCCCTCCCGCCGGAACCGGCCGTGCAGCTCCGTCCGGCCCTGGTGCATGTCTTCGGTGTCGAACCAGTGGCCGACGAGGTCCCGGGCAGGGCGGACGACTTTGACGGCGACCTCACGGTCGTCCTGCGTGTCGTGAGCCTCCCATACCTCGGCCATACCGCCCTGGCCAAGAAGCCTCATCAGCCGATAGCGGCCGTCCAGCATGTCTTCAGGTTCCATGTCCACCTTCCGGTCGGCGTTCACACGTGTCCCGCAAATCGCCCGCGTCGCCCTCTGTAACGGCAGAAGTATAGGTGAACTCGGGAAAGAAATATTTACAGCTTGACTTAGTTCACAGTAGATGCTCTCCTGAGGATACTCGCTTCCGCCTCGCCGCAGGAGCCCCACCTGCAAACCTTGATCGAAGAGAGGGGATCCGATGACGACATGGATTCCACCCCTGGGCACCGTCGGCGACGGCTCGCTCGTGCGCACCGGGCTGCCCTCGTCCCGGGAAGACGCCCGAGACTGTCCCGCCGCCGTCGCGGTCAAGGCCCGCCCCTGGATCCGGGCGGATCCCGGGTCGCCACGCCGCTACGAGCCGCTGCAGAGTTTCACCCTGAAACCGCTGATGGACATGCTCGACCTCATTGAACATCAGGGAATGACGGTCACGCAGGCGATGACGGACCTTCGCCGAACCCACGGCACCTTCGGCAGGAAAGGCCGCCCTCCGGCTCATCCCGGGCTGGTCGAGTGGACCGCCGCCGCGGCGCCCCGCTACCTCGCCGCCCGCGCGGCTCAGGAAGCCGAGGGGGCGGCGCGTACCCACCCCGTTCCGGACGAGTGGGTGGCGGGGAAGGTTCTACGATCACCCGACCGGCGCGGCGCGACGCGTTACGAGCAGACCGCCTGGGGGCGCCGGTACACCTCATCCGACGGAAGCATCCGCGAGCTGTGGCTGCTGTCCTTCGGTGTCGTCAACCGGGAACGTTCCACTGCGGAGCTGGCCGCAGCGGCCCACACTGTCGTCTTCGGCATCCCGAGCGCGGCGAGATACGGCGAGCCCTACCGGCCGGTCAAGGGACTGCCCGCCTTTCGTACGGCCCGTCCCCGGCGGGTCCGGGTGGTGGGCGTTGGCTGTAGCGACGGCGGCAGCGCCGTCCTGCTCGATTGGGACGCCGAGGAGGTTCGCGACCGCTACGCCGAACATGCCGTACCAGCCCTGGGCCGGGCGGTGGACGGCACTGACCGCGTCCCCGGCTCCGGCTGTGTCGGGTGCAGGGCTCTGAACGGGTGCACAGCGCCGCATAGGGCTCCCGGCGTGCTGGCCCTTTCTCCCGGCAGGCCGCGTCCGCGGCGCAGCGTGTCCGCCAGCGACCTGCGAGCCCACGACGAGTGCCCGGCCCGCTTCCATCTCACCCGACAGCTGAAGCTAAGGTCCCCGCGTCCGGAAAGCACCGCGATCCTGAGGGGGCGTGCCGTCGACGCCTGGCTGAACGAGCGGCACGCCGCCCTTCCCTCCCAGGGATGCCGACACTCGAAGGGGCCCGGGGATCCAGGCCGCTGGTCCGCCGGAGGACACGTCCTCACCGGCGACGAGGCCAGAGCGGGTGCCCGCATGATCGCCGAGCACACGGCCCTGTGCCCGCTCGACGGGCTCGGCCCCGGCGAGCAGGTGCGTGTGCAGCCGCAGCTGACCTGCTACGACCCTGAGCTCGACGTCGTCGTCATCTCCACCCCGGACCTTCTCCACACCCGCGGGGGTGGGTGGATCTGGCGGGAGACAAAGACCGCGGGCAACCACCTGTGGGAGGGAAGGCCGCTAATGCGTACTTATCCCCAGCTCGCCTTAGCCGTCCTCATGATGGCTTCCGGGGTGCTCGACGGGGACATGCGCCGCTCCCGGGTCGAACTGGAGATGCTCTACCCAGACGACGGAGGCCTGGAGGAGCTGGACCCCGGACTTCCCTCCGTCGTCGACGAAGCTCGCGCGGTGATCGCCGAGATGGCCGGTCCCTGGCTGCGGGACACCGCCTACGCCCCGAAGCCCGGCCGGCACTGCGGCGACTGCGAGGCCCTCGACTGGTGTCGCCCCGGTCGCGAGCACCTCGACACGCTGCCTGGTTCCTCCCGCTGAAAGACAGGCTCGGGCCGACCTTCGCTCGATCCGCCGAACGCGCCCTTCTCCGAGGAATCCACCAGGAGACCGTCCATGCCATCACCCCAGCCTTCCGTGTCCCTCGCGGACTGGTCCACGCACGCCGGTGTCACGCTTCTGCACACGATCGCTACGGCCGTGGTCCAGCTCGCGGAGATCACTGATCTGGAGGCGTTCGCCCTTCCCTATCCCGCCGAGGCTCAGCGCGCCCTGGACCGTATGGTGCTCGCCTGTCTGTTGCAGGAGGCTCGGCCCCCCAGGAGCCTGCCGGAACTTCTTGTCTGGTGCCGCACTCGTCCGGTCGAGGATTGGCCGTTGGAACTCCCCCGGGACGCCTTCGGCCCGGACGACCTCCTGATCGATCCCGATTCCACCCGACCCACCCAGCTGTGCCACGAGTGGTGGATCCGCACCCGTGACAGCGCGGCAGAACAGTACGACCGCGCGGTGATCCACTCCGCAATGCGGTTGTGCCGCGAGAGTGAGGCCCCTGAGTCCTACACGGCCTTCCGCCGTCTGCTGGTGGAGCGTCCCGTCCTCACTGGCAACGACATGTTCGAGGTCGCCACGGACCTCTACCTGGATCCGGTCCGGGAACTCATCGAGCAGATATACCACCGCGTTCCGGACAGCTTTTGCAGCGACGGCGCGTACGTCACGTGCGCCCGCTGCCTGACCCTGCTCGTGCCCCTCACCGACGGTGGCTGGTGGTGCGAGCGTGACCACTGCCGACGACAGGGACAGCCACCACCGGGACGGACGCTGCGCGCCGACGAGATCGGCACGCCGTGGCAGCTCAGCCGTCCGCTGCGGCAGTTCGTCACCGGCCCCGGCCGGGCGGAGGCCGACCTGGAGAGGAAACTGCGGACCCTGCGCCTCCCGGTCGAGATGTGGCCCGGCTTCGACACCTACGACCTGCGGATCACCTTCCCCGACGGCTGGGTATGGGCGGTCGACGTCAAGGACTGGGCCCACCCGGGCCTTCTCGGTCAGGCCGCCATCGAGGTTCGGCAGCAGCCTCCGTACGACGAGGCCTGCTGGGTGGTTCCCCGGTACCGCGTCGACACCCGCCCGGACTACCTGGAGGTATACGCCCGTAATCGCACTCCTGCGGCGGGCGGCCTCCCGCTGCTCACCGACCGGCAACTGGTCGCGGCCGCGCGCGCCCGGCTGCGCGGCGAGACCAGCCCTGCCGCCCACCTCGCGCAGGCCGGCGACGGCACACCGGCGAACGGAGCCTTCGATGCGTGACACGGAAAGCTGGTACCAACCTCTCGTCGCCGGCGCCTTGGGATTCTGGCCCCCAGAGCAGGGCGAGATCAGACCGTCCCTGCTGTTCCAGGTGGAACTCGGCCTGCGGCTCATGGAACGCCTCGATCCCGAGCGGCCCGCTGATGGTGTGTGGGTCCTCCTCGGCGGCTACCCGTTCGCCCGCGCCGGCGGCCTCGTCACCACGCCAGGCGCGGAAAGGCTGCTTGTCTCCGCCCGCCACCTGCTGTGGACCCTGCGCCGCCGCCGGACGTGGCTGCAGTCCCTGGAGGCGTACCAGGAGCTTCAGGAGCGGCTACGCGGTTACCGCCTGCCTTCGGTGGACGGTCCCGCCCGGCGGGTGGAGCCCTCCGTCGCCGCCGGTCGCTTCGCGACGTACGACGCCGCCCTGGAGAGCACACCCGGCTTCACCCGGCGCGAGCTGCCCCTCGCGGGTCCCGGCTCGCACCGCTTCGTCGAACGCCGCCGGATCACCTCCGTCACCCTGCCCGAGTCGTTGCGCCCGGCGCCCGCTCCCAGCCATGAGCTCACCGTGAGGGACACGCGGAAGGAGTGGCCTCTGCACATACCTCTGGCGGAACTCTCCGACACCGCCCGATGGATGGACGACACCGAACGGCAGGTCGGCCGCCCCCCCGGCGACTGGGAGCGGCGCCTCGCCGCCCTGAGCCTGGACATGCGCACCGACGACGGCCGGGGGTTCGCGCCCGCCGACGTGCTCAGCCTCGACGGGCTGCTGCACCTGGTCGGCATGGTCGGAGCGGGCAAGAGCACGCTGATGTCGCTGATCGCGGTCTGGGCGGCCAGGCGCGGGATGCGGACCACCCTGGTCGTCGGCGACGTCGCCGAGCAGCTCACGCTGACCGCCCTCTTTCGCGAGCTCGGCCTGGACGCGGCCCCCGTGCTGGGCACCACCACCCGGGAGACCCACGTGCAGCGACTGCACCGCCGCCTCGCCGCCCGCGCGCCCGGATCCCTGCTGGCCCACGACGACCCGGGCTTCGACGACCTGAGCACCGTCTGTGTCGTGGACGCCCTGCGCGGCAACGAGGCCGTCGAACCGCTCCGTTACGCGGACGCCCCGTGCACCGGCCTTCACCCCGCCCGTAAAGCGCCGAAACCCGTTGCCGACCGGATACTGCCCGACCTCTACCCGATCGGCGGACCGGTTCGGGGCCAGGAGCCGCCGGACGCGCTCGGTCGGGCACACGGCTGCCCGGTCTGGAGCGCCTGCCCCCGGCACAGCGCCGCCCGGGAGCTGGTCGACGCCCTGATCTGGGTGGCGAATCCCGCCAGCCTCGTGCAGAGCCCCGTGCCGAACCACCTCAACGAGGAACGGCTGCGCTATCTGGAGCTGGCCTGCCTGCGCAGCGACATCGTGATCGTGGACGAGGCCGACCGGGTGCAGATGCAACTGGACACCATGTTCGCCCCGTCGGCAACCCTGGTGACGAGAGGACCGGAGTCCTGGCTCGACAAGCTGGACACCCACAAGATCGACGAGCTGGCTCGGCAGGGAAGGCTGCCGCTGTCCGAGCGCAATGTCGAACGCTGGGCCGTCTCGCTCGACGTGGTGAGCGTCGCCACCAACCGGCTGTACGCCATGCTGATGAGTGACGAGGACCTGCGTACCTGGGCCGACATCGAGTACTTCAGCGCCTGGACCCTGCAGGAGAAGCTGATCGCCGGCTGGTATCCGGCTCCCGGCGACACCTCTCTGGACACCCCGGCCGTCTCCGGCCTCACCGACGACGTGCCCGACGAGACGATCCTCTACGAGGACGAGGAACAGCTCGCGCAGGGCGGATCCGCGTCGTGGCCGGTTCAGCAGAAGACCTTTCCATGGGCCGACCGCAGGCAGGAGGTGACCGCCGTCTTCGACACCTTCCGCGACGACCCGCTCGGCGACCGCGGGCCCTACGAAACGGACGCCGACCGCCTTGTCCAAGCCACCCACGACCTGCTTCACACTCTGAACGAGAAGGGCACGCGGCAGCGGGTGCGCAAAGTCCTGAACCTGCTCCTCGAAGGCTCCCCACTGCTGGACGGCTCCCTGCCGGCGCCCGTCCGCCGACACACCGGTGAACCCGACTCGGCTGACGTCCCCGGCAGCCTTTCCTGGTACGACCGCACCACCAAGCGGCTGGAGTTCACCCTTCTCCTCTCCGCGCTACACAAGCGGCTCGACCGGCTTACCTTCCTGTGGCCGCAGGTCGAGGCCGCGCTCAATCTCGACTCGACCGACAACGAACTCTCCAGGCGTCCGCCGCTCGACTACGCCCCGATCGTCCCCGAAGCCCCGATGGGCAACGTCATCGGCTTCCAGTACCTGCCCGAGGAGCAGGACCGCGATCCCGAGGGCCGCCGCAGCGGCACCCTGCGGTTCTTCCGCTGTGCCGGAGTCGGCCGGGAGCTGCTGCTGTCGCTGCCCGGTCTGGGTGCCGTCTCCTCCAACGGGCGCCCGGGGACCCACGTGTTGTTGATGTCGGGCACCAGCTGGGCGGGCACATCCACACGCGCCCATGTCCTGGCCCCCGTCAAGGCGGTGCTCAAACCGGATCCCCGTGCTCTCGACGCCATCCGGAACACCGTTTTCCGCACGCACTTCCTCTACGACGACGACGACACCCCGCTGAGCCTGTCGGGTCAGGACCAGACCGTGCGACCGGTGGTGCTGCGCCGGATGATCGCACGCCTCGGCCGTCCTGGCCGGGGCGGGTTGCCCAGCCCGCTGGAACAAGAACTCGCCCTGATCGGCGACGACGGCCGCCGCAGGGCCCTGCTGCTGGTCGGCAGCTACCGGGAGGCGACCGCCGCCGCGGACGCCCTGCAGGAGATGGAGCGCTGGCGCGGCCGGGTCCGGGTGCTCGCCGCCGACGACGCTGACCTCGAACAGGCTGTACGCGGCGGGGGCCTCGGCTCCGACGGCCGCGTCCACGCCGCCGCCGTACGCCGGGGAGACCTGGCCTCCTTCGCCGAGGACCCCGACGCCGAGCTTCTGGTCGCCCCGCTGATGGCGATCGAACGCGGCCACAACATTCTCAACGCGCGACGCACCGCCGCCTTCGGAACCGTGCTCTTCCTCGCTCGCCCCCACCCCCGGCCCGACGACCTGTCCCTGGCGATCTTCGCGATCAACGACTGGGTGGCCCGCTTCGTACGCGACCACCCCAACCTCGAAGGAGCCACCTTCGGAGATCTGGTGGCCAAAACGGAGGGGCTCGACGCGGCGGGGCTCGCCTTCCGTCATGAGGCCCGCCGTAAGTGGCGCAGGCTGCTCTCCCGCCGCTACGTCTACTCCCGGCTTGACCCCACGGAGAAGCGGTCCTTCGCCTGGGACCAACTGGTGGCGATCTGGCAGGTCATCGGGCGCCTGGTGCGTGGCGGCGTCCCGGCCAGGGTGGTCTTCGTGGACGCGAGGTTCGCCCCGCGGTACGCGGTGGCGACCGCACCGGGAGCCGACACGGCGCGGACCGCTCGTCTCAGCGGCCCCGGCCCCGGCGACGGCCTGCTGGCCGAGTTGCGAACCGTTCTCGCCCCCTACTTCGTCGCCGACGCCGACCCCAACCTCTTCGCCGACCCGGCGGACCCCGCTCTCGTCCAGATGCTCTACCGGCCGCTCTACGACGCGCTCCGCGGCATGACCGCCGGCCCCGCACGTCCCTGACAAAATCCTCACGCCCAGGAGCCCCGATGGGATTCACCTACAGCGAGATCCGCCGCGCCGCCTACCTGCTCGCTCCCGGCGCCGCTCCGCTGACCTCCCGATACCGTGCTTTGCCCTTTCCCGAACAGTGGCGCGACAGCCTGCTGGCATTGTGCAACACGGGCCGGGACGCCGAGGCGGAGCCGTACCGTACCGTCCCCACCTACCGCATGGACGGCGTACTGCAGAGTCTCGCCCCCGACCTGGTGGTGCGGGGGCGAGGCTCGGAGAAACACGGCGACGAGAAGGACTTCTGGCTGTACGCACCCGCCGACATCCCCCACCCGCTGCCGGACGCGGCGTTCGAACGATTGCTCACCGCCTGGGTGCGCAACCTGCGCCCGGAACCGGAACACCGTGCGAGGGTCGTCGAAACCCTCGCCGAACTGCGTGCCGACCCCCCGCGCTGGCGCGAGGTGGAGGTGGACCTGCTGGGCTGCGACACCACCGACGGAGGCACCGCGCTCCCGCTCGGCAGGCAGTTCCAGCTCGCCACCGACCATCTGGCCCGTCGCGTCCTCGCCCTGCCGCCCTACGACACGGGGGCCGGTCTTCTGCGGTTCAGAGCCGTTCCGCGCGGCCCGCGCCAGCAGGGTGCGGAGCTGATGTCGCAACCCCTGCCGCACGAGGGCAAGGACCGCACCTGGTGGTTCTCCGTCGTCGTCAACGTCTCTCTGCACACCGTCCCGTTCTCGCCGCACCTACGGCTACACGTCCACACGGGCCTGAGGCGGTGGGCCACCCATCCCGCCGCGAACGGCCGCCTCTATCTGCCCTTCCGCCGCGACACGTCGGTCTATCTGCGCCCGACCGTGCCATGGCTTCCAGGAACACCCGCCTGCGAGCGTTACGCGGTGGCCCGGCTCACCTGGGACCGCGACGAGCGGGCCCACGGCTGGCGCGAAGCGGGCCCCGCCGGAATCCTGCGGGCCATCGCCCTCGGGCAGCCTTTTCCCGACCCGGCGGAGCTGCTCACCGCGCCTGAACGATGGATCGGCGAGGGGCCCGGCGTACGCGCCGCCGTGGTGCACAGCAACCACATGGGCCAGCACGGCGTCAAAGCCGGCCTGATGTCCAATCAGCGTTCACAGCTCGTCGAGTGGGCCGAACAGGCACTTCCCGCGGGACTGGTGCGCGCTCCCGACCTGAGGCGCAGCGGGATCTCCTCGAACACGCCCGCCAACGCGCGGCCCAAGCCTCGGGGAGACGCCAAGAAGGCCGAGGAGGTACGGACCGCCCATGCTCGCCGTGCCGCACTCGCGGTCGCCATGCGAACCCTCTCCGACGAGAAACCGCCACCCGCCGGCGTCCCGGTCGTGGAGGCCCGCCTCCTGTGGCAGACCGCCACCATGCGCGACACGGCCATCGCGGCCCTCACCGAGGTGCTCGCCCTGGACGGTGACGGCGGCGCCCCCGCGGCCGAGGTCTTCGACATGGCCAAGCCAGGTGACCCGGTCCTCCTCCGGTGGGAGGCACCCGAACTCACCGTGCGGCTGCGCTGCCTGCCGCTGTCGGGAGGTCTCGCCGACTCCCTCGACATCGACCCGGCGACCCGTGGCAGGGGGCGGGCTCTCGCCGCGGCCATCACCACCCGCCGAACCGCCGTCGCCGCCGTCCTGACCGCCGACGGCGCCGATCCGGACACCGCGGCCCTCGCCCTGGTGGAGATCGACCGGCGGGCCGACTTCACAACCCCGCTCCACGATCCCAAGTTCGCCCTGCGACTGGGCTGTGCCGACGCCGGAGTGATCACCCAGTTCACCGCCGTCCCTCAAAAGGCCAGGGGCTACAACTCCGAGAAGAACGCGGCCTATCGCGCTCGTTCGGCCTGGCTGGACGGGTTCCGTCAGCTCGGCGTGCGGGTCGTCCCCGAGCACACGCTGGGAGACCGGCTCCCCACCGATCTCCACTACGCCGCCGTGTGGATGGTGAAGCGCCGCGCCGACGGTCCCACCCGGGTGGCTCGGCACACCCCGGTCACCGTCCTGGTCGGTCCTTCGGAACCGGGATCGGGCCAGACCGTGATCCGCGGCTGGGACCCGGATCAGCACGTCTGGATCCCCTACCCGAAGTTCCTGCTCCGGTTGACCAGACTCGCCGAACTCCCCGGCTTGTCGGATGAGATCGACGAGGGCTACGCACCCGGCACATCAGACGAGGTCGAGGAGGACCCCGCGCCCAGCGCGGAGATGCCTCCGTCCCCCGCCGGCGACGGGCAGCCCCAGCCCCGTGTCACCTTCCAGGAACGGCGGAGGAAGGGAGAGGAGCAGCGCGCGAAGACCGCCCGCTACCTGCAGAAAATGCTCCGCTCCCTGCACGGTCGCCCCACCCTGCTACTCGCTCACTCCCAGAACGGCCGGACCAACTGGCCCTGGCTCCAGGACGGTCAGGTCGTACCGGATCTGATCAGAACCGGCCACGCGTCGGCCGGTCGACTCGACTCCGACCTGCGGCTGGTCAGGGTACGCGACACGAGCGGGCGCGAGACGCCACAGTGGTGGGGGATCGGCAACCCCTCAGGGGTCAACGGCCTCGCCGCGGGCCTGTGGACCGATGCCTCTGGTTCGCGGGTCTTCTACAGCACCACCGACAAGGCCGGAACCTTCCGCGCCTCCTCTGTGGAGGCCGACAAGCTGGCCCCTCGTCCGCTGCGGGCGGGAAAGCGTAAGGGCGAGCCGACCATCGACACCGAGATCCCTGCCTGGAACCCCGCTCTCATGGAGGTCACCGTCCTGGGTTGCCACCCGGCCACCTCCGGTGAGGAGGGAGACACTCCCGAGGCCCTGGCCATGGCCGTCCACCAACTGCGCCAGGCGGCCGACTATCTCGACGCCCTGTCCCTGCCGCTTCCTCTGCACCTGGCGGCGCTCGCCCAGGAGTACGTGCTCCCCACCCTCGCGGAGGAAGAGGAAGCCGTCGATGATTCAGCCGTCACCGATGACCGAGGGTAGGTCACGCGTTTCTCGATCGCGGGCGACGCGCATCGGCGCCACCATGTCTGCGGTCTCGGCCCTCGCTCTGCCCAAACAATCCGGTAATGAGTCGACGCATAACCCAGACCGGGCGAGATCAGAGGGCCCTACAGAGGAGAACACGGAGTCGATACACCGCTTTCTTATGACAAAACTACACAATTTGCGCTTTTCACATGAACTAAAACGCCTCACAAAGGGTAAGGCGTGACGGCAAAGCCGTCTCATTACGGGAACGGTCCATGCATATGCGACCCTACAACTACTAGCATCTCGCCCATCAGAGACCATTCCCATGAAGAGAGGCCCATGTTCGCGCGCACCCAGCGGCCCTCTTCCGGTCTTCTCATCGATCCCTGACGATGTTCGCGGCGTCGAGGCGTCACCTTGCCAAGCCCCCTGTTCCGGCCTGCGTCGGCCCCGAGACACAAGACATACGATTCGAAGGAGAGCCGCGTGAGTGCGCAGCAGTCCCTGGCCCGCGACCCCCAACTGGTCGACTCCACTACGCGGCTGGTCGAGTTTCTCCGCGATCTGGCATCGGCTCGTCGTGTCCCGATCAGGGATCTCCGCAATCACAATCAGGTCCTCTGGCTGGTAGACCTGCCGGACGAGGTCGAACCACACAGCGAGGCCGGGCCGGGCGATGTGCTCTTCTCCGTCGATCACATCCGGAACACACCGCCTCCCAGCCTCCCTGACGAACTTCACGGATGGGTACGCCACGAGGAGCTCATCGACGCCGAGCTAGACGCTCCCGAACTGTCCAAAACCGGTCTGCGTCGCATTGAGGAGACCAACGAGGACGGGAAGACGGTGTCTCGATGGGAAACCCAACAGGACCGGCCCGACGTGGTCAGGACCTACGACAAGTGGATTCCCCAGTGGCAAGTTTGGGCGGATCGGGAACGCGATCGTATACGGCAGCAGCGCTGGCACCGCGATCTCTATTCGATCTCCCATCAACTGGACCAGATCGACGACGAGTGGGAACTGGTTCTGGCGACCGGCCTGCTCTCCTGGATCGCACCCGGCGGCACACGTATCCGAAACCATCTCCTCGCGACACGTCTTCACCTTCGGGTTGATCAGGACACCGAACGAGTGCATGTTCTGCTGGGTGAGACGGCACCCACGCTCGAAGACCGTGAACTACTGGCCGACCTCGATGGATTCGTCCCGCAGCGGACCGATCACCTCCGTCGCCGTGTCAGGGAGGGCGAAGGCATCGGGCTGCGGAGTTCGGTGGCCGAGGTGCTGGAGTCATGGTGTGATCGCGGCCTGAACACGAATCCCCAGCCCCGATACCAGCACGACTGGTCCCTGAGCGACATGTCCGCCAGGGACACGGAGGTGCGGTTTGCCCCCGCGCTCGTACTCCGCAGGCGGAACCACGGTTCCCTGATCTCCTACTACGACCAGATGATGACCACGTTGACCGGAGCGGACGCCCAAACACCCCTCGGACTGGCACAACTCGTCAGTCCTCTCGAACCGGCGGAGCGCATGGCCTTCCTTCGGGAGAGGGAGAACACGCCAGGCGACACCTTTGGGCGGGATCCGCTGTTCCCACTCCCCGCCAACCCCGAGCAGCGAACGATCATGACGCGTCTGCGCTCGGACAACGGTGTCGTCGTCCAGGGCCCACCCGGAACCGGAAAGACTCACAGCATCGCCAACCTGCTGTCGGCACTGCTCGCGCAGGGGCAGCGTGTGCTGGTCACCAGCCAGAAAGGGCAGGCACTTCGAGTGCTGCGGGACAAGCTCCCACCGGAGATAGCCGCGCTGTGCGTCTCCATGACCGATCTCGGCCGCGGCGGCTCCGCGGAACTCGAAGGCGGCATCAAGGCGCTGTCGAACCGTTTCTCATCCTTCGACCCCGTCCGGCAGGCCAAGAGCATCGCCGAGAAGCGGCACCAACTCGAATCGTCTCGCCGAATGACCGCGGAACTGACCGAGCGGGTCCGCGCGTTGCGCGAGTCCGAGACCTACCGCTATCCCGAGATCGCCGCCGGCTACTCCGGGACCCTCGCCGCCGTGGTCCGGCAACTGCGGCAGGAAGAACCTGATTGCCAATGGATGCCGGTTCCTCTGTCGGCCTCGGCATCGCCCACACCACCCATCTCCGCCGGTGAGGCCGCGGAGCTCATCACCTTGCTTGCCGAAGAGACCCCCCAGCGCAAGGCGAGGGTCTCACAACGGATCCCCGACCTGGCCGCACTCCCCGGGGCGGAGACGCTCAAGGCCCTGATCGCTGTGGAGGCCGCTGCACAGAACATGGCTCGGCAGGCACAGACGGATATCTCGGCGCGACTTGAGCATCTCGACTTCAACCTGATCTCCCAACTGGAGACCATCGCGGCCGATGTCACCCTTCGCCTGCGACAGCTCGGCCTACCCGAGGACGCATCCGACTGGGATCCGACCGACTGGACGGTCCGCGCACTGGCCGATGGATTCGGTGGACGTGAGACCGCCGTGTGGAATCAGCTGGCGGCCCACACCAATCGCCTTGACACAGCCCGGAACGCGATCCGCCATATCGGCTACCGCGAAATCCAGCACCCGCCGCTGGACACACCGGGCGCGGTGGGTTCATATCTTCAGTCCATTCGAGGACTACACGACTACCTCGCCGCGGGTAACCAGCTCAAACGCGGCCTGTTCCGGCCAGCTGTGCAGAAGCAAGCAGAGCCGTGGCTGGCCGGCACGTCGGTCGACGGGATCACACCGTCCAACGCGGAGCTTCTGTCCCTGGTCATCGCCAAGATGGAAGGCCGGGCGGCGGTCGGCGAGCTACTGCGCGGATGGGGGTTGGTCGGGGTGACGTTTCCACGGGACCAGCCCCTGCAGCGTACGGTCGCACAACTGGGCGACGCCTTCGACCGGCTCCACCAGGTGCGTCAGATCATGCCAGGAGTGGCGGAGACGACACAACTTCTCGCTTCGACCGGCATGCACATCAGGCTCGACACTCCCGCTGAATGGTCGTCATACGCGACGGCCTTACACGCCGTTCGGCTTCAGGCAGAAGCCGAGCAGGCAACTTCGGCACTCAACGACCTCCACGTGGCGCTCCAGCACGAAGTCCGTCTCGGTGCTCCACCTCCGGAGCTCCTGGAGGCCGGACACTCGGTGACCGTACGTGATGGCATCACCTACCAGCTGTGCCTCACCTCCCTCGTCGACGCACACCGCGAACAGATCGAGCAGCGGCGCTGCGACGAGCTTGCGAGCCGAGTGCGCGATGCCCATCCGGCGTTGCTCGGCCTGCTGGCGGAGGCACGAACGTGGCAGCCGCATTTCTCCACCTGGGATCGCGCCTGGGCGTGGGCCAAAGCACGAACGTTCTTCGCCGAGCAACGCCGGCCGGGCCTTGAGCAGCTCCTGGAGGCCGAACTCGAAGCCGCGACCGCGCGGGAGATGCGCCTGACGGCGGAACTCGCCGCCGAACAGGCCTGGCAGGCGGCGTTGGGCCGGATGAACTCCCGTCAGACAACGGCACTGCGGGCCTACCAGGACCACATCGGCAAACTGGGAAAGGGCACCGGACGATATGCCGGTAAATTCCAGTCCCTCGCGCGCGAGGCCATGCATCACGCCCGTGACGCGGTTCCCGCCTGGATCATGCCGCTCCAGCAGGTGCTGGAAACGATCCCGCCGATCCGCGACTCCTTCGACGTCGTCATTGTCGACGAGGCCAGCCAGGCGAGTATCGAGGCGCTCTTCCTGCTCTGGCTCGCACCTCGTGTCATCGTTGTCGGCGACGACAAGCAGTGCGCTCCCTCAACCGTGACTCACGGTGAACTTGAGCCGATTTTCGCGAAACTGTCTACCTACCTCCCGGACCTGCCTGCCTACCTCAGAGACGCCTTCACTCCCAAGTCGAGTCTCTTCGACCTGCTTGCGACGAGATTCGGTACGGTCTTACGGCTCAAGGAACATTTCCGATGTATGCCGGAGATCATCAACTTCTCCTCCGGGCAGTTCTACGCGGACGAACCGCTGGTACCGCTCCGGCAGTTCGGTGCCGACCGTCTGCCGCCACTGCGAGTGGTGCGCGTCACCGGCGCGCGAAGTGAGGGATCGGCGACCCGGCTGCGCAACGTGGTGGAGGCCGAGGCCATCGTGGAACGAATCCTCACATGCGTGGAGGATCCGATCTACAAGGACAAGACATTCGGCGTCGTCGTGCTACAGGGCACCGGACAGACGCAGCTGATCCACAACATGCTGCTTGACCGGCTGGACCCCAAGGATTGGGAGAGGCGGCGCCTCCGAGTCGGCACGCCCCCCGACTTCCAGGGCGACGAACGCGACGTGATGTTCCTCTCCATGGTGATCGCCGAGAAGCGCTCCGCGGTGACGAGCACCGAATGGCAACGCAGGTTCAACGTGGCCGCGTCACGGGCCAAGGACCAGATGTGGCTTTTTCATTCCGTCAGCCCGGATCTCCTCTCACCGATGTGTCTTCGCCGATCGCTCCTCGGCTACATGCTGAACCCGCCCGCGACATTGCTCACGGCATCGTTGAGCGATGTGACCTCCAACGATCCTCATCCGGAGTTCGACTCGCTCTTCGAGCAGCGGGTGTTCCTCCGTATCCGCGAACAGGGGTACAACGTTGTCCCTCAGGTGGAGGTCAACGGGCGCCGGATCGACCTCGTGGTGAGCGGCGCCAAGGGACGCCTCGCGGTCGAATGTGACGGTGATTTCTGGCACGGCACTCCGGAACAACGGGAGGCAGACCTCGACCGGGAGCGCGAGCTCAAACGAGCGGGGTGGCGGTTCTGGCGCATCCGCGAGAGCGAGTTCTACTTCGACCCTCAGATGGCTATGGAGTCCCTCTGGGCCGAACTCGGCCGACGAGGCATCTCACCAGGGGAAGCCGCCGGGGACGAGACTAGTACATCCTCATCGTGGAGTGCCCTGTCCCTGTCGGGAAACGATGGCTGGGACGGGCTCGAAGACGGCGACTCCGGCGACATGAACGAATCGCCAATCGGAACATTGAACGGGTCGCCCCGCACTGGTTCTTCCTCGGCCGACACGACCACGCCGCAGATCCGCACTTGGGCTCGCACCCAGGGATATGCCGTCGGCGACCGTGGCCGTCTTCCCGAAGGCGTAGTGGAGGCGTATCACCACGCACACAGTGCACGGTAGCCAGGAAGTCTCTCCTCTCGGCACCCCCTGACGCTTGCGACCGTTTCTGCAAGACCAGGAAAAAAATCCGGATGCGACAGGAGTTCCTTGATGTTTCAACAACATCAGCACATGTTTTTCTATATGGGCCCCTGAATACACAAAAAACGGGATTCGGCGCCCTCCCGGCCGGGTGGCTCCGCTCGGCCGGGCCGTACGTCGAGCTGCCCTCGGTGCGCCCCCGCCCCCTCAGTGCGTCCTCGGCGAGGAGATCCATGGGGAAAGGGCCTCGCACAGGCGGCTGTCTCGGACGGTCTGAGCTGCGACCTCCAGAAAGGCCGTGACATCACGTCAGCATGTCGTCACACTGAGGTGTGACAAAGTCGACTGATCGCGGCAGCACCCGGAGCCCTTGAACCCGATTTACGTCATATACGGCCTAATTCTGCATTAAAACAGTATTTATGGCGCACTTTGCGTCTGCTGGAACCTGCGGAGCCCGGCTGACATCCAACCCCGTACGACTGGCGTCCATTTATCGGAAGTGAGCCGTACATCCCCCAGGTTGATGACATATGAGGTGTCGTGACTATGGCGTCGAACGTGACGCGGTTATATCAGGCGGTGCTGCGGGATCCGGCCGCCCCGATCTCGATCCGGCTTCGCCGTACCTTCTCGGAGTGGGTCGTGGAGAAGGGGTTCCCGCCTCCGGGTGCCGCGCGGGCGATGGTCGAGGCCGAGGCCGGCCAGGCTCGGCTCACGATGGAACGACGTGGAGACTGTGGCCGCTACACGCTGGACGAGCCGTACGGGGAGGGGCACCTGCGGACCCGGGTGACCTACGCCGAATCGGTGCCGGGCATGACCGGGTGGGTCATCGTCACCGTGGACCGGCACGAGGGACGAGAACCCGAACGGCACCGCCGGGAGCCGTACCGGCACGGAAGGCGTGAACCGGAACGGCGGGAGACGGAACGGCGGGAAAGGCGCGCACCGGCGGTGGTGAGCGTGCCCGGTTTCCTCCCGGCGTACCTGCGCACCGCGCGGATCAGCGACGGCGCCGTCCACGTGGAGGACTGCCCGGTGGTCCTCAACGAGGACGACCTGGACCGGTTTGTCCCCGTGATGACCGAGCCCCGCCGGAGGGTGCCGATCCTCGTTCTCTCCGTGGATCTCCAGAACCCGGAGGCGACGCGGGCCCGTGCCGACTATCTGGCCGGCGCGGTCACCGGCGCGAGCCTGGTGGTACGGCTCGCCGACCTGCGTGCCCAGAACCGGTTCAACAAGGCGATGGGCAAGGAGCTGGGCGTGTTCGGCGGCGGGATCCGCACCTACCTCGCCCCCTTCGACCCGGCCGGGGAGGCCTACCCCCGCAGGCACCCGCCCATGGGCGCCACCATGATCCGGGATCAGGGTGACGCCGCCCTCGACCGGATCGCCGCCGGAGCGGTCGGCGAGAGCATCCATCGCGAGCTTCCCGAGGACGTCCAGCGGACGCTCCAGGTCGTCTACCGCGTGCTGGCCCGACGTGCCGACCTGAGTGAGATCGCCGCGGCCGCCGCGCTCCGGCCCGCGAAGACCGATCTCGCCCGTGAGGAGCTGCGACGGCGGATGATGGCCATGACCCGGCGCCCGGCGCCCGCCACGACCGGCGGGACCACCGGGATCTCCGCCGGGAAGCCGGGTCCTGACTCGGAGAAGCCCACCGCCGAGCCCGAGCAAACCGAGGAGACCGCCACCGCGACAGACACCCCGGCGGTCGGTACGGAGCGGATCGCCCAGGTGGTGGCGGACATGGTGGTCAAGGAACTGCGCGGAGAGCTGGAGACGGCGCTGGGGCTCGCCACGTCGTCGCAGGCCGCGAGCGGCGACTCCGCCAAGGTGCTCCGCGAGATCCGCACGCTTGGCGCGCACCTTTCCGGCCTGCGTGACGTCGTCGCGGAACAGCGCGCCAACGCCGTGGAACGGCGGAGCGACCTCGCCGCACGAGATGGCGACCTCGCCGACCGGCGAAGCGACACCTTCGAACGACGGAGCGGCGTCGCGGAACGACGCGGCGACCCCGCCGACCGGCGAAGCGACACCTCCGAACGACGAGGCGGTGTCACCGAACGACGGAGCGACCCCGCCGGGCGACGGGTAGCGGAGGACGTGGGCGACCGGCCGACCGCCGAGATCAGGAGCCTCCGCGAGGAGCACCGGCTGCTCACCGAGGAGTACGCCGAGGCCGTCACGAACGCCAGGAAGCTCACCGAGCGGGTCCGCTGGCTGGAGGGCAGGCTGGCGGAGGCGGGCCAGCCGGTGTACGGCGTGAACGGGGAGGTCCCCGTCTTCGAACCCGCCAGCCTGGTCCAGGTCCTGGTCGAGGCCCGCGAGAGCCTGCGCCACATCGTCGTCGGCGACACCGACGGCGCCGCCGCCCGGCTGGACCTGGACCACCCGGCCCAGTCGCGGACATGGGCGGCGAAGGCCTGGGACTCCCTGCGCGCCCTGGAGGACTTCGCGAGGGCCCGGTCCGGCGGGGAGTTCGCGGGCGGTTTCTACGAGTGGTGCGCCCACGGCTCTCCCGGGCGCCTCACCATCCCCACCGGGATGCTGTCCATGCGCGAGTCGAAGAGCGTGGTCACCCGCGCCAAGTTCAGCGAGCGCCGGACCTTCGCCGTCCCCCCCGAGGTGAGCCCGGGTGGGCAGGTCCTGATGGAGTCCCACGTCAAGCTCAAGCCCGTGGGCTACCCCGCGCCCCGGATGTACTTCCACGACGACTCCGGCGGGGCCACCGGCAAGATCTGGATCGGCTACCTGGGCGGGCACCTCCCCAACACCCGTACGAACTAGAGTCTTCGGGATCGTTTCTCCCGCTGCGGACCGGCACACCCCCACCACCTCTTATTTGACAGCTCATTCCAGAAAGCCGTAGGTTCTGCCGTATGGCAAGGACCAAGGAGTTCGATCCCGACGCGGCGCTGCAGGCGGCGCTGGAGCTGTTCTGGCAGCGGGGGTACGAGGCGACGTCGATGGCCGACCTCGTCGAGCACCTGGGGATCGGCAGAGCCAGCATCTACGCCACTTTCGGCAACAAGCGCGACCTCTACCTGAAGGCCTACGAGCGCTACCTGCAAAACGGGATCGACTACATCGGCCTGCTGTCACAACCGGGGCCGGTGCTGCCCGCCGTACGCGCGCTGGTCGAGCGTTTCGCGGAGGAGTCCGCGCACGACGAGAAGCGCCGCGGGTGCCTGGTGGTCAACACCGCCGTGGAGGTGGCGCCGCACGACCCCGCGCTGGCCCGGCGGGTGGAGTCCAACTGGGATTCGATCGAGACCACGCTGACCTCGGCGCTGACCAGGGCCCGCGCCCAGGGCGAGCTCACCGGGGAGAAGGATCCCCGGGCGCTCGCCCGGTTCCTGCTCACCGTGATGCAGGGCATGCGGGTCATCGGCAAGAGCTCCAGCGACCCCGAGCGCCTTTACGACGCCGCCGCACAGGCGCTGCGCGTTCTCGAATAGCCCGTCCTCCTCCGGCGCGGAGCTTCCACACCCGTAAGACGCCCTCGAATATGCGAGGCTTCCATGCCTTAAAACTGGAACGATCGGTCTAGAAAGGAGGGGCCTGTGACTGTCTCGCCCGCACCCACGCGGCCGACCGCCCCCGGCTTCGCCCTGCTCGGCACCGTCCAGATCGTGCTGATCTCGGGCATCACCGTCGTCTCCGTCGCCCTGCCGGCGATCCAGGACGAGTTGCGGATCGGCGGCGGTGACCTGGCGCTGGTCAGCACGGCGTACGGGCTGGCGTTCAGCGGGTTGCTGCTGCTCGGCGGCAGGCTGGCGGACCTGTACGGCAGGCGCCGGGTGTTCATGCTGGGCCTCGGCCTGTTCGGGATCTCCTCGGCCGCGGCCGCCCTGGCTCCCGGGCTCACCCCGCTGCTCGCCGCGCGGTTCGCCCAGGGCGTCGGCGCCGCCCTCGCGGCCCCCTCGGCCATGGCCCTGCTCAGCGTCCTCTTCCCCGACCCTCACCGGCGGGCACGGGCCACCGCCGTCTGGGGTGGCCTGGCGGGCATCGGCGCGACCGGAGGCATGCTGCTGTCCGGCGTGTTCGCCGAGTGGGCGTCATGGCGGTGGGCGTTCGGCGTGCCGGTGATCGCCACCGCCGTCGCCATCGTGGCGGCACCCCGGCTGCTCCCCGCCGATCGGCCGGTACGGCGTGCCCGCGTCGACATCCTCGGCGCCACACTGGTGACGGCGGGGCTCTCGACGCTGAGTTACGGGCTGGTGGAGAGCTCGTCCGGCCCGCTCGTCGGCGGAGCCGCCCTGCTGCTCGCCTTCATCGTCGTGGAATCCCGTATGGCCGCCCCTCTGGTGCCACCGGCGTTCTTCGCCGCACCTCGAAGGGCCGTCGCGCTGGCGGCGATCGTCCTCGGCTCGGCGGGCATGGCCACCAGCTTCTTCTTCCTCTCGATCCATCTCCAGCGGGTACGCGGCCTGTCCCCGCTGCTGACCTCCGCCGCGTTCCTGCCGTACGGCGCGGTCCTGATCGGCACGGGCGCGGCCGCCGGGTGGTTACTGGGGCGCTTCGGCGTCCGGATCGTTCTCACGACCGGCCTGGTCACGGCCTCCGCCGGGCTCGCCCTGGTCGGCAGGTTCGACGGCGCCCTCGTCGCCGGAGTGCTGGTCCTGCCGCTCGGCATCGGCCTGACGTTCGCCGGGGCGACCGTGGCCGCGGTCGCCGACGTGCCCGACGAGCAGGCCGGGCTCGCCGGTGGCGTGGTCAACACCGCGATGGAGATCGGACCTTCCCTCGGCCTCGCCGTACTGGTGTCACTGGCCACGTCACAGGCCGGTGACATGACCTCCGGCCACGGCTTCGCGCTCGGCGTCGCCGCTGTCGCCTCCATCCTCATGGCCCCGATCGCGGCCCTGCTACCGCGCACCTCTCGACAAGAAACACCTCTCGACAAGAGACACCCCACAAGAAGGAGAACATCGTGACCGCTCGATTCATCGGCAAGGTCGTCCTCGTCACCGGCGGCGGCTCCGGCATCGGCCGCGCGACCGCGCGGGCCTTCGCCCGCGAGGGCGCCACCGTCGTCGTCTCCGGACGTGACGCGGAGAGCCTCGACCAGACGGTCAAGCTGATCGAGGCCGAAAACGGACGGGCGAGCCTCGTCACCGCCGACGTCACCCGGCGGGAGGACGTCGCCCGGATGGTCGCGACGACCGTGGAGCGTCACGGCGGCCTGCACGTCGCGCACAACAACGCCGGTATCTTCGGCCAGGCCGCTCCGCTCGCCGACCTCGACGTCGACGGCTGGCGTAACGTGCTGGACGTCAACCTGACCGGTGTGTTCCTCTCGATGAAATACGAGATCCAGCACATGCGCTCGAACGGCGGGGGCGCGATCGTCAACACGGCCTCCAACATCGGCGCCCATCGCAGGCTTCCCGGGGCGAGCGCGTACACCACGTCCAAGGCGGGCGTGAGCTTCCTGACCCGAGCCGCGGCACTCGACCACATCGACGACGGGATCCGCGTCAACGCGGTCAGCCCCGGAGCCAGCGACGGCCCGATGTCGTCGCGGCCCGGCGAGAGCCGCGAGGAACGCGACGCCCGTATCGCTCCGTCGATTCCGCTCGGCAGGGTCGGCACGCTCGACGAGGTCGCCGCCACCGTGCTGTGGCTCGCCTCCCCCGAGTCCGGATTCGCCGTCGGCCACGACCTCGTCATCGACGGCGGCGCCACCGCCTGATCACAAACCCGGGGCCGACCGGCGCCCTGCCCGCCCCCAAGCACGTCAGCGGTCGGCGAGCCCCTGGAGGATCGCACGGACCTTTCCCGCGTTGTGGTGGTACGGGCCGTAGAGGCGTTCGAGGTCCGGCAGCAGCTCGCCCAGCACCCGCTTGGCCCGCCCCCTGTTGCCCGCGTCGAGTTCCACCATCCCGATCCGGCTCCGGAGTTCGAGGATCCGCTCCTCGTCCGCGCCGAACCGTTTCTCGTCGGCCAGGAGCCGCCGGAGCTGGGTCAGGGCGAGGTTCGTCTCCCCGATCGCCGCGTTGCACCCCGCCTCCATCAGCCGGCATCGCAGGGCGAGGTTGTTGTCCGGCCCCTCGACCCTGGCGACGTCGGCCGCCAGCCGATGGAACTCGGGCGCCGCCCTGCGGTAGTCACCGCCGAGGAAGAGGGCCTCGGCGAGCTCGATCCGCAGGTCGACCACGGCGGAGCTCGTCGAGCCGAAGGAGCCCGCGGCGGGCCCGACCACCTCGGCCAGGAGGTCCGCCGCCTGGCCGAAACGGGCTTCCGCCTTGAGGAGGCCGGCGTCCCTGCGGGCGCGCTCGATGTCGGCGCGCTCGAGCTGCGCCAGTCCCGCGGCGCGCCTGATCCGCGTCGGCCGCACCGGATGGGCGGGCCGCCGGTTGTCGGCCAGCGGGGAGGGGATGCGCCCGACGACGGTGGCGTACATGCGCACCGGATGGGGTGTGTCCAGGTTGACGTAGCCCGGGAAGGGCGGCAGCTCGCGGCAGAAGCCGAGCAGCCGCTCGTAGACGACGTCCGCGCTCGCCGGGCGCTCCTCGGGCGTCTTGGCGAGCAACCACAGGACGAGCCGCTCCAGCCCCTCGGGCACGTCCCGCCTTCTCGCGCGCAGCGGCCGTGGCGCCACGTCGGTGTGGTTGCGCATCGAGGCCAGCGCCGTGGGCGCGGCGAACTGGTTGTTCCCGGCGAGCATCTCGTCCAGGATCACGCCGAGGGAGTACAGGTCGCTGCGCGGCCCCGCGGTTCCGGTCATGGCCTGCTCCGGCGCCATGTACGCCGGGGTGCCGAGCACCTCGCCCGTCCTCGTGAGGTTCGTCGCGTCCGTGGAGGCGAGCGCGGCGGCGATACCGAAGTCGAGGACCTTGACCGTGCCGTCGGGGCAGAGCATCAGGTTGCCCGGCTTGAGGTCGCGGTGGACGAGCGAGTTGGCGTGGGCCACGGCCAGCACCGAGCACACCTGGGCGGCGATCGCCACGGCCCAGGCCACCGGCACCTCCGTCTCGTCGAGCAGCGTCGAGACGGAACACCCCCTGACGAGTTGCATGACCATGTAGAGGTCGTCACCGTGCGGTCCGCAGTCGTAGATGGTCGGCACCCCCGGGTGTTCCAGCCGGGCGGTGATCCGTGACTCACGGACGAAACGCCTGGCCAGTTCCTCGTCACGGCGGCCATCGGGAAACCTGTCGGCTTTGATGAATTTGATGGCGATCTGCCGATCCAGGCGTTTGTCGTAGCCGAACCAGACCTCTCCCATTCCGCCGGAACGGCGTGACAGGGGATCCAACTCGTAACGGCCACCGATGATCGTTCCTCTGTCCAAAACGATGCGCCCTCCAGAAATGCCCCGTCTTCCCCAGGAAAATGTAGCGCTCTCGGAGTCACATCGCTTTGAGCGGATATTTCGCCAGGTCACCGCCTCGCGGATGGATTGCTTCATCCTGGAAGAGAGCGCCGAATGCGTCGCGCGTCCGCGACTCGGCTTTTTCACAGGCTCGCGTGATACCGGTCAATTCCCGGGTTACTTCCGGGCTTCCGGGAAGTGACCGGCGAGGCGGGATCACCCCCGGGCCGGTGATACGCCGCAGGTGGGCTACGACAGAATGTCGTTCATGGAAGCCCGCATCGCGACAGCCCCGTCCACGGAGACCGGGACGTCCCACGGACGCCCCGGCTCCCCCGGCACCGACCTCGACCGCCTGCGGAGCGGGGTCGAGGAGGCCGTGTCCCGGGGCGGCGGCGCCAACGTCCCGCTCGACGAGGCCAACGGCCTGGTGTGGCTCATCCCCGGCGAGCCGGAGTTGCTCGGGGCGGCGCTGGAGGCCCATCCCCGGATCGAGTGGGTGCAGTTCCCCTGGGCGGGGGTGGAGAAGTTCACGACGTCCGGCGTTCTCGACCGCCCGGTGGTCTTCAGCTGCGCCAAGGGGGCGTTCGCCGGGCAGGTCGCCGAGCACGCGCTGATGCTGATGCTGGCCTGCCTGCGCGGCCTCTCCCGCCAGGCGCGGACACCGGCCTGGTCTCCGGTGGACCCCCGGTCGCTGCACGGCCGGAGGGTCACGATCCTCGGCGGCGGCGGCATAGCCACCGAGCTCGTCCGCCTCCTGCGGCCGTTCGAGTGCCGGATCCGGGTGATCCGCCGCAGTCCCGAGAAGGTCGAGGGCAGCGACGAGACACTGCCGCCCCCGGCGCTGCCCGCCGTGCTTCCCGAGACCGACCTCCTGGTGCTGGCCCTCGCCCTGACGCCGGAGACGCGGCACGTCGTCGGCGCCGCCGAACTCGCGCTGCTGCCGCCGCACGCCGTCGTCGTCAACGTCGCCCGCGGCGCGCACATCGAGACCGGCGCGCTCGTCGAGGCCCTCGACGCGGGCACGATCTCCGCCGCCGGTCTGGACGTGACGGATCCCGAGCCGCTCCCCGACGGGCACCCCCTGTGGGCCGATCCCAGGGTGCTCATCACCTCGCACTCCGCCGACTCCGCCGACTACGTCAGGCGGATGTTCTGCGAGCGGGTCGAGCGCAACGTGGCCAACCTGCGCGCGGGCCGCCCGCTGGAGGGGGTGATCGACCCCTCCGCGGGCTACTGAGCGGGCGTTCCGGGGATTTCGGCCGAATGCCCGGAACGCCCGCTCAGATACCCGCGCCGATCACCCGCGCGGCGGCGAGGTAGGCGGCGAGCAGGCTCTCGGCGACCGCCGTCACGGTCTCGTCTCCGGGCAGGAAGTACGGGCTGTGCAGCCCCGACGCCGTGTCGGTGCCCACGAACAGCATCAGCGACGGCACGACCGACGCGAAGTGGGCGAAGTCGTCGGCACCGCAGGAGCGCAACGTGGCGGGCATGTGGTGGGCGACGTCGACGAGGATGCAGCCGGTCTCCTCGGCGAGGCGGGCGTCGTTGACGAGCACCGGCTCCCCGTTCGTGATCCGCACCTCCGCCTCGCAGCCGTGGACGCGGGCGACGCCCTCGGCGACCTCGCGGAAGCGGTGGTGCAACTGGTGACGCCAGGGCTCCGACATCGTACGGAGGGTGCCGCGGGCGGCGGCCTGCCCCGGGATCGCGTTGGGGGCCGAGCCCGCCGCCACGGTCCCGAAGGTGACCACCGTCGGCGTCATCGGGTCGGCGTCCCGGCTGACGAGCTGCTGCGCGGCCACGATGATCTGGGCGAGCGCCAGGACCGGGTCGCGGGACAGGTGCGGATAGGCCGCGTGCCCGCCCTGCCCCCGGACGATGACGGTGAACTCGTCGGAGGAGGCGTTGACCGCGCCGGGAGTGCAGGCCGTCTCACCGGCGCCGAGCACCGGCTGGACGTGCGCCGCGATCATCGCGCCGACCTGGTTCCTGCGCAACGCGCCCGAGTCGACGATGTCGCGGGCGCCGGAGGGGTGGGTCTCCTCGCGCGGCTGCAGCACCGCGACCATCGGCGCCGGTGCCCGTACGCGGTCGACCGCCCGGGTCAGCGCGACGAGGGCCGCGAGGTGCACGTCGTGGCCGCAGGCGTGCATGGCGCCGTTGCGCGAGGCCCAGGGCACGCCCGTCTCCTCCGGGATCGGCAGGGCGTCCAGCTCCCCGCGTACCCCGACGGCCAGACCCTCGCCGCCGACGCGAAGGAGCGCGCCGGTCACGGCCACCCGCTCCATCTCGTCGCCCTCGGGCAATGCGTCCAGCACGCGCTTGAGCGTCGGCTCCTCCTTCCCCGACACGCACGGCTCGGCGTGCAGTTCCCGCCGTAGCTGGAAGGCTGCGGGCAGCTCGGCGTGCAGGGCGGCGCGGAGCCGCTCGTGGATCTCGTTCATCGCCCCTCCCCGAACCGGTGGGCGTCGTGGCTGCCCCTCACGCGTCCTCCTCGGCGAGTGCGCGGACGTGAGTGCCGATCATGGATCTCCCTCTGCTGTGCGTGGTGCCGTTCTGGTGGTACGTGGGTGAAGTGGGACGTGGGTGAAGTGGTACGTGGTGTCGTTCTCGTCGCCGGCCCCGAGGCCGGTCACCCGGTCACCCGGTCTCTCCGAGGCCGTAGACGCGACGGGCGTTCCGCGCGCCGATCATGGTGGCGACCCGGACCGCCTGCGGCTCGCTCCACTCGCCGTCCGCGACGAACCCCCCGAGGACGCGGGTCATCGCGCGGCGCCAGAGCAGGGCGCCCAGGTGGTGGAGCTCCGCGGGCCCCCAGGCGTCCGAGGAGAAGAGGATCTTGGCGAACGGCGCGAGCTCCAGGCTCTCGGCCACGACGGCCACACCGCGCGCCCCGGTGTGGTTCACGCCCAGCCCGACGTCGAAGTAGACGTGCGGATAGACCTGGGCGAGATAACCGGCGTTGCGGTGGTACGGGTAGCAGTGCAGCAGGAGCAGGGGGACGCCCCTGGGCTCGGCGAGCTCGATGAGGCCGCGCAGCAGCAGGGGATCGCAGCGGCGCAGGTCGAGGTCGGGGTCGCCGTACCCGGTGTGGAACTGGAGCGGCAGCCCGCGCCCGATGCCCGTCCAGATGAGATGGCGCAGCAGCACCGGGTCACCGACACGGATCGTCCCGGTCCGCTCCGACTCCCGCAGCCAGCGTCCGGCCGCCGCCACCACCTCGGCCGGGGCGGGCGGGGCGGGGTCGACGTCGAGCCCGTACCGGTAGGCGACGACGCTCTTCAGGCCGCGCGCCGCACGGGTGCGCTCCCACAGGGCCGCCTCGAAGCGGGCGGCGAACCCGGCGGCGTCCGTTCCCCCTGCGACGACCCCCTCGGCGACCGACTCCAGCCGGACGACCTCCTCGACGGGCCGCCCCGTGAGGGCCGCCATCGGCGCCGGGCCGAGGATCTCCTCACCCCCGTAGCCGGTCTCCAGCAGGAAGTGGCCGACTCCGGCGGCGGCCAGCAGGCGCCGGTTCACCTCCCCGGCCCCGAGCTCGGCGCGGCGGGCGAGGTAGGTCTCCGGGTCCGGGTGCGGGTCGAGACCGAGGACGGGCGCGCAGTGCCGCAGGACGGCGAAGCCGAGCTGCGAGTCGAACTGGGTCATCCAGGCGGGCACCGGCCGGTCGGACTCGGTGATCAGCTCCTCGAACCGCCTCCGCGACGGGTCGCCGTCCAGGGCGCCGTGGACGTGGTGGTCCACCAGCGGTATCTCCTCGATCGCACGCTCCAGGGCCCCGGCCTCCCCCGCCGTCCCCGTCCCCGTCGCGCGTCCCGGAACCCCGGGCTCCGCCGCCCCGGTCGCATGCCCCAGGGACCCGGCCCTCGCCGGGGAGTCCATGGGTGCCGGGATCATGGTGGAACACTCCTCGAATGGGCGCCGCTGGGATACGAGATGCCCTTGAAAAGGGGATGTCATGCCCCGATGTCCCATCCGGCTCACCCGCCGATCGGACGCTCCACCCCACCGGGCGTCTCGCCCGTCGTCCCCGCGCCCTTCCCCCGGGTGGCGTACGCGAGGGTGAGGGCGACGACGGCGAGCGGGAAGGCGGTGGCGACGAGGAGGCCGGTGCGCAGACCGGAGCCGCCGTCCTCGGGCAGCGCGGCCGACAGGGTGGTCAGGAGCCCTCCGGCGGCGGCGGAGGCGTCCGCGGCGGCCCCGGCGATCCAGGGACCGGCCGCGCCACCGGCGTCGCCGAAGACGGCCAGCACGCCGAACATGGCCGCGCCGCCGAGGGGGAAGCGGGCCGAGGCGAGGCTGAAGGTCCCCGGCCACAGGAGGCTGACGGCCAGGCCGCACACCGCGCAGCCGATGAGGCTGACCACCGGGTTGGAGGACAGGCAGACGACGAGGTAGCAGACGGTCGCCAGCGCGCCGCACGAGGCCATCGCGGGCACCAGCGGGATCCTCTCGCCCCACAGGCCGTAGACGATGCGGCCGATCCCCATCAGGACCGCGAACAGGCACGGCCCCGCCAGGTCGCCCCACACCTTGGAGACGCCCAGCCCCTCCTCCGCGAAGAGGGAGGACCACTGCGACATGGTCAGCTCGGCCGCGCCCGCGCAGAGCATCAGCGCGACGGCGGCGGCGAACGCGGGAGCCCCGAAGAGCGCCCGCAGGGAGGTACGGTGCTCGTCGGGCACGGTCGCGGGCAGCGGCACCCTCAGGAACGCCACCATGTTGACCAGCGGGACGAGCGCCCAGGCGACGGGCAGGACCTGCCAGGCGTCCTGACCGATCCAGGCGAGCAGCAGCGTGCTGCCCGCCACCACGGCGACCTGTCCCCAGCAGTAGAAGGAGTGCAGCAGGCTCATCGCCGCGGCCTTGCCCTCCTGCGGGCTGGGCAGCGCGTCCACGACGGGACTGACGAGCACCTCCAGCAGGCCGCCTCCGACGGCGTAGACGACGATCGCGACGCACAGTCCCAGGTACGGGGAGGGCGACACGGCCGGGGCCACCGCCAGCAGCACCAGTCCCAGCGCGGACAGGACGTGGGCGAGCACCAGCGGGACACGGTAGCCGGTCCGGTCCACGAACCTCACGGCCACGATGTCGGTGACCAGCTGGGTGGCGAAGTTGAGCAGCACCAGGCGCCCGAGCATCTCCAGCGGCAACTGGTAGCGGGTCTGGAACACGATGAAGAGCAGGGGGGCCAGGTTGTTGACGATGGCCTGGGTGACATATCCGGTGTAGCAGGCGCGGCGGGTGTGGTCGTACGTCGTCATGGGTGGTGCGTGTCTCTCCCTGGGGGGCTGGCCGTCCCGCACACTACGGGGCGGGCCGGCACGGCGGCACACCCACCCCCGGCACGAAGGACCGCCAGGTCACCCGGCCACCGGCCATCGGGCATCGGAAGCCGGGGACCGGGTGCCGGGAACCAGGAGCCGGGGGTCCGAGTGGGCGGGAAGCCCGCTCGCGTCGTTCCCCCCGGCCGTGCGACGGCGTCAGCGCAGCTGGGGAAGGACCTTCGCGCCGAAGGCGTCGATGTAGGCGGCCTGCTCCTGGCCCACGTGGTGCAGGTAGATCTCCTCGAACCCCAGCTCCGCGTACTCGTTGATCCTGGCGGCGTGCCAGCCCAGGTCGGAGGAGACGTTGACGGCCTCGGCGACCTTCTCCGGCGAGACGTCCGCGGAGACCACGTCGAAGAGCTCGGCGGTCTCGAGGTCCCAGCTGACCGGCGGGGAGAAGACGTTGCTCCGCCACTGGTCGTGGGCGATGGCCATGGCCTCGTCGTCGCTCTCGGCCCAGCTGAGGTGGACCTGGAGCGCCACCTTGCCCTTGCCTCCGGCGTCCCGGTAGGCGCCGATGACCTCGCGCAGCCGGTCGACCGGACCTCCCACGGTGATCAGGCCGTCGGCCCACTCCGCGCACCAGCGGGCCGTATCGACACTCACCGCCGCGCCGACCAGCTTCGGGGGGACGTCCGGGCGGGTCCACAGCCGGGCGCGGTCGACGGTCACCAGGCCGTCGTGGCTGACCTCCTCCCCCGCCAGCATCGCCCGGATGATGTCGACGCACTCCCGCAGCCGCCGCTTGCGAAGCTCCTTGCGCGGCCAGTGGTCACCGGTGATGTGCTCGTTGCTCGCCTCGCCGGTGCCGAGGGCGGCCCAGAAGCGCCCGGGGAACATCGCCCCGAGGGTGCCGATCGCCTGGGCGATGATCGCGGGGTGGTAGCGCTGGCCGGGGGCGTTGACCACGCCGAACGGCAGGTTCGTGGCCTGGAGCGCCGCGCCCAGCCAGGACCAGGCGAACCCCGACTGCCCCTGCCGCTCGCTCCACGGGGAGAAGTGGTCCGACGACATCGCCGCCGCGAACCCCGCCTGCTCGGCCCGCGTGACCGCTTTCAGGAGTTCTGCCGGATGGATCTGCTCGTGTGAGGAATGGAAGCCATAAGTCGCCATCGTCTTCGGCTACCCGGAAGAAGGACGGGCAAGCGCGGTACCACCCGGTGTTCCGGCGCCGCCGGACGGCCATCGGGAAGCTCGCGACCGCGAGAAGGACGAGCGAGCGCGGTACCGCCCGGCGTTCCGGGCGGTACCGCGCCGGGACCTCAGAAGGCCGAGGTGTAGGTGACCAGCGAAGGCTGGTTGACCCGGGTGGCGGCGTTGTAGCAGACGACGTTGCGGACGAACGCGTTGCCTCCGCTGGTGTTCCAGATGGTCTGCAGGTTGCAGAACTCGGGGCCGGGTCCGTACGCGGTGACCTGGACCTGGTCCTGCAGGACTCCGACCCCCGGGAAGGTCACCAGGCGCTGGCCGAGGCCGGAGCTCTGGATCGTGTTCACGAATCCCTGGGAGTTGTAGTTCACGGGCGGGGGCACCGGCGCGTACGGGCCGGGGTTGGCCGGAGTGTTGTCGAAGGTGTAGGCGAAGTTCTTCGGCGGGATCGCCGCGCCGGTGATGGCGCGCTCACGCTGGTAGGTGAGGGTCCATCCGGTGTTGAGCGGCACGTTCGTCGCGTTGTGGCAGCGCACCTGGACCGCCTGCGCGCCCACGCTCGGAGCCCAGGCGCCGACCTTGCAGCGGGCGGGCTGGCTGGGGTTGACCGCGGTGACCTGGAGGTTGCCCGCGAAGCCCGAGGAACCCAGGCCGGGCAGGTTGACCGTCCAGACGCCCGCGCCTCCGCCGACCGTGTTCACCGCCCCGGCCGAGTTGAACTGGCTGGTGATGCCGCCGCCGTTGTAGTGCACGTAGCCGAACGCCTGCGGTGCGGGCAGCAGGCCGGTGCTCTGCTCGAAGACGATGCTGTACGGGGTGAAGACCGGAGCCCCTCCGTACCGGTAGCACTGCACCGCCACGACCAGGTCGGGGCCCGAGGGCCCCCAGTTCTGCGCCTGGCACCAGTAGGCGGTGTCGGAGATCGCCGTGACGTGGACCACGCCGCCGGTGATCGCGATCTGCGGGAACCGCACGAACGTCTGCCCGACCCCGCCGGGAGTGACGCTGACGTTGAACCCCGGCCCCCAGCTGCCCGCCTGGTGGTTGGGGTCGGGGATGCCCGAGGTCACGTTGACCACGGCGAAGCCCCACCGATTGGGGACGGAGGCCTGCGCGCCCGTGGCCACCGCGACGACGCTCGCGGCGAGCATCGCGATGACACACAGGACCGTGAACATAACTCTTCGTAACTGCCGCATGCCGTACTCCATCGGCTCGGGGGGTGGGGCGATCGGACGCGACCGTGGCACCAGCACCTGGGAATGTCTGGAATCACAGTTCGTCCTGAGCTCTTGATAACCCGCCCGTCCCCCCTTGAGAAGACCCAACCTGACAGGTGAGATGACCTTGTCTTCCCTGATCAGGTCAGGGTTCGGACCAGATGACAGCTCTCTCATCGAGAGATCTTCCGGTCGTTCCGCCGAGTACCGTATGAACATGCGCAGCCGATCCGCCAGGATCCACGAGACGGGGTGTGAGACCGTGCCGGAGCCCGAAGAACCAAACGTTCCGCGTGTCATGTGGCAGTTGCTGGAGCCCCTGCACGCCGTCACCTACTTCGCCCCCGAGGCTCGGGCGGCGGCCGACGCGGTCGGCATGCGCGGCTTCTGGATGGGGTACTTCGCGGCCAGGGCGGCGCCTCTCGGGCCGGTCGGCCCCGGCGTCGTCACGGCGGCCTTCCACGGTTTCCCCCCGGCCAGGGTCGCCAGGGCGCTGCCCGACGCGTGGACGTTCGCGACCCCCGGCGACGTGCTGCGCGCCCGGCTCGACGGGGCGGGAGCGGCGCTGCGGAACCTGCTCACCGACAAGGTGATCGGCTCTGACGACCTGCGCGCGGCGGCGGACCTCGCCTGGGAGGCGGCCGGGCTCGCCGACACCGCCGGCCGGGTGCTCGGCGCGGCCAACCAGGCGCTGCCCGCGCCCGACGAGCCGCACCTGCTGCTCTGGCAGGCCGTGACCACACTGCGCGAGCACCGGGGCGACGGGCACGTGGCCGCCCTCGTCGCCCACGGCGTCTCCCCCGTCCAGTCCCACCTGCTCAAGGTCGCGTCGGGCGAGACGGACCTGGACCAGCTGCGCCTGGCACGGCCTTGGGACGACGCGGAGTGGGAGGCCGGTGCCGCCGCCCTGCGCGAGCGCGGGTGGGTCGACGGTTCCGGCGTTTTGACGGCCGAGGGCGCGCGGGAGCGCGGGCGGATCGAGCGGCTGACCGACGAGGCCGCCGCCGTCCCCTGGCGGGCCCTGGGAGACGAGCGCACCTCCGCGCTCGCCCTGCTGCTCCACCCGCTGGCCATGGCCGTCCTGGAGTCGGGTGTCCTGCCGCACTTGAACCCGATCGGCCTGCCTCGGCCACCCGCGGCAGGCGAGGACGGCCGGGAGCTCACGCTCCCGGCCGCCTCATCACCGATCGGCTGAGGGGGATCAGCCGAACGGCAGCCGTACGACGGACTGGTTACCGACGCCGAGGTTGACGGCACCGTTGCCGATGGCGTTCCAGACCTCGACCCTCACCCGGCCGTTCGACAGGTTGCCGAGCGTGCCGGAGGAGGACTGCGGGCCGGTTCCCTGCGTGTAGTGCTCCCAGCCCGTCACCGGGTCGGTGGCGAAGTAGCCGTAGGTCTCCAGCCTGTCCCAGCTCCCGTTGCCGGTCAGGTCGTAGGAGACCCGGACCTGGGTGCCGTTGGCGACCGAGGTGCCCGCGTCCACGAAGAGGTCGAACGTGGTGGCGCCTCCGTTGTGGTTGGCGGTGAGGCCGGTCGCGGTGAAGACCTGGGCGTTGGTCGGGACGCCGTCGTGGTTGCCGTTCGCGGCGGCCACCGCGACGCTGCCCGCCGCGCCCGCCGTGCCCGGCAGCCCGCCGCCGCTCTGCAGGTAGCGCGTCGCGGCGAAGCCACCCGGGTCCGGCGTGGGCGTCGGGGTGGGCGTGGGGGTCGGGGTGGGCGTCGGGTTGGGGTTCGTGGTGCCGCCGCCCGCGTTGCCGCCGCTCCAGGTGAAGG
Source organism: Streptosporangium oxazolinicum (assembly GCF_039537505.1). Classification (NCBI taxonomy): domain Bacteria; kingdom Bacillati; phylum Actinomycetota; class Actinomycetes; order Streptosporangiales; family Streptosporangiaceae; genus Streptosporangium; species Streptosporangium oxazolinicum. The sequence goes on from NZ_BAABAQ010000003.1 coordinate 413,147, forward strand.
CGCCGGAGGTGACCGTCTTGCCCGCCGGGACGTTGAGCACGGTCCCGTTGGAGAAGTTCACCGTGAGCGCGCTGCCGGTGATGTTGGACGCGACGTAGGTGCGCGCCCCGTTCTTGGTGAACACCTTGGCCAGCGGGTGGTTGGCGGTGATGGAGACGTCCACCGTGCCGAGGGCGGCCAGGTTGCGGATCCAGTGGAAGGTGTGCGCCCTGCTCTCCCCCTCCTCCGGGGTGTAGGCGCCGGCGCCGCGCAGGTTCGCCAGGGCCGCGTCACCGTTGCCCAGCGCCTGGAACTGCCACAGGATGTCCCGCCACACCGTGGGTGGCCCGCCGTTGTTGCGGACCAGCTCGGCGTAGTTGGTGTTCACGTAGGCGGGGTTGTCGCCCAGGTAGAAGTGCCCGCCGGTGATCGGGAGCATGTTGATGCCCTGGATCATCTCCGGCTCGCCGCTGAACCAGGTGGCGTACGCGCCGCCGCTGCCCCAGACCATGCCGACCGTGCTGTGGCCGAAGGCGGCGGGGAAGTTCTGGTTGCGCACGTCGAACCAGTACTCCTGGATCGCCGCGTTCTGGGTCGTGTAGATGAAGATGCCCGCGTCGCGGACGGTGGTGTTGCCGGTGGCCTGGCCCCACTGGATGAGGGCGTTGGCGAAGTTCATGCCCTCCGACGACGACTCCTGGTTGTTGCCCGAGCCGAACGAGCCGTGCCCGGCCGCCCAGTCGTGGCCCGCGTAGATGTCGAAGTCACGCAGGTACGGGAAGCGGGTGTCGCTCCGGTCGTAGTTGTTGGCGTCGCGGATCAGCAGGTCCACCATGCCGCCGTACTGGCTCGTCTTCGCCCAGTTGGGGTCGAACTTGGCCAGCGTCGCGGCGGCGGCGATGTAGTAGCCGTAGTGGAAGTGGTGGTCGTTGAGCTCCAGGTCGGAGCCGTAGGAGGCCGGGTAGCCGAGCAGGGTTCCCCAGCTCGGGTTGTAGTAGAAGACCCGGCTGGTCTTGCCCGGCGTGGCGGTGAACCAGTCGTTGAGGCGGGCGCGGATCGCGTTCAGCGCGGCGGTGCGCACCGACGTCAGGTTGAGCTGGTCGGCGATCTCCGCGATGCGGGTGGCCCGGCCCAGGCCCTTGCCGGTCCAGTAGGTGTCGTCGCCCCGAATGTCCATCGGGTTGCCGAGCTCGGCGTTGAGCTGGTTGGTGATCGTGGTGAGGTCCGCGCCGGAGCTGTCGGCCACCGCGGGGATCTCGGGCAGCACGCCGGTGTACTTCATCGTCGTCTGGAACTGCGTACCGGTGACGATCTTCATCTGCCCGCGCGCCGACACGTAAGTCTGCGCCAGCGGCGTCGAACCGGTCAGGTAGTTCCACTGGTGCGGGTAGAGCGCGATGACCGTGCCGGTCTGGGCGCCCTGCCTGGCCGTGGTGGTGAAGGCGTACGTCGTGGTGAGCGAGCTCGCGGCCTGGTTGTAGGTGTACGAGACGCGGGTGCCGGTGACGTGCGCGTGCGCGTACTGGCCGTAGGTGTTGGCCAGGGCCACGCGGTCGCCGCCCGCGGGGAGCGCCGCCACGGAGAAGAAGCCCCTGCCCGCCAGGGCGGAGCTGATCGTCGTACCGCTCACCGACCAGGTCGCGCCGGTCGGCGCGTAGGCGACGTAGTCGCGGCCACCGGCGGTGAAGCCGATGGTGGCGCCGCTGTTGGACCACACCGTGGGGGTGCCCGCGGTGGTGATCTGCGCGTCGCCCCCGGTGACCTGGAAGTACGCGAACGGCAGGCCGTGGCCGATGGTCGCCTTCATGGTCCGGCCCGCGCCACTCCAGTACGGGGTGACGGTCCAGTCGCTCCAGCCGTCGACCTTGACGTCCGGCGAGCTCAGGCCCGCGACGCCGACGCGGATGTTCTCGACGTACGGGTAGTGGTACTCGCCGACGCCGGTCGCGGTGCCGCTGATGGCGGGGGTGGTGTTGTAGGAGAAGCCCAGACCGTTGCCGAAGGTGTCGTACGAGATCGGGTGGGCGTGGAGCGGCTCGCTGTAGGCGCAGTCGGTCCTCTTGTAGAGGAGCGACGACCACCAGTCGTTGGTGGGCACGGCCCCGGTGGGGGCGTTGGCCGTCACCCACTGGCGGGGGTTGGTGGAGATGGAGCCACAGCCGGCCGGCAGTGAGCGGCCGGCCGGGAGGGTGTCGGCGTAGCTGCCGGCGCCGACCGTGGCGGCCTCGGCGGAGCGGGCGGCGCCGAGGCCGAACAGCCCGGCCACCATCGCGACGACCACACCGGCGGCGAGGCTCCGTCGTCGAGTCCTGAGACGGGCCGCCGAACGGGCGAGTCGTCCTTCACTGGGGTGCGCACTGTCCGGACCCGTGGTCCGGATCAAGGGATCCATTGGGGGGTGCCTCCGGGGAGAGGAATCGGGCTCTGAAGCGGGCCGATGCGAGAGAGCGCTCTCTCACCGAAAAGTAACGGGCTGCGTCACGGCAGTCAATGTTTCGCGTTGGTAACGAATAGGTAAAGTACAGAGGTGCAGGCGAGAGGGCGTAAGCACAGAAAATAGGGCGTTCCACCATCCGGTGGTGCCCCCTCGTTCACGCCCATCCCGCGTCGATTCCCTGGCCGACGATCAAGAAATGGCTCTATCCTGATCTGAGAGCGCTCTCTTAACTGATCGACGTTCACCGCCGGTCGGTTCCTTGGCGGTGCCCGCCCCTCGCGCGGCCACGCGATGACGGTGGTGCCCGGCACCCCTTGGCGGTATGCCCGCCCCACCCCCGGCCCGCCATCGTGAAGAGCGGTGAGCCCGAGCCCCCGAAGGCGCGGAACGCCGCGCTCGCCCCCGCCCGATCACCGTCTCCCGATCGGCGTCCCCCGATCGCCGTTCCCGCGAGAAGGCGCCGGAGCCGTTTCGCTCGTCCATCCGGAATCACCCCCATGGAATCACCCCCCATGGAGAGCCCGACCCCCTGAACCGTCGGACCACCTGGAGCCCGGCGATCCGGCGGCGCTTACCATCGAGTCGGCGGCCATGGACAGGGTGCCCTTGGCCGGCGCCTCCTGGATTGCGGGCAACGGCCCGTGAATCCTCCCCCTCGAAGGGAGCAGCCGCCGATGAACACCCCCGGCCGGATCGAGACGGAGTTCGCCGTGATCGGCGCCGGGCTGATGGGCTCGGCCACGGCGTGGGAGCTCGCCCGTCGCGGACACGCCGTCACCCTCATCGAGGCGTACGACATCGGCCACCGGCGCGGCAGCTCGCACGGCACCTCGCGGATCTACCGCCGGGCCTACGCCGACCCGGAGTACGTGCGCCTCACCGGCCTGGCCGGGGAGCGCTGGCGCGAGCTGGAGAACGACACCGGGGCGGCGCTGCTCCGCGTCACCGGCGGCCTCGACCTCGGCGCCGGGCGCGACCCCGAGGGGATCGCCCGGCTGCTGGCGGAGGCGGGCGTGCCGCACGAGCTGCTCTCTCCCGGCGCCGCGGCCGAGCGGTGGCCGTTCATGCGCTTCGACGGGCCGACGCTGCACCACCCGGAGGCGGGTACGGTCGACGCCGACGCGACGGTGGCCGCTGCAGTGGGCCGGGCGGCCGAGCTGGGCGCCCGGGTGATCACCGGCGTACGGTTCACCGGCGCGGAGTCCCTGCCCGGCGGGCGCGTCCGGCTGCACACCGAGGCCACCGGGAGCACAGAAGGCGTGGAGGTAACCGAAGGAACAGAGAGCACCAGGATCGCCAAGAGCGGCGAGGGCCCGGAGGTCACCGCCGCCACCGTCGTCGTCGCCGCGGGCGCCTGGCTGCCGGAACTCGCCGGACCGCTCGGCGTGCCGTTGGGACTACCCCCGTTGCGGGTGACCCAGCAGCAGGTCTTCCACTTCCGCTCGCGCTACCCGGAAGCCGCCTGGCCCGTCTTCATCCACGACGGCGACACGCAGATCTACGGGCTTCCCTCGGGCGGCGACGGCGGCCCCCTGCCCGCGGTGAAGGTCGCCCAGCACGACGCGGGTAAACCCGCCACCGCCTCCACCAGGGACGGCGTCGTCGACCCGGCCTCCCGTGCCGCGGTAGCCGCCCACGTCCGGAGGTGGCTGCCCGGCCTCGACCCGGTTCCGGTGGCCGAGGCGAGCTGCCTCTACACCGTCACCCCCGACGACGACTTCATCCTCGACCGCGTCGGCCCCTTCGTCATCGCCTCCCCCTGCTCGGGCCACGGCGCCAAGTTCGCCCCGCTGATCGGCCAGATGACCGCCGACCTGGCCCTCGGCCGCACCGTCCCCCACCCCCGATTCGCCCTGCGCCGCTTCACCTGAAAACCCGCCCCGCGCCCTCGTCACCGGGCCGGGCTGGTCGGTGTACGCGTCGTTGAAGGGCGCGGTGACCGTGCTGACCCGCTATCCGGCCAAGGAGTCGGGTCCGATGACCGTTTCCGGTCACGGCGTCAGGTGTCCAGAAGGACCGCGCGGGCCGCCGTGAGGCGTTCCACCTCGTCGCGGCCCGAGTCTCGGCCTGAGCCGTCTGAGCCGTCTGAGCCGTCACCCGAGACCTCGTCGGCCCATTCGAGCAGGCGGTGCAGGTGGGAGTCGGCCGTGGCCGTGGCGGGGCGGTGGCCGCCGACGAGGACCTCTCCGCCGGTCCCGTCGATGGTGATGAGCGTGCCCTCCGGGAGGGTGCGTCCACCGGCTCGCACGCAGGCGGCGGCGACGTCGACCGTGAGATCCGAGGCTCCCACGACGGCGGGTTTGCCCATCGCCCGCGCGACGACGGCGGCGTGACTGGCCGGTCCGCCCCGGGCGGTGACGACTCCCGCGGCGGCGGCCAGGCCGTGCATGTCAAGCGGGGAGGTGTACGGACGGACCAGGATGACCGGGCCACCGGCGGCCATCCGCGCCGCCCTGTCGGCGGTGGTCGCCACCCTGCCGACCGCGACCCCCGGGCAGGCACCCAGCCCTCGGGTGAGGAGGTCACTCGCGTCGGCCGTCTCCACCCGGGGCGTACGGGCGTGGCGAAGGTGGTGCGGAGAGACCCGGAGCAGCGCCTCGCGGCGATCGACGACGCCCGCGTCCGCCAGGTCGACCGCGACGCGGACGGCGGCGCGCCCGACGAGGTTGCCGGGCCGCGTCTGCAGGATCCACAGCTCGCCCGCCTCGAAGGTGAACTCCACATAGCACGTGTCGCGGTAGTACTCCTCGATCCGGTTCATCGCCTCCATGAGACCGGCCCACACCGTCGGCTCTCGTCCGGCCAGCTCGGCCAGTGGCCGGGTCGCCGACCTCCCGGAGACGACGTCCTCGCCCTGGCGGCCGAAGAGGACCTCACCGAACGGGACGCGCTCCCCGGTGTTGGGGTCGCGGCTGAACGCGACACCGGTGCCGCTGTGGTCGTCGCGATTCCCGAACACCATGGCCTGCACGATGACGGCCGTGCCGAGTTCGTGCGGGATGCCGTGCAGTTCGCGGTAGGTCCTGGCGCGCGGCGTGTCCCAGGACGAGAACACGGCCCGGATGGCCGGCTCCAGCTGCTCCGTCGCGTCGTCCGGCACCGAGCCTCCGGCCGGTCCGCCGACGAGGGCCTCGACGCCTCGGATCACCTCGGCGAGACGTGTCTCCTCGTCGCCGACGCCACGTCCGGCGACCTCGCGCGCCACGGCCTCCAGGCTCTCCGGCTCCACGCCGAAGACCGCCGAGGCGAAACCGGACAGGAACCGCAGGCGCGAGTCGAGCGCGAAGCGCGGGTCGCCCGTCTCGGCCGCCAGCCCGGCCGTGGTCTCGGTGGTGAGACCGAGGTTGAGGATCGTGTTCATCATGCCGGGCATCGACACGCTGCCGCCCGAGCGCACCGACACCGTCAGTGGCCGCTCGGAGCCGCCGAGACGCCGTCGCGTGGCGGCCTCAAGCCTGGAGACGGCGAACGCCAGCTCGGGGCCGAGACCGTCGGGAAACCGCCCGTCACGGAGGAAGGCGCGACACGCCCCGGTGCCGATGACGAACCCGGGAGGCACGGGCACCCCGAGCCGTCGCAGCACGACAAGGCCGTAACCCTTGCCGCCGAGGACGCTCGCGGTCTCCTCCACATCCCCAGAAAGGGGGTGAATCCAGGCCATCGATGTAGCATATCGACGTGCCGAACCCACCCCATGCGACCGGCGCCGGCCTGCTCGCGCTCCACACGCTTCGCTGCGTCGGGTTCGCCGGTCTCGCCCGCGTGTCCGAGGCGATGGGGCTCCCCGAGCCCGATGTCGAATCCGAGCTGATCGATCTCGCGGTGGCCGGTCTCGTCACGCACACCGCGGGTGACTTCGGCGGGTGGGGCCTCACCGAGGCGGGTCGCGCCGAGGACGCCAAGCGGATCTCCGCCGAGCTGGACGCGGCGGGCACCCGAACCGTGGTGGCCGAGGCGTACGACGACTTTCTCGTGCTCAACCCGGAGCTGCTGGATCTCTGCACGGCGTGGCAGATGCGATTCGTCGACGGTGTCGCGATACCGAACGACCACGCCGACCCTGCCTACGACTCCCGCGTCCTGGACCGGTTCGCGGACTTCAACCGGCGGGCCGACGTCGCCTGCGCGGGCCTGTACGCGGCGATGCTCCGGTTCCGGCGGTATCAGGATCGGCTCACCGGTGCGCTCGCACGCGCCAGGGCCGGTGAGCTGGGCTACTTGTCGGACAATCTTGAGTCGTACCACACCGTGTGGTTCCAGCTCCACGAAGACCTGCTCGTCACCCTGGGCATCCCGCGCCACTGAATCGTCCTGGCCCGCCCCGGCGCCGACGACACACCGGGCGACGCGACTCATCGGCCCTGTCTCCCGGGTTCTCGCGACCAGCCGGGGCTTGGTGCCACGCCTCGCCCGCCGCGTACGGCGTGTGAAGCGCGCGGAGCCCCCGAGCGGTCCGTCTCCACGACCGTCTCCCGGGCCGCCGGGTCGTCAGAGCCGCGTTCTCCCTCAGACACACGGCCACCTCCCGGATCGGGGCGTCAGGAGACGGCCGCGTTCTCTCACGGACGCACGGCCGCCTCCCGGGCCGCGTTCTCTCACGGGCTGGAAAGCACCTCGTCGAGCTTGGCGGCGAACGCCTCGTGCCGGGTGCCGAAGGCCCCGTGGTCACCGGGGAACATCACGTGCCGCCCCCCGATCTGCTCGGCGACGACGAAGGAGGCCCGGTAGGGCGGCTGTCCCTCCGAGTCCTCGCCCGCCACCATCACGACGCGCGCCGAGGAGGTCCGCAGCGCCTCGACGTCAGGGAGGTATACGACGAACGGCGACACCTCGTAGCCGATGAAGAACTCCATGTTCTTCTCCATCCGCGCCATCGCCTCCGCCATCTCGACGGTGGGCTCCCCCCGCTCCCCGCGGGGGGCCGCCTCCTCGTGCTCTCTGCCGGTCCTGTCGAACCCGGCGGCGAAAGCCCGCATGGCGGCTCCGGTCCCCTCCGTGGCGAACGCCTCCTCCACGTCCCGGATGACGGCGCGCCAGCGGTCACGGTCGGGCAGCAGCTCGAAGAGGGGCGGCTCGTGGGAGACCAGGGTGCGCACCTGCTCGGGGTGGCGGGCGGCCAGCTCCAGGCCGATGATCGCGCCGGAGCTGTTGCCGAAGACGTGCGCGGGCTCGTCGGCGGTGACCCCCACCTCCACCAGCACGCGGTGCGCGTCGTCGCCGTGCACCTCGATGCTCTGCGGCTCCGGCGGCCCGTCCAGGGGGCTACGCGAGTTGCCGCGCCGGTCGTAGGTGACCACGGTGTAGCGGTCGGCGAGCCGCTCGGCCAGACCCGCGTATCTCGCGGTGTCGTAGATCCCGCCGCAGATCAGCAACAGGGTCGGCCCCGAGCCGCGGATCTCGTAATGAAGGGTCGCACCGGGAACCTTCAGGGTGTTCGTCTTCATGGGCTGCATGGTCGTTCCTCCTCGAAATCGTCGTCCGTCTCGCTTCGCCGATCACAGAGAACCGGAGCCACGGATGCGTTCTCGCATCCCCACCCGCAGGACCCCGGGGAAAGAGCGCCTCCTCCTGTGGCGGGCCGCACCGCCGCCACCGTCCTCCTCGCTTCCCCTCGGGGAGGACACCTCGCTTCCTCTCAGGGAGGACATCGCACGTCACCGACCGGCCGAGGCGGCGAGGCGCGCATAGTAGTGCGGGTCAACACTCCTGATCATGCCAGCCGGCACCGACAATTCCGGGCCGGAACCGTGTCCTCGCCCACCCTCTGCCAAGCCGACCGCGCCGATCGGACCGGGCGGTACGCCGGGCGCCGCTTCCATCAGCGCGCAAGCGGCTTCCGAGACCGCGCAAGCACTTACATGAAACTTTCCGTACAGTAACCAACGCAACACAGTCGTTACGTTTCATGTATTCGCTGAAATCTTGCAGCAATCTGTTCGTCATTTTAAGGTGTGGATACCCCCCGGGCACCACCGGCCGACCTCTCCGGCGCCTCTGGCGCCTCCGGCCGCGAAGCGTCCGGCTCTTCGTACACTGAAGGGTCAGCCGATGAACAAGTCCGGCAGGCTAAAGGCCTGGACCATCGCCACGATCGCGGCGCTGACGGCGGGAGGGCTGGTCTCCTTACCCGTCACCCCCGCCACGGCCGCCGTACGAGCCGACTCCCCGTTCGACTTCCCGGGGCGCGGCGCCACCGTGCCCTTCTTCGAGATAGAGGCCGAGGACACCGCCCACTCGGGCCAGGTGATCGGCCCCGACCGGATCTACGGCCGCCTCCCCTCGGAGGCCTCGGGCCGCAGGGCGGTGACGCTCGACGCCTCGGGTGAGTACGTGGAGTTCACGCTCACCCGGCCGGCCAACGCGATGTCACTGCGCTACAGCGTGCCGGACAACGCCTCGGGAACCGGGCAGAACACCACCGCCAGCCTGCGGATCAACGGCACGCACCTGAAGGACCTGCCCCTCACCTCCAAGTACGGCTGGTACTACGGCGGCTACCCGTTCAACAACAACCCCGGCGACACCAACCCCCACCACTTCTACGACGAGACGCGGACCATGTTCGGGTCCACGCTCGCGGTGGGCGCCAAGGTGCGTGTCCAGTTCACCGGCGGCATCCCGGTCACCGTGGACCTGGCCGACTTCGAGGTCGTCGGCGCCCCGATCGCCCGCCCGGCCGGTTCGCTGTCGGTCGACGACTTCGGCGCCGTCAAGAACAACACCGGCGTCGACAACACGGCCGCCTTCCAGGCCGCGGTCAACGCCGGAAAGGCCCAGGGCAAGGAGGTGTACATCCCCGAGGGGACGTACAACCTCTACGACCACGTAGTCGTGGACGGCGTCACCCTGCGCGGGGCCGGTCCCTGGTACAGCGTGCTGGGCGGGCGCCACCCCACGCAGCGCAACCGGGCCGTCGGCGTCTACGGCAAGTACGTCCAGGGCGGCGGCTACGGCGGTGAGATCCGTCCGCACGAGGCGGGCGGCCCGAGCCGCAACGTCACGCTCAAGGACTTCGCCATCATCGGCGAGATCATGGAACGCGAGGACAACGACCAGGTCAACGCCATGGGTGGCGCGATGACCGATTCGGTCGTGGACAACGTGTGGATGCAGCACACCAAGGTCGGCGCCTGGATGGACGGCCCGATGAACAACTTCACCATCAAGAACAGCCGCATCCTCGACCAGACCGCCGACGGCGTGAACTTCCACACCGGCGTCACCAACTCGACCGTGACGAACACGTTCCTGCGCAACACCGGTGACGACGCCCTGGCCATGTGGCCGGACCGGCTGCCGAACGTCGGCAACAAGTTCACGTTCAACACCGTCGGCGTCACCTTGCTGGCCAACAACATCGTCACGTACGGCGGCAGGGACATCCAGATCACCGACAACGTGGTGGCCGACACGGTCAGCAACGGCGGCGGCATCCACATCGCGAACCGCTACCCGGGCGTCAACTCCGGCCAGGGCACCGCGGTCGCCGGAACCCACACCGTGGCCCGCAACACCCTGCTCCGGGCGGGCAACAACGACTTCAACTGGCACTTCGGCGTCGGCGCCATCTGGTTCAGCGGGCTCAACGAACCGGTCAACGCCACCATCAACGTCACCGACACCGACATCCTGGACAGCTCGTACGCCGCGATCCACATGATCGAGGGCACCACGAGCACGGTCAACTTCAGGAACGTCAACATCGACGGCACCGGCACGTACATGATCCAGGCCCAGTCGGGCGCGAACATGACGTTCAACAACGTCAGGGCCGCGCACATCGGCGCGGGTGTCGCCATCCACAACTGCGTCGGCGCGGCCTTCACGCCCGTCTTCGGCACCGGCAACACCGGCTGGAGCCCCAGCAGCACGACCTGCACCGGCACCTGGCCCACGCCGAACTACATCTACCCCGGTGGCGGCGGCAACACCGGCGGCCTGTCCGGCTCCCCGGGCAGCCTGTCCTTCGCCGCGCGCCAGGTCGGCAGCACCAGCCCGGCGCAGGCCGTCACCATCACGAACGGAGCCGCCACCGCGGCCCCGATCGGCTCGGTGACCGCCACCGGCGACTACGCCCAGACCAACAACTGCGGCAGCTCCCTCGCCGCGGGCGCGACCTGCACGGTCAACGTCACCTTCACGCCGACCGCGACGGGCACCCGCACCGGTACGCTCACCGTCGCCAGCAGCGCACAGGGCGGCCCGGTGACCGTGAGCCTCACCGGCGGCGGCACCAACGGCGTCGCCCTCACCGCCTCCCCGGGCAGCCTGTCCTTCGGGGCGCGCCAGATCGGCGCCTCCGGCCCGGCGCAGGCCGTCACCGTCACCAACACCGGCACCGCCACCGCCACGCTCGGCACGGTCGCCACCACCGGCGACTACGCCCAGACCAAAACCTGCGGCACCACCCTCGCCGCCGGCGCCTCCTGCACCGTCAACGTCACCTTCACCCCCACCGCCTCGGGCACCCGTACCGGCACGCTCACCGTCGCCAGCAACGACCCGAACAGCCCGCTGACGGTCGGCCTGACCGGCAGCGGCATCGGTTCGACCACCAACCTCGCGCTCGGCGCGACGATGACGGCGAGCAGCTCCAGCAGCGGCTTCCCGCCGAGTAACACCAACGACGACAACACGGCCACCTACTGGGAGTCGATCGCCAACGCCTTCCCGCAGTGGCTGCAGGCCGACCTCGGCTCCCCCCAGAGCATCGGGTCCATCGTCCTGAAGCTGCCGCCGCCGGCCGCGTGGGCGACCAGGACGCAGACCCTGTCCGTCCAGACCAGTACCAATGGCACCACCTGGACCGTCGTCAAGCCCTCGGCCGGATACACCTTCAACCCCGCCACCGGCAACAGCGTCACGATCCCGCTGCCCAGCACAACCGCACGCTACGTCCGGGTCAACTTCACCGCCAACACCGGCTGGCCCGCGGCCCAGGTCGCGGAGTTCCAGATCTTCCCGGGCGGCGGCAACCCCACGCCGACCGTGTCGCTCGCGGCCTCCCCGGTCAGCCTGACGTTCCCCGCCAGGACGGTCGGCAGCACCAGCCCGGCGCAGGCCGTGACGGTCACCAACACCGGCACCGGATCGGCGACGCTCGGCACGGTCGCCACCACCGGTGACTACGCCCAGACCAAAACCTGCGGCACCACCCTCGCCGCCGGTGCCTCCTGCACCGTCAACGTCACCTTCACCCCCACCGCGACGGGCACCCGTACCGGCACCCTGAGCGTGGCGAGCAACGACCCGAACGGGCCGCTCACCGTGAGCCTGACCGGCACCGGCGGCTCGGCGCCCGTCACCAACCTGGCGCAGGGCAGGCCGACCACGGAGACCAGCCACGCCCAGGTGTACGGGTCGGGCAACACCGTGGACGGCAACGCCAACACCTACTGGGAGTCGAACAGCAACGCCTTCCCGCAGTCGGTCACGGTCGACCTCGGCTCCACGCAGAGCGTCGGCCGGGTCGTCCTCAAGCTGCCCCCGGCCGCCGCCTGGGCCACCCGCACCCAGGCGGTCACCGTCCTGGGCAGCACCGACGGGACGACCTTCACCAACGTCGTCGGCTCGGCGACGTACACCTTCAACCCGGCCACCGGTAACACGGCCACCATCACCTTCCCGGCCACCAGCAGGCGCCACCTGCGCCTGACCTTCACCGCCAACAGCGGCTGGCCCGCGGGTCAGCTCTCCGAGTTCGAGGTGTACGCCTCCTAGCCTCGCCGCCGACCCTGGCACCGGATGGGGGGAACACCCCCCATCCGGTGCTTTTCTCGTCGTGAAAAATGCTTTTCACCCCTGTCCGGCGCTTTATCGTCCCGTCCGGTGGTTTTCGTCCAGGCCGTAAAGCCTTCACCGCACCCACGACACCAAATCCCCGTACGGATCGGGCTTTTGGTGTCAACCGAACACCCTCACCCCCCGTCTCCCCTTATGCCCCATCTGTCGTAAGCAGGAGGCGACGTGCGCGTCCGCTCGGTTCTCTCAGTCGCCGCCCTGGCCGGGGGCCTGGTCCTCCTGTGGCAACCCCTTCCCTCCTCCGCGGGGCAGGGCTCGGCCGCCATCGTGGAGTACGAGTGCACCACCGACGGCGTGACCGAGAAGCAGACCATCGAGATCAACGTCGAGATGACGATGCCGACCGGCGCCACCGCGGGACAGCAGTTCACGATCGGCTGGCGCGGCACCTACGTCGGCACCGGGCTGACGGCCCCCACCGCGGGACTGCCCGAGGGCACGAAGCTGTACGCGTACGCCTCCATCAGCGACCTCCCCGGGCTGACCTCCGCCACCGGGGTGGGCACCCTCGACACGATCGGCGCGGGCCAGACCATCCTGCTGCCGACGGCCCAGATCACGCTCGCGACCACATCCAACAATCCGGGCACCGCTGCGGTACGGCCCGCCGCCATCAATTTCGGGACCCTCCCCAACAATCCGCTGATCGAGTGCGAGGCCCTGAACAAGGACACCCTGACGCCCTACCCCCTCACCGTCACCGGGGACGGCCAGGCGACCGACCCCGCCCCGACGGACACCGCCACGCAGCCCGTCGGCGAGACCCCGCAGGACGAGGACACCGAGACGACCGAGACCCCGCAGGACGCGAACGGCGAGATCGCCGAGACACCGGCCGGAGGAGCCGACACCGGAGGCGGCGGCGAGACCGGCCCCGACGGGCGCGCACTCGTGCTCACCGGCTCCCTGATCACCTTCGGCGCCGTCACCGGCCTGCTGATCCGCCGCCGCGGCGTCAGGACGACCCTGGACCGACGAGCCTGACCCCGGCACCCCGGCCCGGCGCGAGACCCGGCGCGCCCGTAACCGTCGTGGTCTCCGCCGAAGTCGCGGTCTCCGCAGAAGCGGAACGAGCGCGAACAACCCGGTGCGCACGATCCTTCACACCCGGGCCCGCGACTATCGGGGAAGAACGTCGAAAAGGCCGTTGGGCCGCGCGTTCACGCGGCCCAACGGCCTTTTCCGAGTGCGCCGCCAGGGACTCGAACCCCGGACCCGCTGATTAAGAGTCAGCTGTCGGGAAAAGACTGCGCGCCGGCCTGCGTCGGCTTCGGCGGCTTCGTCGCTGTTTTCGGGACCGGGAGCACGCCAGCGGCGGCAAGGTCAGCCTGGCCGATCAGCGGCCCCGAGCACACGTCGGTCAGTACCTGGTCCTGCTCAGGGTGCAGCAGGACGCATCCGGTCAGGACGGAGAGAAGCGTCAGGAATTCGAACGTCATTTCACGGTTCCAGGAGGCCTGCGTGATGTTGTCGAGGCTCGAGGTCCGGCGCTTGTTTCGGGGGTGGACAGTCCGGTCGTTCAACCATCGCCACACAATGCGCCGACCGGAAACCGTGTAGTCGATGACCTCTTGACGTACGGGGGCGAATGTTCCGCTGCCCACGGTGAGCGTCTGTGCTCTGGGGTCATAGTCGAGGTGCTCACCGAGCCTCTCAGGAAGTGCCCTGACGGCAGTCAGGCACTTAACGCCGAACCGTTCGACAAGGGAACGTTCTGAGCCTCCCCGCCCTGCGTCGGGATCGACGCAGCGACTGCCGTAGGTGTGGAGCCAGAGTATCTCGCGTCCGATCGTCACCGCGCGACTCCATAGCGTCGAATCCGCAGTGAGTGGGACACGGACACCCGGTTGCCGAAGATGCTCCCTGAATCGGCGGGTATATCCGGGTTGCGCCGTGATCGCCGCGACATATGCCAGCACGTCGTCTGCACAGACGGGAATGCCCAGCCGGATGCGGAGGTGTTCGAGCAGGTCCCGGGTCATATTGGGGACGCTGCCCAGGCAGTCGCGCCAGAGCGGACGCACGCCACCGCCGCCCCAGCCGTTGAAATGATCTAGATCAGGGATGAGCCCGGAAAAGACCAGCGCCGGGCCTTCAGTGATCTCGTGTACGTCCTGCTCCGAAACGTAGATCTGGTGCTCGGATCGGACTTGCCAGAGCGGCGGACGGGCCATGACGAGAAGCCGGTTGTCGGGGATGAGCCACTGCCGGTCAAACGAGCGGTAAGCAACCTGAATCGGCTCGGGACAACTGCCCGACTCCTCTGCCAGCGAGCGCTGGACTGGTGGAAACCCAGGCAGTGGGCCGACTCGGCTGTGCAGGGTGCGATCCCGTCCCTCTCGGAAAAATTCACGTTGGTCCTCCGTCGAAGCGGCGAGGAATGTCCGCCACCGGGTGCGCAGGACCTCGGCGGTAGGCGCGTATACCCATGCTCGACCGGGGGTAATGCCCCTCGACCGCCACGGCATCAGGTCACCGAGCGAAGGGAACGCCGCCCATTGCGGGTCGGCGGCCGGAAGAAAGGAGTCCTGCCACCCCATACCGCAGGTGTGCCAGCGTGGTCCTGTCGTCGTCAACTGCGCCAGCGCAGTTGTCTTCTCCTCGCGCGTTCCGTGCAACTCCAGATGGCGGACTATCGCCGGGGTCTCTACGTCCGAGTTCGCCGTCCTGGCGAAGACCAAGATGCTGAGCTGGCGCCCGACGTCGGGCCCGAGGACCCGGGTCACGATCGGCGGGCGGTTCCCTTCCGGGGTGAGCTCGATGACCCAGCCCAGGTCACACGTGCGTCGCAGATACTGGCGCAGGCCCCGGAAGGCGGCACCTCTGATCACACTCGACGGTACGATGAACGCCACTACACCTTCTGGCATGCGATGTTCAGCCTCGAACACCTTCCAGGCTGCCCAGCGCAGGAAATACCACGGCATTCCATGCAGGTCCGATTCATAGCGGCCGAGGCCATCAGCTCGAAACTCGTCAAGCGAGGGGCGATCACTCCTGGCTCCGAGCCGGGGCATTCCCCTGCGCGGGCGTTCGACCCATTCGGCTCGGCCCTTGGCGTTCTCCACATGCGGTGGGTTCCCGATCACCACCATCACGGGGACCCTGCGCTTGATGTCGTTCGCCTTGTCCCGCGCCTCCTCCATCACTCGATACGGCGCGCCCAGCGTTGGTTGCACATGGTTCGGATCGGCTAACGCGTCGGTGAGAAACCGCAGAGCCTCAAGTGGGGTCTCCACCGCGAACCGACTCTGGAATGAACCATGGATACGGAGCTCAGCCACCGCGTACGGGGCCACCTGAATCTCGAACCCGATCAGCCGGTCGGTGACCAGGTCGTTGACGTAATCCTCCCGGGACCCGTGCCCGAGCTTGTCGGCAACACGATCCGCGACACAGCCAATGACCTCGACCAGGAAGGTGCCGGTTCCCATCGCCGGGTCGACGACCACCACATTGTCGTCGGCGAACCCCCACTCCTTACCAAGGTGCTCACGAAGCACCTCGTCCACAAACCGGACAAGATGGCGGGCGACACCGACCGGGGTGTAGTAGGAGCCGGTCTCCTTCCGGAGCATGGGGTCGTAGCTCGCGAGGAAACGTTCGTAGAGGTAGGCGTAGGCGTCCGCCGGGCTGACGTCGAGCGTTTGCATATCGGCGACACTGATCACGCGGCGGAGGGTCTCGATGGTGTTGAGCTCGTCATCGGCCCCGCTGGTGAGCACCGCGAACGCCTGCCCCATCAGCAGGTGCCGTTTGCCCAGTTGCCGAGCAATCTCTTGATAGGACTCGCCGACCAGGTCGATACCATCCGAGCGAGCCAGCAGCAGCGCGAACGTGACGGTCTGGGCGAAGGCGTCGGCGAAGCGCTCATGGTCGAGCCCTGGAAACAACAGCTTCCGCCAGTCGTCGGCCAGCAACGCCAGCCTCATCTGGGAGCGCTTCTTCAACGGGTCGGTGATTGCGGCGTACACCTCGTCCTTCAGCAGGCCACACAACCCACCGATGATCTTCACGAGGGAGCCCAGCGTCCGAGGAGACTCCGGTTCCCAGAGCATGAACCGTCGAACGATGCCCATCAAGTCGGCGACGGCCGACGCCGCCGGACGCCGCAACTCCGCGACGGTGTTCGCCAACCTGACGATCGGCGAAATCCGCTCGCCGAACGAGTACTGCGCCCAGGTAACCCCGTCCGAGTACACCACATTCGGAAGGGCGGAGAGCTTGCCCCACTGCTCCAGATCCCGCTTGTCGGGGCGCCACTCAGACGCTCCTGGCACCCCCTTGCCCGGTCTCTTCAACTCGACGTAACCGACGCGGACCTGTCCGATGTTCACCGCGTAGTCCGGCCGCGCCCGCAGATGCTTCAACCGCACCTCGCCGTAGGGAATCGCCTTGACACCAATCAACGCGCCGAGGTCGCGCAGCAGGGTCTCCAACGGCCCACGGAACTGGTCCTCCTCCGCGCCGCCCAACCCTCGCTTCTCCGCCACCGTCCGGCCGAACCTAGCCACGATCGCATTCGCGGTGGCTCCGGTGTCGAGCTTGGGAATTTGGGCCACGTGCACCTCCGGTCGATGACCAGCACCCCCACTCACTGTGACCGCCGCACCGGAATCCATCAAGATACGAAATAACGAAAAGCAGGCTGTTGAGCGCACGTCTTTCGCCCCGAATCGCTCTCGGCGGCGCTGACTCACCAGCGGCCGTGACCGCGATCCTGGCCGCGGGAGCCAGCCAAAGGCTTCTTCGTCATCGACGCGCCGCCGTCCTCGCGCCTGTTCCACCCGGCTCGTCCCAGCATGGCCTTAGCACAGATCAGGCCCGATCTCCAGCAAGGAGATCGGGCCTGATCAGAGGTTGTGCGCCGCCAGGGACTCGAACCCCGGACCCGCTGATTAAGAGTCAGCTGCTCTAACCAACTGAGCTAGCGGCGCTTGACTTCGACAAGCTTACCGGACCCGGCTCGGTGGTCCGTACATGAGCCGATATATGCCTATGAGGGGCATCGGACGGTGGGAATTCCCGCCGGGCGGGGCGCGGGGAAACTCCGCGATGACCTGGTGACACGAGCGGAAACAGAGTAGGGCGAACAGTGTTCCATACCGGCTGACTTGGGAAAATGCCGTTTAGGGCTCCTCGCTCGGGTAGATGACCGGAGCCCGGAGTATCAAGTCAAGGGAGATGTTCAACCATGCAACCTGAGCTCTGGAACTATCGCGCCGACGTGTACGACCAGGACAAGTCGCTCGACGTCGCCGGGTACCACGTCGAGGCCACCGACGGGAAGATCGGCTCCGTCGACGAGGCGACGTACGAGGTCGGCGAGAGCTACCTCGTCATCGACACGGGTCCGTGGATCTTCGGCAAGAAGGTCCTCCTTCCGGCGAGTACGGTGACGCAGATCGACCCGCAGGAGAAGAAGATCTACGTCGCGCGCACCAAGCAGGAGATCAAGGACGCCCCCGAGTTCGACGAGTCGAACTTCAGGGAGCCCGCGTACCGCGACCGTGTCGGCGAGTACTACGGCCGCTTCCCCTTCGGCGGCGGACCCGGCGCGTTCTGAGCCTCCTCTCCCCCCGGCCTTCGGCCGAGACGACGAAAAGGGGCCCCGCCATGTGGCGGGGCCCCTTTTCGTGCCGGGAACGGGCGCCTCTCAGAGCCGATCAGGGCCAACCAAGGCCAATAAAGCCAGGTCAGGGCCGTTCAAGGGTGATCAGGGCCGTTCAAGAGTGGTCAGGATCGGTCAGGGCCAGGTCGGGTCGCCCGAGGAGTCGACGGGGCCGGGGATGACACCGAGACGTTCG
This sequence comes from Streptosporangium oxazolinicum, assembly GCF_039537505.1. NCBI lineage: Bacteria > Bacillati > Actinomycetota > Actinomycetes > Streptosporangiales > Streptosporangiaceae > Streptosporangium > Streptosporangium oxazolinicum. Next base: position 431,171 of record NZ_BAABAQ010000003.1, read on the forward strand.
AGGAGGATGAGAAAGGTGGAGGCGTAGGGGGAGTCGCGCACGACGGCGGCGACGCGGTCCCAGTCGACCTGCTCGCGCAGGGCGCGGACCTGGGGCAGCAGGGATCCGTAGTCGCAACTGTGCTCGGAGAGTGGCAGCAACCACGAGATGACCAGGTCGGTCGCCTCCAGGACGGGCAGGATCACCGCCGAGGCCTTCATCGGCTCCGCGCGCTTCAGCAGCTCGGGGGTGACCGGATGGTCGCAGATCGAGAAGATCAGATCCACCAGCCTGCCCTCGTCGAAGGCCTTGACCAGCCAGTCCTCCGGCGGCTGCCTGGTCGTCTCGAATCCCAGCTTGCCCAGCGCCTCAAGCGCGAGCGGAACGTCCTCCTGGGGGAGGACGAAGTCGACGTCGTGGAGCGAGGGGGCGGCTCCGCGCGCGTAGGCCGCACAGCCCCCGGCGAGTGCGAACCTGACGTCCGCGTCTTTCAGCCCGCTGCTCGCCCGCTTCAGCGTTTCCAAAATCGCGTCGGTGACCTCGTGACTGTGGCTTCCCATAGCCCACGCGTACCCCATAGCTTCCCAGGTAGGCATGTCAAACCTTTGCTTGGGTAAACGGAGCGCATGATTCAGCCCCAACATGTACAAAAAGAGCATCCTGAGCCTGGAGAGACTCGCAAGGAGCGGGTGGACCGCGAGCTGGGCGAGTTGTTACAGGGCCTGCGCGTCGCGGTCACCGGCGTGCAGGTGTTGTTCGCCTTTCTGTTCAGCCTGCCGTTCGCGGCGGGCTTCAACAAAGTGGACACCCTGGGGCACTGGCTGTTCTTCATCGCCCTGCTGAGCGCGGCCATCGCGTCCGTCTGCTTCATCACCCCCGCCGCCCAGCACCGCCTGCTGTTCAGGACCGGGTTGAAGGAGAGGATGCTGCACCGCGCCAACGCGCTCGGCATCGCGGGGGCCGCCGGGCTCGCGGTCGCGATGACGAGCTCGGTCGCGCTGGTCGCGGAGACGGTTCTCAACGCCTGGCCCGCGGCGGTGTTCGCCGGGGGCGTGGCCCTGCTGAGCGCCTGGCTGTGGTTCATCCAACCCATCGTTGATCTATACAGAACCAAGGATGATGAAGATGTTAAGTCGTGAATTGTGAGGGCAGGGGGCGGTTATGGCTACCTTGCTTTGGATCATCGCAGTTGTTCTCGTCATCTCCGGGATCTACGTCATCCTGGCCCGTCGCGACCTCCTCTGGGGGATCGTCCTGATCGTCCTCGGCTTCCTCGTCGGCCCCGGGGGCGTGAGCATCTTCAATGTGTGACGCGGGCCTCGCGCTCGCGGCATCACACGTCCGGTGCGAGCCGAGTGCTCGCACACCGTCCAGGTACGGGCCACCCGACCCGTGCGCCGTTTCGTACGGTCTGATGTCCGTACGCCGTCCAGAAAGGTGCGGGCCTGAGGCCGGCACACTTCTCACCGTGGGTCTCACGCCCGCGAGAACGTCCGTAAGAACGTAAGCGCCCCGAATTCCCACAGAAGCCTCGCGGGCCGGGTTGTAACCCGGCCCGCTTCTTCTGTGTCAGGGACATGTTCCCCAGACCGAACCCGGCGTCGGACGCCCGTTGCCGGGCCTCCGCCACCGGGCTCCCGAGCCTCAGGTCCCGCCCCAGGCCCGCTCCAGGTCCCGCCTCAGAGGAGATACACGCCGTACGCCCGGCCCAGCACCGGCAGCGCCGCGTTGCGCACCCTGATGCCTCCCGGCGTCACGCCCTTCTCCGTACCGGAGTGGGCGTGCCCGTGGATGATCAGGTCGGCGCCCTCGGCGTCGACCGCCTCGGCCAGCAGGTAGCTGCCGAGGAAGGGATAGATCTCCAGCGGTTCCCCGGCGAGGGTGTCCTTGACCGGCGAGTAGTGGGACAGCACGACCCTGCGGTCGGCCTGCAGCTCCTTCAACGCCACCCGCCAGCGGTCGGCGATCCGCTTGGTGTGCCCGACGAACGCCTTGATCTCCGGCTCGCCGAAGTCGCTGGCGCACTTGCCCGCGTACCCCCCGCCGAAGCCCTTGCCGCCGACGACGCCGAGCCGCACCCCGTCGATGTCGAGCACCGTCGCGTCGTCGTGCAGGACCTCGATCCCGGTGTCGCGCAGCAGGGCGGCGATCTCGGCGGGCATGTCGGAGTGGTGATCATGGTTGCCGAGCACGGCCACCACCGGGATCGGCAGGTCGCGGAACTCGTCCGCCACCACCCGCGCCTCCTCCATGGTGCCGTGCCGCGTCAGGTCGCCGGCGAGCAGCAGGACATCGGCCTTCTCCTCGATGTCGTGGAGCCGCTCGCGATAGCTCCCCCTGCGGCTCTCGTCCAGGTGCACGTCCCCGACCGCCGCGATCCGCACTTCTCTCACAGCCTCTCCTCCCTCACCGGGTCCCGTACGTCCACGATGTCGATCTCGTTGTGGACGTCCAGCCCCGGAGCGGCCTCACCGGCCACCTCCGCGATCAGCTCGCGGCGCTCGGTGCCGACGACCTGGCCGCGCAGGTAGAGCTGATCGCCCCGGACGTCCACCCGGATGCCGAGTTCCGTGGTTCTCTCGTCCTCGGCGAGCGCGCGCTGCACGCGCGCCGCGACGTACTGAGGAGCCTCCATCGTCGAACTCCTTTCCGTCCAAAAGTCCTCGCCTTCCCGCGAATCCCAAGGTCAAACACGTTTAAAGTCCCCGCTCGGGGCAGGGGATGCGGTCATGCCCAGGACGCAGGCACGCCTGCCCCGTACACCCGGTGGAGTCGTGTCCATGAAGATCGCGATGGTGTCAGAGCATGCCAGCCCCCTCGCCACCGTCGGCGGAGCCGACGCCGGGGGCCAGAACGTCCACGTCGCCGCCCTGTCCCTCGCGCTCGCCGCGCGCGGGCACGAGGTGACCGTCTACACCCGCAGGGAGTGCCCCTCCCAGCCCGAGGAGACCTCCCTCGCCCCCGGGGTCACCGTGGTCCACGTACCGGCGGGACCGGCCATGACCCTGTGCAAGGACGACCTGCTCCCCTGGATCCCGGACTTCGGCCGATGGCTCGCCAGGCGGTGGAGCGCCGCGCCACCCGACATGGTCCACAGCCACTTCTGGATGAGCGGCCTGGCCGCCCTCGCCGCCGCGAGGGACACCGCCGTCCCCATCGTGCACACCTTCCACGCCCTCGGCACGGTCAAGCGCCGGCACCAGGGCATGGCCGACTCCAGCCCGCGCGAGCGCCTCAGGATCGAGGCGATGGTCGCCTCCCAGGTGGACGCGGTCGTCGCGACCTGCGCCGACGAGGTGGCGGAGCTACGCCGGATGCGCATCCCCCGGAGATGGACGAGGGTGGTGCCCTGCGGCGTCGACGTGGGCTCCTTCACCCCCTCCGGCCCGAGGATGGACTTCGGGCCGGGTCCCGTCCTGCTCGCCCTCGGCCGTCCCGTCCGCCGCAAGGGTGTGGACACCACGATCCACGCCCTTTCCCGCATCCCCGGCGCCACCCTGGTCGTCGCCGGTGGCGACCTGGACGACCCGGAGGCGCAGCGGCTCGCGCGCGTGGCCGCCAGGTGCGGCGTCGCGGACCGCGTCAGGTTCCTCGGCAAGGTGAGCAGGGAGGACGTCCCCACCCTGATGCGCTCGGCGGACGTCGTGGTCAGCATGCCCTGGTACGAACCGTTCGGCATCGTGCCGCTGGAGGCCATGGCCTGCGGCGTACCGGTGGTCGCGTCCGCGGTGGGCGGGCACCTGGACACCGTCGTCCCCGAGGTCACCGGCCTGCTGGTCCCTCCGCGCGAGCCCCACGCGCTGGGCGGCGCGCTGCGCCGGCTGCTCGCCGCGCCGTCCCTGCTGGCGGCCTTCGGCGCCGCGGCCGTCGCGCGGGCCCGGTCTCGCTACGACTGGAACCGGATCGCCGCCCAGACCACCGCCGTGTACACGGAGGTGCTCTCCTCCCGCGTCTCCCGCCTCCCGGCGCGGGGAGCGGACGGCCCCTGCGAAGTCCACTCCTGCCCCGGAGCCGCCTGACGGCTCCGCCCCGTCCCAGTCCGTTCCGGTCCGTACGGCCCGCGTCCCGGTCCGTACGGTCCTTACGGTTCGAAGGCGGTTTCGTGAGTCGGACGTGCGGAGGCCCCCGGTCCCGTGGACGGGATCGGGGGCCTCCGCGTACGAGGCCGGTCGCCGTTGGCCGACCTCACGGCCTACTTGCCGGTGGCTCTGTGGATGCTCCGGGCCGCGGACCGGTCGATCGCGGCCTTGACCACGCCGAAGATGGCGCCCTGGATGGCCGCCGCGACAAGGACCTCGCGCCAGCCGTAGTCATCCGATGTGGCCTGGGGAGCCTCGTCCTCGCCGGACGCGAACTTCCAGACCTGCTTGAAGACCGCTCCGGCGATCGCGCCGCCGATCATTCCGGTCACGGCACTCGCACCGCGGGATACGACTCTGCTCACGTCCTGCCCTCCGTTCGCGTTCACTGAAACGGCACGCCTACCCGCAGGAACCGGCCCCTAACGGATCCGGACCGGCGGGGTCGCGGCTCCCTCACGCGAGAGGCCCGCAGGTCACACCGCCGGGGGGTCGTTGTAGTGACGCTCCTGGTAGGTGCGGCGGTGGGTGACCGGGTCCTCGATCACCGTGGTGGCCGTGGTGTCCGCCACCGCCCGGCGGGCGAGGCTGAGCCGGTACACGGCGAACAGGAGCCACGCGAGACCGCCGATCATCAGGATGACACCGACGACGTTGATGTCGAATCCGGCGATGTCGAATTCGACCGCCCACGTGAGAATGGCGCCGAGCATAATGAGAACGATGCCGCCTGCGATGGTCATGGGATCTCCTCCTTCGAGCCAACGCATTCCCATCTATCCCCCACGCGGATCTCAAACGTCACCCGGCGGAGGTAGATGCGGACCTCGGCCTCCCATTCGTCGTCACAGGCCCGACGGCCCCGGGAAAAGCGTCGGCCGTGCCCTCCCGTAAAACGGGCGGGCACGGCCGACGGTGTGGCGATTCCTCTCCCAGCGGCGGGGTCACCGGACGGTCTACTGGGCGGGCAGGACCGCGCCCTTGTACGTGTCCTCGATGAACTTCTTGACCTCGGGACCGGCGAGGAGCTCGGCGAGCTTCTTCACGCGGGGGTCCTCCACCTTGGCCGGGACGGTGACCAGGCCGTTGGCGTACGGGTTTCCCTCGCCCTTCTCCAGGATCAGGGAGTCGGTCGCGGGCTGCAGCCCGGCCTCCAGGGCGTAGTTGCCGTTGACGATCGCGGCGTCCACGTCCTCCAGGGAGCGGGGCAGCTGGGCGGCCTCAAGGGGCTTGAACTCCAGCTTCTTGGGGTTGTCCGCGACGTCGCGCTCGGTGGCCTTGACGCCGACGCCCTCCTTGAGGGTGATCACGCCGTTGTCGGCGAGGAGCTTGAGCGAGCGGCCGAGGTTGCTCGCGTCGTTGGGCAGCGCCACCTGGGCGCCCTCGGCGAGCTCGGAGACGTTCTTGATCTTCTTGGAGTACAGGCCGAGCGGCTCGATGTGCACCGGGGCGACCCAGCTGAGCTTGATGTCCTTGCCCTTGGAGAACTCCTCCAGGTACGGGATGTGCTGGAAGTAGTTCGCGTCCAGGTTGCCCTCGTCGAGCTGGGTGTTGGGCTGGACGTAGTCGGTGAACTCGACGATCTCCAGGTTCAGCCCGGCCTTGGCGGCGAGGTTGTCCTTGACGTACTTGAGCACCTCGCCGTGGGGCACGGGGTTGACCCCGACCCTGAGCGGGGCGTCGGCCTTCGGCGTGCCGCCGGCGGGCTGGGCCGTGTCTGTGGACGTCCCCCCGCACGCGGCCAGGGTTCCGGCCAGGATCAATCCGGCCACGACCCCAAAGATCTTGCGCATGACTCTCCCTTAATTCCCCTTATATCAAGTAGGAAATATATCTCACATAAGGGAGTGCGAGGACAAATCCTTACTGGTCCCGCAGGGCGAGCATCTGCGCGATCTGTGCCGCACGTGAGACGTCGACGCGCTTCGCCATCTGTGTCACCTCGGGGTGCAGGCCGGTCGCGACCTCCACCTTGGCCATCTGGGTGGCGTCGTCCTGATGGGCGATCAGCATGTCGAGGAACCTCCGCTCGAACTCGGCCGGTGGCGCGGCGATCAGCGCCGCCATCTCCTCGTCGCTCACCCCGGGCATCCCGCCGTGGGCGGCGTGCTCGTCGTCCTTCGCGGTCGCGGGCTGGCCCCACGCGGTCAGCAGGCCGGACATCGAGGTGGACTCGCGCTCCTGGGTCACGCCGATCGCCTCGGCGAGCTCCTTGACCTCGGGGCGCACCGGCCGCTCGCGCACCAGCCGCACCAGCCGTACCCCCTGGGTGTTGTGGGGCACCATCATCTGCAGGAACATCACGTCGGGAGGGTTGAAGGGGACTCCCGCGGCGCTCCCCATCGGCGGGGCGGGCGAGGGGGTGGGCAGCCCCGCGCCGGCGCCGTGCGCCGAGTGATCCTCGGCCCCATGGCCGCCCTGCCCGGAACCCTGGTCCGAGCCCTGTTCGGAGCCGCTGTGCGCGCCGTGATCGGACCCCTGACCGGAGGCGGACGGCGTCGTCACCGGAACGGGAGTGGCGGCGGCGCTGGAGGCGCCGTGCGCCCCGTGACCGGCCGGGCCTCCGCGGAGTTCCTGGATGCTGTCGGCACCGCAGCCGGAGAGCAGGAGGAGCCCCAGGGCGACCATCGGAACCACCGGAACCGTACGCTTCATGACGAACCCCTCGATTCTCGGGAGAGCGACGATCCCGGCCGGGGTGGCCGCGGCCACCCCGGCCGGATTTCACCGGGTCAGACGCGCTGCCACAGGGCCGCGACGTTCGGCGGCTCCCAGCCGGCCAGCGCGGTGTGCGCCTGCAGGCACCGGTAGGTCACACCGTTGTAGGTCACCGTGGCGCCCACCGCATAAGCGGTGCCCGCCCTCCAGGTGCCGCCCGGCTGGGCCGTCGGAGTCGGGGTGGGCGTCGGGGTCGGCCTCGGGGTCGGGGTCACCGTCGGGGTCGGGGTCGGCGAGGGGTTGGGGTTGCCGCCGCCGAAGTTCACGTCGGAACAGGTGTAGAAGGCCTCGGTGCTGCCCACGATGCGCTGCCAGATCGAGAAGATGAGCTGGCGGCCACTCCGCTGCGGGAGGTTGATCGTCCAGTTGGTGAACTGGGTGGGGTTCTGGTTGTTGAAGGTCCTGATGTGCTCCAGGTCCGACCAGCGCAGCGGCTGGGTGGGGTTCCAGCTCTGCTTGGTGATGTAGAACTCGAAGTTGCTGTTCGCGTGCGGCGCGGTCGCGTGGTACGTGACCGTGAGCGGTCCCGGGGAGACCTGGGTGGCGGGCCAGTCGGCCCTGGCGAGGTTGAGCCCGCGATACTTGTCACGACCGGCGCCGCACAACTGGCCGTCGGGGATGATCTGGCGGTGGTTGCCGCCGGCCTCGAGCCGGGACACCTCGTGCCAGTCGTAGAACGCCTGGGTGCCCCCGGCCGCGACGGCCGCCTTGCACGCTTCGGACTTGGGGGTCTCCGGGCCCTCGTTCTTGCAGACGTACGCCCGGCTGGGCGGGTTCGACATGGACCCGTGGGCCACCGCCGCGGTGGACGGCAACAGCGCGAACAGGGACCCTACGCTGATCACGGCGGCGGCACCGGTGGTCACCTTGTGTCGAAGATGCACGTGGACTCCTCCAGGAGCGGGAAATGGGAGGCAGGACTGTCCAACGAGCCGACGGATAGCACGTTATTAACAAGAAACCTTACTAAGAATTACGGTCATAAGGCCAGTGATACGGCCATATCAGTCCATGACCAGCACGACCTTGCCCTGCCCGTGCCCGGTGGCGGCCTCGCGGTGGGCGTCCGCGGCCCGCTCCAGCGGGTAGGTGCGGCGCACGGGGAAGACGAGTTTGCCCTCGGCGTACAGGGTCGCGAGCTCAGCGAGCCGGGACACCTGCCGCACCCCCCTGGTCACCTGCACCCCCAGCTCGGCGGCCCTGCCGTGCTCGACGAGCGTGAGGATGCGCTCGCCCTCCACCAGCTTCAGAGAGACCTCCAGCGCCTCGCCGCCCGCGCCGTCCAGGATCTTGTCCACCCCGGCGGGGGCGAGGGCGCGCACCCGCTCCAGCAGGCCCTCGCCGTACGTGACGGGGATCGCGCCGAGCTCACGCAGGTAGTCGTGGTTCTCCTCGCGGGCGGTGCCGATCACCGTGGTCGCCCCCCAGAGCCGGGCGAGCTGGACCGCCGCGGTGCCGACCGCGCCCGCAGCGGCGTGGACCAGGACCGTGTCGCCCTCCCCCACCCCGAGCTGCCGCAGCGCGATGTGGGCGGTCTGGGTCCCGGCGGTGAAGCCACCCGCCACCTCCCAGGGCATGTTCGCGGGCTTGGGCGTGACGTGCTCCGCGGGCACGACGACGTACTCGGCGTAGGAGTTCAGCAGGTCGAAGCCCAGAACCTCGTCCCCGACAGCCACCCCGTCCACCCCCGCGCCGACCTGGTCCACCACCCCGGCGAACTCGTTGCCCGGCACGCGGGGCAGCTCACCGCTCACCCCCGGCGGGGTCCACCCCGCCCGGACGGCCAGGTCGAACGGCTGCACCCCCGCGGCCCTGACCCGCACCCGCACCCGCCCCTCCCCCGCCTCGGGCGTCGGAAGCTCCGTCACCTGCAGCACCTCGGGCCCGCCGAACTCGAAAAAAGCAGCTGCCTTCACAGGATTCCCCTTCGCTCGTGTACGCCTTCACGCGCGTACGTCTTCGCTCGCGCACGCCTTCGCTCGCGTACGTCTTCGCTCGCGTATGACGCCGCCCAGCCTGCGACCTCAACCGCGATTGAGGTCAAATCCCGTACTCCGGGCCATGGCGCGGGGAGCCACCACCCGTCGTACGGCCACCGGACGGGCGGGGCCTTCAGGGGGCGGGGGCCTTCAGGGGGAGGTGTGGGCCGCGTAGTAGCGCCGCGCCTTGTCGCGGCTGCCGCAGGTGGTCATGCTGCACCATCGGCGACGGCCGTTCTTGCTGGTGTCGAGGAACAGCCAGGAGCACGACGGGCACGCCTGGACCCGCTCCAGCGGCCCGCGAGTGAGCAGGTCGGCAGCGGAGGCGGCGACCTCCCAGAGCAGCGTCCCGACCGTTCGCGGGGCGGTCCACGCGAAACGGAAGCGGCCGTCGTCGGGCTCAAGCCGGGCGTGGGCGAGGCCGTCGGCGTACGCGGCCGTGACGGCGTCGAGGTCGGCGCGCGGCGGTTCGTCCCCGTCGGCCAGCGGCCGGAACACCCGGAACACCGTCTCGCGCAGCTCGCGGGCCCCGGGCAGCGCGGCGACGAGGCCCGCCCGCCGCTCGATCGGACGGCCCGCCGCGCGCGCCCAGGTCACCGCCTCCTCGGGGGTGGCCAGCCAGTCGCGCCGGACGACCGGGCGGCTGTTGACCGTGTTGGCGAAGTCCAGGCACAGGGCATTGCCGACCAGTTCGACGTCGATCATCCACCCATTGTCTCACCGATCAAAGGCAGTTGACAGGTAAGGCGGGCTCCATCACCCTATGACCATTCAAGTGGCTTTGAAAGGTAAGAATGGCATGCGCGTCCTCCCCGTTTCGCTGGGCCGGTCGTTCAACGGGCTGTGGTTCGGCACCGGCAGCGCCAACCTGGGTGACGGCATGGTCCTGTTCGCGCTCCCGCTGCTCGCCCTGGCGGTCGGCGCCTCACCCGGCGGGGTCGCGGCCGTGACGACGGCGCTGACGCTGGCCTGGCCGGTCTTCGGGCTGCACGCCGGCTGGGTCGTGGACCGCGTCGACCGCCGGCTGCTGCTGGGCGGCGTCAACCTCGTCCGGGCGCTGGTGCTGACCGGTCTCACCGCCGGCCATCTCGCCGGTGCGCTCTCGCTGCCGGTGATCCTGGTCGCCGCGGTGCTGCTCGGCGTGGCCGAGACACTCGCCGACACGGCGCTGACCTCGACCGTTCCCATGCTCGTCGAGCCCGCCGGTCGTAACAGGGCGAACGCGCGGATCGAGGCGACCATCAACGTCACCAACCAGCTGGCGGGGCCGCCGCTCGCGGGACTGCTGGCCGGGCTCACCCTGGCCCTGGCCACCGGCACCGGCGCGGTTCTCTACGTCCTGGCGGTCGCCGGGCTCGCCACGATGACACTCCGCCGTACGCCGGGGAGAACGCGGCCCGCCGGGCGCGGCGACGTGATCGCCGGGTTCCGTTTCCTGTGGCGGCAGCCGGTGGTGCGGACGCTCACGCTCTTCACCGCCGCGATGAACGTGGTCTGGGCGGCCCCGACCGCGCTGTTGGTCGTGCACGCCGTCAGCCCCGGCCCGCTCGGCCTCACCGCGGCCCAGTACGGCCTGCTGATGACGGCGATGGCCGTCGGCGGACTGCTCGCGTCGATGGCGGTCGAGCCGCTGCGCCGCAGGTTCGGGGTGACCACGCTGCTCGTCGCCGACGCCGTCGGCACAGTCCTGCTGGTGGCGCCCGTCGCCCTGAACGCGAACGCGTGGCTGGTGTCCCTGGGCATGGTGATCGCCGGAGCGGGATCGAGCGTCTGGCGGATCCTCGTGGCCACACTCCGGCAGAACCTGACGCCGCCCGAGCTGCTGGGCCGCGTCTACGCCGCGTCGCGGATGCTCAGCTGGGGCGTCATCCCGGTCGCCGCCGCGCTGGCCGGTATCGGGGCCGAGGTGTGGGACGTGCGGACCGTCTTCGCCGTCGCCACCGGGCTCGCGGTCGTTACCCTGGCCGCCTTCGTGCCGTTCGCCCTGCGCACCGACCTGTCGGCGGACGTCCAGCCGACCGCGGACCACCGTGCTTGAGCGGGCGCTTCTGGGGTGCCGGGCGCGGCGCTCGTCGGCGCCGTGGCGGTCCGCGTGATGGCCGGGCGGATTCCGGACCCGCCGGGAGGCGGGCCCGGTCGCCGGAAGGTCACTCCGTGGTGAGAGCGGACAGGTTGTTGTAGCTGAGCTGGGCGAACTGCAGCGACTGGCCCGGGTTCGCCGCACCACCCGGAGCGGTGTCCTGCTCGTACATCGGGTAGTGGTGCTGGCTGACCAGCCCCCGGAAGAACGTCGTGTAGTCGATGTCGCCCGTACCGAAGGGCACCATGTCGTAGCCGTTGGTGGTCGCGGGGTTGAGCTTTCCGTCCTTGGCGTGGAACAGCGGGTACCGGCCCTCATGCGCCTGGACGAGAGCGAGAGGGTTGAAGACGTTGGTCTGAGCGGAGCCGTCGGGGGCGGTGTAGGTCTGGTACCTGTACTGGGCGACGTGCGCCCAGTAGATGTCCATCTCCAGGTTCACGAACTTGGGATCGGTGATGCCCAGGAAGTACTCCAGCCTCCGGATCCCCGAGGAGCGCGTCGGACGGCCCTGGGCGTCCAGCGGCCCGCTGTCGAGAAGGAAGTTGTACGCGGTGTCGTGGTTGTGGGTGTACAGCTTGACGTAGCCGGAGCTCCGGGCGATCTCCCCGAGGACGTTCCACTTCTCGGCGGCGACGTCCCAGTCGGCCTTGTAGCTGCTGCCGGTGGGGTCGTTACCGGTGCCGATGTGGTCCATGCCGAGGATGTTGGCGATCTCCAGGCTGGCCTTGAACCGGTCGAGATCGGCCTGGGTCAGCGGCCAGGATCCCGGGATGAACCCGTGGTTACCCTCGGCCCGCAGCCCGTTCTCGTCCAGCCACCCGCGCAGCAGCGTCGCCCCGGCGACGGTCTCCAGGTTCGGCCCGCCCTCGGCGTTGGCGTGCTGGGTGAACCCGGCGAACTCGATGCGCTCGTAGCCGATGTCGCTGAGCGCCTTGAACACCTCCTTGAACCCCGACGGCAGGGTCGTGGTGTTGGGGTCGCGGGAGATGGCGTCGCGGACGGTGTAGAGGATGATGCCGCGCTTGCTGTCCCGGATCAGGGGGGCGCCGAGAGCGGTCGCCGAAGCGGCGGCCGAGGCCCTGCCAGGTAGCGCGGTGATGGCCGCCGCCGCGGCCATACCCGTGGTCGCCGCGAACAACTGCCGACGGGTCAGTCCCAGCTTGCGCCCGAGGGCACCGCCTTCGACCTGGTCGTCATCGTGGGCATGGAAAGTACTCACACATATCCGTTCGGGGGGAGGGACGCGTGCGCTGACCGGCGTCGCAACGAAAATGGAATACCCGGGAGGCTTCAGCGTGCCACCGATGCCGACAGCCGACGATGGGGGCTTTTGACGGGCCACCGCCGTATATCCTGCACCGCCAGCAATTGTTAACTCCAGAGCGTCACTTCGTCAACGAAAGTACGGATCCTTCCGACATAAACCCCTCTGGGAAGTTCAAACCTTTTCGGGCGAATCAAAAACAGGGCCGCTGAGCAGCGAAAACAGGACACCGACCCGGCCCGCCCGGCTCCGCCGACCAGCGTCGACGGCGGGACCCAGTCTCGTCGCGGCCGACGCGGGCACACCTCTGCGACCCCTCGCAGGGGGCCTGCTCCTCCGGGGCCCAGTGTCTGACTTCCATGACTCGGCCGTGGGGAGGTTCGATCTCCCAGCGTGTCACGCAAGGACCGGCTGGTTCCGATGTTCCTCGTGTAGGGACATCGGTGCTCTCGGTAGGCTCCCCGATCAGGGAGGCCGTCGTGACGTACGGGACGCAGGAGATCGAGGTCAAGTACCGGGTAGGTGACCTGGCCGCGCTGGAGGACGCTCTCGCACAGCGGGGAGCCCCGCTGTCGGCCCCCGCGCACCAGGACGATCAGGCGTATGCCGAGGACGGATGGACCTACGCCGATAGCAAGATCGGTAGGTCGTTCGCCCGGTTGCGCACCCAGCAGGGTCGGCACCTGTTCACCGTGAAGCGGCCCGTTGACAACGCGATGGCATGCCTAGAACATGAGACGACTGTCGCCGACCGGGAGCAGATGCACCACGCCATCACGCTCATGGGCTTTCATCCCACGGTCCGCATCGTGAAGACCCGACGCACCGCGACGCTGGGAAGCATGACGATCTGCGTTGACGAGGTCGAGCACGCCGGAGCCTTCGTTGAGATCGAGCGCACGGTGAGTGGCGAGGAAACCGGGACCGCCGTGCAAGTCGAGCTGGACACCTTCGCACGGTCACTCGGTGTCGAGCTGGAGCGAGTGACCGACACCTACGACTCGCTGGTCCGTGCCGCGTTGGCGTCGGCCTAGAACAGCGCACTGCCTGATGCGGTCGCCTGCGGTCGTCATGTCTCCTCCAGTCGGTCGCTATTCGGTGGGCCAGGGAAGGTCGGACTCGCTCGGCGCGCCGTAGTTCACGCCGGGCACGTCGAAGCCGTAGAGGCGGCGCACCTCAGAGCTGAACCACTCGATGTCGGCGAGGTCGCCGATGGTGTCGGGGGCGACGGCCTTCCACCGTTCGGTTACCTGTTCCTGGATGAGTGGGTCCAGCTCCCACCGGTCCAGGCGGATGCGCCCGTGGTCGTCGAGGTCGAGCGTCCGGGCACCGGTGAGCCGGTCCCACAGCTCGACGGATTGCTGGAGCGGGGACTGCATGGCCTCGCCGAGGACGCCGCGCAGGAGACTGACGTACAGGGCGATGCCGGGGATCGCGGTGGATGCCTGGGTGACGGCGGCGCCGTTGACCGACGTCATGGCCCGCCCGCCGACCCCGGCCAGGTCGCCGTTCAGTGTGAGCGCGGTCTCCTCTAGGTGGGCCTTGGCGGCGCCGATCGTTCCGTCCCGGTAGATCGGCGCGGTCAGGTGCGAGCCGATGTAGGACAGGGCCACGGTGGTGAATCCCGGCCGCAGCAGGCCGCGGTCGGCCAGGGCGTCGAACCACAGGGCCCAGTCCTCGCCGCCCATGACCTTGATGGTGTCGGCCCGCTCGGCGTCGCTCCCCGCTTCGACCCAGATCTCCTTCAACGCCGGTTCGTCTCCGCTGACGTCGAGGGTCTTGGTGCTGTACCCCTTACCCAACGGCTGGATCACCGACTGGTGCGTCTGCCCGGTGACGGGGTCGACGCGCCGAGGCGCGGCGACACTGTAGATCAGATAGTCGATGCCGCCGAACCGCTCGGCGAGCAGGTCGAGCACCTGGGCTTTGGTGGTGTTGGCGAAGGCATCGCCGTTGACGAACGACCAGTCGCGACCGGCCTTGGCCGCGAGTTCGGCGGTCGCGATGGTGCGGTACCAGCCCGCGGTGGCCGTACGCCGCTCGGTGGGCGGACGCTCGAAGCACAGGCCGACGCCGTCGAGGCCGTAGCGGCGAATCCCGGCGATCGCGGTCGCCATCCCGTAACCGGCGCTGAAGCCGATGACCAGGGCGACCGGGCGGCGCTCCGCCTTCGCATCGGGGCGCGCGGGGGCGACGCGATCCCACATGTCGCCGACGATCTTCTCGCATCCGCCGGGGTGGGAGTCGAACAGCAGGAACCCGCGCCCACGAGGTTCGATGAGTCGTGCCGTCATCATGTGCCTATCTGGTCGGGCCCGCAGGCGGGTCGGAGCTCGCGAGACGCTGAATGATCCTGATGAGGTCGCCAACCGTGTTGGCCTGGCCGGTGTCCTCATTCGGGATGGCCACTTGGAGCCGCTTTTTCGAGGTCTCGAATCAGTTCCAGCAGTGAGAGGCTATCGATGCCCAGGTCATTCCAGAGGTCCAGACCCCGATCGGCGCAGTCGCGTGGCGTGGGTGATGACGGCCACGATGGTCAGCGGGGTGGTCACGGTGATGGTGTCGGCGGTTCGACTGACTGCTTCGATAACCATGACTCTCAGTCCTGGACCGCGGGCTGGAGGTCCGTGATCTGGACGATGAGCTGGGTGGCCAGCGCCCGGTTCAGCAGGTGGGGCTCGTCCAGGCCGACGGGGACCTGATGGCGGGTCTCCACCACCCGGCCGCCGTCGTCCGCGCCGTAGAGGTTGGCCAGGACCCCGACCGGGGAGTAGTCGCCGACCGTGCAGACGACCGGCGCTTCTCTGCGCAGGTACGGGCAGGTGGTCAGGGCCTCGGCCACGTGCGCCTTGCACGTGGGCGGGTGAGCTGTGGGCCAGGGTGAGCGGAAGTCACCGGCCAGGGCGGAGGGGAGGATCCAGCTGATACGCCCGGTGTTGGGGTCGGTGGCCGGTGAACCGCACACCCGGCACAGCCCTTTCAGCATGCACCGACGTTGGCGCAGCGTATGCACCAGGTGCCACTGGACCTTTCCCTCCCGCGCGGTGCCGCAGCGGGCCCACAGCGCCCCGAACATCCACTCCTGCGGAAGCGCGTCACGGTAGGTCAGCCGGGGCACCCCGTCCGCCCACTCGAAGGCCAGCGGCAGATCCAGGTTCTCCTCTTCATACGGCGTGACGTAGGGCTTGCGAAGCCGCGTCGACACGGCGCCCGTCATGACCTGCCACCCGATCGAGCGGCGAGGATCAGGTCCGCGACCTGCCGCGGTTCCCGCACTGCCTGCGGGTCGGGGTCCTCTCGCAGGGATACCAGGTAGCAACCGGAGCGCGGTCCCATGGTCACCGTAGCCACCCGTCCGGCGGCGCCGTGAACGACCAACTCGGGAACGTACCGCTTGGTCTCCCCCAGCTGGATCGGCCGACCTCTCTTATCGGACAGTCTCAGGCCGAAGGTACGGATGGCGCACGAGCGAACTCCATAATCCCTCAAAAGCCGCTGCACATCGGCCAACGCGTCGTTGTATTTCTCCTCCCTCGCTTCGCTTATCCCCGGTTCCTCGTGCTTTTCGGCTGCCGATCGTTTCGCGTGCGCGGTGTCTGCTTCAGCACCACTGACGGTAGGAGACTGCTCACAAGATTTCATGAGGAACCCTTGAACGCTGGAAGACGGGTACGAGTGGGTTGAGCATGAAGGTCCGCTCGGTGTCTTCGGGAGGGTTCCGGCGGCGTCTTTTCACGTCCAGTTGGGACATGTGTGGGACATCTATGTGACGCGGGTGAGACATTTGCGACATGTAGGGCACGCATAACTTCCACCACTGGACGTTGCCGCTTACCCTGCGATCGACAGGACCCACGGTGAAGGGCTGGATCGTGATGGAGCAGGCGGAGGAGACCCACCTGAAGCAGCTTGTCCGCGCTCGTAAACTGCTGCCGTACAAACTGTTTGTCCGCGCTTACGAAAAGGCCGCCAACGCGGCTGATCTGCGAGGGTTGACCGTGGAGCGGCGGCAGTATCAGCGGTGGCTTTCCGGCGAACTCAGAGGGCTTCCGCAAATCGACGCGTGCCAGGTGCTTGAGAAGATGTTCGGCTGCCCTGCCCGGAGGCTGTTCACCAAAGTCCCCGTCGCCGTAATGCCCATTCCCGGCCCGGATGTGATCAACGTTTCACCGATGTCCGACGCCATACGGAGTGCGCCCGACACTTCGGCCGTTCGGCCGATTCCTACGAATTTGCATGAGTTGATGATGTCTGCTGCTGAACAGTCCCGCGAATCCGCTACCCACGCCGAGACGGCGCTCGGCCGATCCACCCTGGAAATCCTCGAGGCCGACGTCACCGCGCTCGCCCGGACCTACCTGAACCGGTCGCCGATCGTGATGTTCCCCAAGATCACAGAATTACGGGATCACGTCGAGGCCAAAACCCGGCAGACCCGGAACCCCGACCAGCTCCGTCATCTGTCGCTCATGAACGGGCTGTTGTGCTCGATGTTGGCTGAGGCGTGCATCGACCTGGGCGAGCACCGGATGGCCACCGACCACGCCCGCGCGGCTTGGGTCCATGGCAACAACATCGGCCACGTCCCCCTCGCGGTGTGGGCCCGCGGCATGCAGGCCACCTCCTCGTACTGGAACGACTGTCCCGGCGACGCGTTGATAGCGGTCCGTCGTGGCGAGGAACACCGCCCGACCGGGGTGGCAGCCGCCCGGCTGAGCAGCATCCGTGCCCGCACCTGGTCACATCTGGGCAACCCAGAACAGACACTACGGGCGGTGCGTGACGCCCAGGACGCGCGGGCCACCGCCCAGGAGGACGAGGACGATCTGGAGTACGTCGGCGGCATGTTCGTGTGGGACCTGGCACGGGAGGAGCGATGCGCGTCCAGCGCGTTCCTGGAGGTGGTGCAGCGGCGCCACACAGAACTCGAACCGGCAGCCCTGCGGCACCTCACGGGCTTGATTCTCGACCACGCCGAGCGGGCGCTGGCCATCTCGCGGGCCGCGCCACCCGAGGAGCGTTCCCCGATCGTGGACGCGACCATCCTGCTGGACATGAGCACGGCCCGGCTGCTGCTCGGCGACGTGACCGCCGCTCACGAAACGCTCCGCTCGGTGCTCACTCTGCCGGAGGACATGCGGACCGTCCCGATCCTGCGGCGCCTGAAAGGCATGCGGGTTCCGCTCGCCGAGGTCCAAGCGACGCGGGCGGTTCACGAACTCGCCGAGGATCTCGTCGAGTTCGCCTCCGGGTCGACCATCCGGGCGCTTCCCCCCGGTTCGCCTTAGCCGTCGGCCTCGTCGCGGGCGTCCCATGCGGTGAGGATCTCCGTCTCGCGCTCGCGGCTGATGCCCAGTTCGGCGGATCGTTCGGAGGAGACCACAGCACCACCGCGTAGCCACGCGTAGGTGTCGGCGACGGTCTCCTCCAGCGGGCGGCATCTCAAGCCTTCGGCGCGAGCACGGGCGGCGTCCACATGCCATGTGCCCTGGTAGTCGCGCCACAGGGGCAGTCCGACCCACTCGGGGACACCGTGATCGCGCAGGAACGCGTCGTCGACCCAGACGAGTTCGGCGTCGGCACCGGTCACCTCACGGCACGCGCCCAGGAACGCGCCGAACGTGGAATGGCCGATCGGCGCGGCCAGGTTGTAGGACCCCGCGAGGTTCCGTTCGGCGACGTCCAGCGCGAAAGCCGCGACATCGCGGACGTCGATCGGCTGGATGGACCGGTCCGGGAGGCCGGGTGCCAGGACCCGGCCTCCGGCCTGGATCCGCGACAGCCACCAGGGGATGCGGCCGATGTACTCGTACGGGCCGAGGATGACGCTGGGCCGCAGCAGCGTGGCCCGCTCTCCGAAGACGGTCGTGACGGCCCGCTCACATCCGGCCTTGAGACGGCCGTACTCGTCGGCGTCGCTCTCACCGGCCGGGCCGACCGGGGTGTAGTCGCGGATGGGCGAGTCGTCGTCGAGCGGGTCGGTGGGCCAGCCTTTGTAGACGTTCACCGTGGAGACGAAGACGTAGCGGTCTACGGCGTCGGCCAGCACGCGGGTGGAGTTTTCCACCATGGAGGTCGTCATTCCGCTCGTGTCTATGACCACGTCCCAGTCGCCTTGCGCGACGAGCGTCGCTAGGTCCCGGTCACTGGTGCGGTCTCCGCGGATCGGTGCGACTCCACGCACGTCACCGCCGGACGTGCCGCGGTTGAACGTCACCACGTTGTGATCGCGGCGCAGCGCCTCTTCCGCCACGATGCGCCCGAGGAACTTCGTGCCGCCGAGAATGAGGATTCGCATGCCTTCGATCCTGGCTCACGGGCGGGTCGGAGACGAGCCCCCGCCGGGGGTTGCTTACGCGGGCGGTGTCAGCGACAGGTCTTGTTCAAGGGCTGGACCTGAAACCGAACTGGACGCATGAGCCACCGCATACCTGACCAACGTAGATTGATCACGCCGGATCGACAGGATGAAAATAGGCGCATGACTCAGTCGCTGGAGATCAAGCCCATCGGAACCGTTGTGGGTGGACGCACCGAACCCACCGACGACCACTGGAGTGGCACGGCGATCATCCGCCTGAACGCGGACTTCCCCGCCGAGGTCGTCCAGGGCCTTGAGGAGTTCTCCCACCTGCTGGTCGTCTGGCACTTCCACCGGGCCTCGCCCGAGGATGTTGCGCTACACGCCCGCAGCCCGCGCAACAACCCCGCCTGGCCATCCACCGGCACGTTCGTCCACCGTAACCATCGCCGCCCGAACCAGCTCGCGCAGTCCTTCCCCCGCCTCTTGAAGGTTGATGGCCTGGACCTGTACGTCACCGATCTCGACGCGATCCACGGCAGCCCTGTGTATGATCTGGCGCCGTACTTCAGGGAGATGGGTCCGCGTGGCGAGGTACGCGAGCCTGTCTGGCCCGGCGAGATGCTCAAGGACTACTGGGACGACCCGCGAAACTGAACGCGGCTGTGTGGGCGACGTCACGAGACACCTGATCGCTTACGGTGCGGCTGACGCCGCGCCGACCGGGCACAAAGCGCAGCGTGCCATTGCGAGTATCGGCAACATCTGGCCCTGACGGTAGCGAAAGAGGACACGTGACCGATATCGAATACCGGTGCCTGACCGGTGGGGATGCCGCCGAGGTGCTCAGTGATGAGTACGTCCATCTGTACCTGGAGAATTACGCCGAGCCCCCTTATCTGTCCGGGCCGCTCTTCAGTCGTGAGCGGTTTCTTGAGCGCACGGGTCGGCAAGTGAAGAATGACAGCTTCGTTCTGGTGTCGGCCCGGGACGGGGCGGAGCTCGTGGGATTCTCGTTCGGTCTCGCGTTCGGGGTGGATCGGTGGTGGGCAGGGGAAGCCGCTCCCGCTCCCGCTGAGCTGGCGGGCTCGCCGAGGTTCGCGGTGATCGAGCTGGACGTCCGCGAGGACCACCGGCGACGGGGTATCGGCCGACGGCTTCTGGAGACGTTGCTGGCCCAGCAGGACGCGCCGTACGCGACGCTGCTGGCCGATCCGGACGCTCCCGCCCACGCCATGTACCAGCGCTGGGGATGGCGGCCGGTGAGCGCCGTGCGATCCGCGCCCGACGCCAGAGCCAGTGACGCACTGGTGCTCGACCTGAAGAAGTAGGGGGTTTCCGGCGCGTCCGCTGTGCGGGCCACGTCGGCGCGGGTCTTTCTCCGGAAGCCGGACGCGCGAAGGCCGGGCGCCACGGGTGTGGCGCCCGGCCTCACGATGCGGTTACCGGTGGGAAGACCCGGTTAGCCGATCAGGTATTCCATGATCTTCTTGATGGTGGTGGCGCGTTCGGC
The DNA here is from genome assembly GCF_039537505.1 of Streptosporangium oxazolinicum. Taxonomy (NCBI): domain Bacteria; kingdom Bacillati; phylum Actinomycetota; class Actinomycetes; order Streptosporangiales; family Streptosporangiaceae; genus Streptosporangium; species Streptosporangium oxazolinicum. The sequence goes on from NZ_BAABAQ010000003.1 coordinate 451,084, forward strand.
GGGGCTGGCCACCTGCTCCAGGCCGAAGCCGAGGAACACGGTGTCCTTCGTCGAGACGGCCGCCGTCTTGTCGGCCTGGGCCCTGGTGAAGTCACCGGCGTTCGCCGGGCTGCCCGGGGGCGGTCCGGGGATCGCCCAGGCGCCGAGGCCGGACTCGAAGCCCTCGGCGGCGAGCTGGCCGCCGGTGGTGGTGATCCTGGTGTCGTCCACGAACGCGCCGACGCCGCCGGTGCCGGGGTCGGTCACGTAGCTGATCGACACCTCGACCTGCTGGCCCGCGTACGCGGACAGGTCGAAGGCCACCTGCTGCCAGCCGTCGGAGCTACCGGTGAAGGCGTTCCAGGAACCGCTCGTCCCGGTCGGCGTGCAGGGGTTGCCCGGCGTCAGGTAGCGCAGCAGCCACGGGTGCTCGTCCAGCAGGAAGCCGGCCTCGCACTCGGTCGGGACGTCGGTGGCGGTGCCGCCGTTGAGGTCGGGCAGGGTCGTCCAGTTGTCCTGGCCGACCGTGTGCGCCTCGACGATGACGTTGTCGTAGCCCGGCTCGGTGTCGTAGGAGAGCTGGAACTGGAGCTTGGGCTGCTGCGCGGCGGGGACGGCCGCCAGGTCGATCGTGCGCGTCAGCCTCTTGTACGCGTCGTCGGTGTGCGGGCCCGCCACGTACCAGTCGCCCTCGGCCGGGTCGAACGGACCGGTCGCCCCGATGTAGTCGGCTACGGCCGAGCTCCTGAACTGCGGGAACTGCGCGGGTGGCAGCGTGTCGCTGGTCACCTGCAGGCTGCCCGCCTCGTCCAGCGGGTTGTCGGCGAGCGCCGGGCCGCCGAAGGTGCCGCTCGTGCCGTTCATCGCGGCACCGGAGCCGGTGAACCCGGTCGGCCCGACGCGCGGGTTGCGGCCGTAGACGCCGAGGTAGTACTGGGCGAAGTCGTCGGCGAGGATGAGGCACTCATCGAAGAACCCGGCCTGGCTGGTGATGACGCAGTCGGAGTCCGGGGCGCCGTCCAGGCCGTAGTAGATGCCGCCGAGGCTGGTACCGAAGAAGCCGAAGTATCCGGCGGTCTCCCCGGTGTAGAGCAGCTTGCCTCCCTCGTTGAGGTAGTCGCGGACGGAGATGGTCAGGTCCTGCTGCTGCCGCTTGACGTCCATGTCGGGAAGCGGGCCGAACGGGGTCTGGGTCTGCACGTCCTGGGCGTCCATCGCGAGCCGGTCGTCACCGAGGTACCAGGCCACCGCCTTGAAGTGGCTGAGCACCCCGAGGTGGTGCGGCACGCCCTGGGCGTCGACGTCCCACGCCTCGGAGGAGTATCCGGCGGTCTGCAGCGCCTGCCTGTACTGCGCGATGTACTTCGGCGCGGTCACCGACGCCGGGTAGTCGGGGTTGAAGCCGGTGTAGTCCTCGTTCGCCACGACGAGCACCTTGGCGTTGGGCTTCTTCTCCAGCTTGTACGTGAAGTGCTCGCTCTCCACGGTCCCGGTGCCGGGCTTGTGGCCGGAGAACCAGACCTCGACCCTGTCCCCCGGTTTGGCGCCCTCGACCTTGGCGCGGTACTCGGCGAAGTACAGGTCGTTCTCGTCGCCGTACCGCTCGCCGCCGTCCCACTCCTTGAGGCCGCGCACGCTCACCGAGCCGCCGTTGATCCGGAAGTGCAGCTGCTTGGCCGACAGGGAGCGCCGCATGGTCACGGCCACCGGCTGCGGGTCGCCGTACGAGACGGTGAAGCTGTCGGGCCGGAAGTCGGGAACCGCGCGGTTCACCGGGGAGACCGGGGTGTCGGGGGTCTGCACGGACTTGGCGAGGTCGACCGCGAGCGGGACGTTCTTGGCGAACTCCGCCTGGATGAGGGCCTCGCTGTCGGGGAAGGTGAAGCCCGAGCCGCCCGCGCAGTCGGCGAGCGTCCACTCGTCGTCGGGGACGCTCTCGACCGCCACCTCGCAGGTGGTCATCTCCGGCGTGATCGTCAGTGCGTCGCGCTTGTTGGTCATGTGACCGTCGGTCTCGCCGTTGGTCGTGTAGAGCTCGGCGCCGATGTCGGGGTCGTAGCCGGGGACGGCGGGCGTCGCGTCGTCGCCGAGCAGCGCCTCGAAGATGAGGTCGTCGGGAGAGGGCGTGGCCTGCTGCCAGCCGACGCCGTACAGCAGGAGCTGGGCGGCCGAGTGGTAGTTGAGGATGTAGGTGAAGTCGATCTTCTTGGCGAGGGTATCGACGGCCATGGTCTCCGGCTCCGACTGCGCCCTCGGGCCCCGGTAGGTCTGGCTGGCCGGGTTGTCGGAGGAGCCCTCGTTGTCGTAGCCCCACTTGTAGTCGAAGTTACGGTTCAGGTCGACGCCGTCGGCGCTGGTGATCTGGCCGTCGCCGTTGTTGTCGCGGAGGTTCTTGCGCCACAGGCGGTTGCCGCTGGTGAAGCTGTAGTCGTAACCGTCGGGGTTGGCGACCGGGATGAACCAGAGCTCGACGGTGTCGACCAGCTGGGTGATCTCGGGGTTGGTGCCGTAGCCGTTCAGATAGTGGAGCAGGAGCCTCCGGTTCATCTCCGGGGTGATCCACTCACGGGCGTGCTGGGCGGACATGTAGAGCACGGCCTTGCGCGCCCCGTCCCTGAGCTGCCGCGCGTCCTTGGTCACCTTGATCGCGGTGAGCGGCTGCCCCTTGACCGTGGTGCCGAGGTTGACGACCTTGGCGATGTTCGGCTTGGCGTTCGCCGCGTTGACGATCTGCTCGCGGATGCCCCCCGCGCCGCTGTACGGCTTGAAGACGCCGTCCCCCTTGGCCGCCTGCCTGCTGGCCGCCGCGGACCGCTGGGCCTTCAGGCCGAGGCCCGCCTTGCTGAGCTGCTCCGCCTGGGCCGCGCCGAGGATCGCCTCGACGCTGACCTTCTTGCCGTCCGCGGACTTGGTGAACCGCAGTTCCTCCCGGTCGACGCCCGACTTCAGCAGCGTGTCCAGCTGCTGCGGGGTGAGTTCGCCGACGTAGACGCGTACTCCGTCGTCGCCGGCGGGTGGATCGGGTACCGCCGCGGCGGGTGTGCTCACGACCAAGCCCAGGAGCAGGACCGCGATTGCGAGAATGGATAATCTCGCACGTTTCATTGCAACCTCCGTACATCCCCCGAGAGACAGGAATGTCCGAAATCTGGGGGATAGACGGACCTGAGTCAACGTCAATCCTCGCCAGCTTTTCGCTCTGACCTGATGTGGTCAGCGCGAATCCAGGGCTTCCGAAATCACGAAGGACGTGCGGGGCGCGGCCGAACGTCGTACCGAGGTCACGGTGGGGTCGTTCACGGTCGCATGGCACGTGTCGCCCGCTTGAGGTAATCGGTGACGGCGCGGTGGGCGTCGGCGTCGAGTTCCCTGCTGATGCCGTCGATGGCCATGATCGCGGGGCGCAGGAACTCAAGGGTGGCCTGATGTGCCGCCGGGGTGGCGGCGACGGTGACGCGGCGGCGGTCGTGGGGATGGCTGGAGCGCTCTACGTGGCCGGCGCGTTCGAGGCGGTCGATCAGCACGGTCACCGACGCCGACCGGATCCCGAGTCGCGACGCGAGTTCGGCGGGCCCCATCGGCCCATATTGCTCCAGCAGTGACAGGGCGCCCATGTCGGTGGCGTTGACGCCGAGTTCGCGTGCGGCGCGGGCCGAGAGTTCACGCGCGGCGCCGATCAGGTGTTGTACCGCGATCGTGGCCTCCGTGAGTTCTGGCAGCTCCTGGTGCTGGTCGCCCATGAACTTTTACCCTCCAATGTCTAGTTACTAGATAAAACAACATATTGTGGGTCGAGGGTCACCCGATCCTTCGTCAAGTGTGGTCACCGGGGAAGTCCCGTCCCCGGCGACCCCCCAACCGCCCAAAGGACGTGTATCCGACGATGCCCACACCCAGCATCCTCATCTCCGGAGCCAGCGTCTCGGGCCCCGCCCTGGCCCACTGGCTCAACGCGGCCGGTTGGAGCACGACCGTCGTCGAGCGTTTCGACGGTCTACGCGACGCCGGACAGAACGTCGACGTTCGAGGGGCGTCACGCGAGGTCGTACGCCGCATGGGCATCGAGGACGCCCTGTTCGCCACCGCCACCGGTGAGGAGGGCACCGAGATCGTCGACGACCGAGGGCGAACCGTCGCGTCCTTCCCGAGGAACGCCACCACCGTCGACGGCGCCACCGCCGAACTCGAAATCCTGCGCGGCGAACTCTCCCGCGTGATCTACGAGAGCACGCTGCCCGCCACGGAGTACGTCTTCGGTGACCAGATCACCGGACTCGACGACCGGGGCGATCGCGTCGACGTGACCTTCCGGCACGCCGCGCCGCGCTCCTTCGACATCGTCGTCGTCGCCGAGGGCCTGACGTCACGGACGCGCTCGCTGGTCATGCCCGACGCGCGCATCAGGTACCTGGACCTCTATCTGGCGTATCTGACGATCCCCCGGACCGCCGAAGACAGTGACTGGTGGCGCTGGTACAACGCGCCCGGTCAACGCTCCGTGACCCTCCGGCCGGACAACTTCGGCACGATCCGGGCCACTTTGGGCTTCATGTCGAATGTCCGTGGTCTTGAGGATCTCGACCAACGGGACCAAACCACCATTCTGCGCAAGACCTTCGCCGACGGCGGCTGGGAGACCCCGCGCGTCCTCGACGGCCTCGACGACGCGCCCTACTACTTCGATGCCGTCGGGCAGGTCCGTATTCCCCGCTGGAGCAGGGGCCGCGTCGGGCTGGTCGGCGACGCCGCCTACTGCGCGGCCCCCTTGAGCGGCATGGGAACCAGCCTCGCCCTGGTCGGCGCGTACGTGCTCGCCGCAGAACTCGCCACCGCGTCGGACCACGCGCGGGCTTTCGACCGCTTCGAGCGGAGGATGCGGCCCTATGTCGCCGGTGCGCAAAAACTCCCTCCCGGCACGCCGGGCATCGCCCATCCCCGCACCCGGGCCGGGGTCAGAACCCTGCGGACCCTCGCGAAGGCGGCCGGCAGTCCCCTGGCCCAGCGATTCGCCCTGGCCGACAAGATCAGCTCCCCACCGGCCGACAGGATCACCCTCCCCGATTTCCTTCCCGGCGGTAGCCGGCCCGGGACCGCCGACGCCATCGAAGGGGACATGGCATGACCGGCGCGCGGGCGATCGCCCGTGACCTGTGGTACCTGCCCACCTCGGCCAGCAACGCGTACCTGTGGCGCACGGCCACCGGCAGCCTCGTCGTCGTCGATCCGGGGCTGTACGGCGACGAGGCGACGGTTCTCGGCGCGATCGCCGAGCTCGGCGGCACGGCTCACGATGTGGAGTCCATTGTGCTCACGCACTTCCACAGCGACCACGCCGGCGCCGCGTCCGCGCTCGCCGAGGCAACGGGCGCTCAGGTGTGCGCCGGCTTTCGCGACGCGGCCGTGCTGCGTGGCGAGAGCCCCGCGCCGTCGCCGGACCTCACAGCGGCGGAACGGCCGATCTACGAGAGCATCGCCGCCGCCCATCCGGAGAACATGAGGGCACCCCGGTGCGAGGTCTCGGTGGAGCTCGAACACGGCGACGCCGTCGACGCCGGGGAATCCATGATCGTTCATGCTGTCGCGGGGCACACCTGGGGCAGCGTCGCCCTGCATCTGCCGCACTGCGCGGCGGTGCTGACCGGCGATGTCGCGATCAACGGCCCCGGTGGGCGAACCACCCTGGGACCGTTCAACGTCGACAGGGATCGGGCTCGAAGGGCGCGGAGGCGACTCGCCGCGCTCGATCCGCGGATCGCCGGCCTCGGCCACGGCCCGCCCCTCCTGCGCGACGCCGGCGAGGCCCTGCGCGACGCCACCGACGTGTTCGCGGGCCCGTCATGAGAGACCCGGCACCACCCTCGGCGTGACCGGCCCCGCCGAGGGCGCCGCCCGCGCCCGATCCCCGGCCGGTTGGCTGCGCACCGGAGAACCCCTGACCGCGTCCTGGCGGCGACCGCTCGGAAACGCCGGGAGCCCCGGCCCGGCGAACCGGACCGGGACTCCCGTCACTGAGAACCGCTGAACCTCCGGGGCCGCTGTCGCGGTCCTGGCGGCCTATCTGCCGTAGACCTCCAGCTCCCACAGGGAGTAGCCGTACGGGGTCGCGCGCTGGGTGCCGTACATCCGTACGTAGCGGGCGCTCGTCGCGGTGAAGCTCACGTCGTCCACGCCGCCGTCACCGGTGGTCGTGGCGTGCACCTGCGACCAGGTCGTGCCGTTGGTCGAGGTCTCGATCCGGTACGCCCTGCCGTACGCGGCCTCCCAGTTCAGCCGGACCCGGCTGACCTGCCGGGCGGTGCCCAGGTCCACCGAGATCCACTGCGGGTCGGAGAACGCCGACGACCAGCGCGTGCCGCCGTTGCCGTCCACCGCGTTGCCCCCGGCGAAACCGCCGTTCTCCGTGGAGGAGGTCGTCACCGGGCGTCCGGACGACAGCAGCACGACACCCGGGCTCGGCGTGGGAGTCGGGGTGGGCGTCGGGTTCGGGGTGGTGCCGCAGTTGCCCGCGACGACCCCGGCCGCGTAGCGGAGCCCGCCGTACAGGTGCGCCCGGAAGTTCGCCTCGCTGTAGGACGCGATGGTGTGACCGAGGCCGGTGTACCAGGACCGGCCGCCCGAGTACGTCTTGCACCAGGAGATCGGGTGGTCGGCGCCCATCGACCCGCCGGAGTAGGTCGACTCGTCCAGCGTGGCGAGCACGCGGGCGGTGGAGCGGGGGTTGGTGCGGTAGTTGTACAGCTCGTCGGTGCGCACCCAGGCCGCCGGGAGGTGGGCCGTCGAGGGGTGCGTGCGGTCCTCCACCCGTACGGTCACCTGCTGGATGGCGGGGTGGGAGGCGAAGTAGGCGCCGACGAGGTTGCCGTACCAGGGCCAGTCGTACTCGGTGTCGGCCGCGGCGTGGACACCCACGTATCCGCCGCCGCCCCCGATGTAGGACTCGAACGCGGTCTGCTGCGCGGCGTTGAGCACGTCGCCGGTGGTCAGCAGGAAGACGACCGCCCGGTACTGGGCGAGGTTGGCGGTGGTGAAGGCCCCCGCGTCCTCGGTGGCGTCGACGGTGAAGCCGTTCTCGGTCGCCAGCCCGCGCAGCGCGGTGATACCCGCGGGGATGGCGTCGTGCCGGAACCCGGCCGTCTTGGAGAAGACCAGGACCTTGTACGCCGGATCAGCTGCCAAGGCTGGAGCCCCCAGACCAATCATGACGACGAACAACGCGGTGACAACCGCGATGACATTACGCACCGTAGACCTCCATTTCCCATAGGGAGTAGCCGTACGCGGTCGCGCGCTGGGTGCCGTACACCCGCACGTATCGAGCACTGGTCGCGGTGAAGCTCACGTCGTCCACGCCGCCGTCACCGGCGGTCGTGGCGTGCACCTGCGTCCAGGTAGTGCCATTGGTCGAGGTCTCGATCCGGTACGCCGTCCCGTACGCGGCCTCCCACTGCAGTTTCACCCGGTTCACCTGGCGGGCCGCGCCCAGGTCCACCGAGATCCACTGCGGGTCGGAGAACGCCGACGACCAGCGCGTACCGAGGTTGCCGTCCACCGCGTTGGATCCCGCGGAGGCGGCGTTCTCCGTCGAGGACGCGGTGACCGGGCGGCCCGCCGACAGCAGCGTGCCGGTGGGCGGCGGGCCCGTCCCGGTGGTGAGGGTGAAGTCGTCCACGTCGAACAGCGGGCCCGCCCCTCCGGCGAAGACCAGGAAGAGCTTGGTGGTCCCGGCCGGGGCGTTCGCCAGGGTGGCGGAGACGTCGACGAACGTCTCCCACCCGCCGGTCGGTGCCACGGTGGCGGTGCCCAGCAGGGTCCCGGTCGCCGAACCCGCCCTGACCTGGATCGTCCCACCGGCCCCCGCCGAGGAGACCCGGGCGGTGAGCCTGGTGACACCGCTCAGGACGTAGGGGTCGAAGGAGATCCAGTCACCGTTCTCGATGCTGCCCACCGTCTTCGCGCCGTGCGCGGTCGGCTTGTCGTACACGGTGACGCCCTGGGAGGTGGTGTAGTGCTCGGCCTGCCGGTTCCTCGGCTGGGTGACGTGCTGGGTGTGGGTGGTGAGCCCGCCCGCGTCGGTGTACTCGGCGTCCCAGACCCCGAACAGGTTGGCGGCCCCGTCGTGCTCGCCGTTGCCGGGTGTCTGGATCGTGCCCGAGCAGCCGTTGGCGTTGGCGAGCGGGTGGCCGTGGGTGTCGTGACCGAGGATGTAGGTCATCTTCACCTTGGCGCAGTCGATCGTCGTGTCCTCCGCGTCGGTGACCGTGATCCGGTACGGCACGGCGTCGTTGAAGCTGAACACCTGCCCGTTGAGCGGGAGATCGATCCGCACGACGGGTGCGGTGTTGCCGACGTTGATCTCGATGTTGGCCGTCGCGGTGTTGCCCGTACTGTCCCTGACGGTCAGGGTGACGATCCGCCTGCCGTTCGTGGTGTAGGTGTAGGTGGGGTTGGCCGCCGTGGAGGTGCCGCCGTCACCGAACGCCCAGGAGTAGGTGAGCGCGTCGCCGTCCGGGTCGGAGCTGCCCGCCGAGGAGAACGCCACGGTCAGCGGCGCCTTCCCGGAGACCTTGTCGGAGGTGGCCTTGGCGATGGGCGCCCGCCCGCCGGTGCCGATGTGCTCGATGCGGTACAGCGCCGAGTCCTGGTTGCCGTTGAACCAGCCGGTGCCGTAGTCGAGCACGTAGAGGGCGCCGTCGGGGCCGAACGCCATGTCCATCACCAGTTTGCCCGACCAGGGGAAGGGCTGGATGGTGCCCCGGCTGCCGTCGGCGTTGACCTCGATGTCCTTGATCCACTGACGCTGGAGCTCACCGGCGAGGAAGTGCCCGTCGAGCGACTGCGGGAACTTGACCGGCGAGTTCAGCGCGGCGTTGTAGCGGTAGACGACGCCGCCCATCGGCGACTCCGCGCCACAGCCGAACGGCTGGAAGTTGCAGCCGTCGTAGGTGATCCAGGCGGGCTTGGCCGCGGGCAGCCTGACCTGGCCGGTGTTCTTGCGCGAGGTGTTGTCCGGGCCGCCCGCGCAGTTGTACTTCGCCCCGATCGTCGCGGTGGCGTAGTCGTAGCGGGCGTAGGTCTCGGCCGGGGTGTTGTTGCCCGTGCAGTACGGCCAGCCGTAGAAGCCCGGCCCGGTGATCCGGTTGAACTCGACCTGCCCGCCGGGGCCGCGCGGACCGGCGGCCCCCGCGTCGGGGCCGTAGTCGCCGAGGTAGACGACGCCGGTGGCCTTGTCGACGCTCATCCGGAACGGGTTGCGGAAGCCCATCGCGTAGATCTCCGGACGGGTGTTCGCGGTGCCCGGCGCGAACATGTTCCCGGCCGGGATCGAGTACGACCCGTCGGCGTTCACCTTGATACGCAGCACCTTGCCGCGCAGGTCGTTGGTGTTGGCGGCGGTGCGCTGCGCGTCGAGCACGGGGTTGCGGTTCGGCCTGTCGTCCAGCGGGGCGTAGCCGTCGTTGAAGCCGGGCTCGCTGTCGTCGCCGGTGGTCAGGTAGAGGTTGCCCGCGGCGTCGAAGTCGATGTCACCGCCGACGTGGCAGCAGGTGCCGCGGTCGGTCTTGACCTGCAGGACGCTCTTCTCGCTCGCGAGGTCGAGCGTGCCGTCGGTGTTCAGCCTGAAACGCGAGAGCCGGTTGTAGCCTTCGAACCGCGCGAAGTCCGCCGGGGTGCCGTCGGGCGGGGAGCCGTTCGGCGGCGTGGACAGCGGCGGCGCGTAGTAGAGGTAGACGAACCGGTTGGTGGCGAAGCCGGGATCGACGCCGACGCCCTGCATGCCCTCCTCGTCGTTGAAGTAGACGGAGAGCTTGCCCGACACCTTGGTGTTTCCGGCGGCGTCGGTGATCCGGACCGTGCCGTCGCGGGCGGTGTGCAGGACGGAGCGGTCGGGCAGCACCGCCATCGTCATGGGCTCTCCCACCTCGGCGACGCCCTTGGCCAGCGTGACCTGCTGGAACTTGGTGGGGTCGACGGGCGGGGCGGCGGCGCTCGCCGAGGCCGCGGTTGGTACGGCGGCGGTGGCCGGGAGCGGGGACAGGAGGGCGGTCACGGTGAGGAGAGCGGTTAAGGGTGGTAACCATCGGCGGAGCGAGGCCATGGGGGTGACTCCAGGTCTCTGTGGGGGGTGGACCGGTGGTCAGGGTCTCGGGGCGGGGGGGTTCGGAGTCTCTGGCGGGGGACACCGGGAAATTATCGAGGGAGCGCTCTCCCAACCCGAGATTGCTCTTGCCCGACAATCCTTGTCAAGAGGCTGCTTAACCTGGCGGAAACAGCCCGCACACTCCGAGCGAACACCGGTGCGTTCCAGGGAACGCTCCCTTACCGCCCTGTTGCACCGTGACAACCATCTCTGAGCTGGCCAAATACGGAGCTCTTCGAGGAAGCGCTTTCCCTCTCCCCTCCGATCGGCCGCCGACTCCACGAGGCTCCGCCGTCGACAGGAAACGGGAACGCAACCATCCCATGGCAGGGAGCGCTCTCTTCATGATCGCTAACCTGTCGCCCGCCAACGGCCCGTCAGGAGTCGGCCGAGGCCGCCGATCCCCGGTCGCCCGGTGGAGCTCACCGGTCTCGCGAGTCAGGAAATGAGTGACGGATCCTGACGCGAAAGAACAGGGTTCCAAAGAAAGGCCACACCGAGGGGGACGGGTTTTCCCGTCGCGCACCGGCGGGGCCTGGACGGACTTCCCGGTCACGCGTCGGCGGAGCCGGAATGGGGTTTCCAAACACGCACCGGCGAAGGCGGGGCGGGCTTTCCCGTCGCATACCGACAGCTCCGAAGCAGACTTTCCGGTCGCACACCAACGGATCCGGGACAGGATTTCCGGTCGCGCACCAACGGAGTCCACCCGGGCTTTCCTGTCGCGCGCCGACGAAGCCGGTCCGGCTTTCCGGTTATCCGCCGACGGCACCTGGGAGGACGCCGGATGGACGGGGACCCGCCACTCCACGGGCCCCTCGGACCCCGAACCAGAGTTTTAGTGATATTTCGTACTATTCCCCCTAAATGCCCTTATAGATCTTCGTGGCCCCGCATTGGCGAGGAGTACCCCCGCACGGGCGAGGATCCCGAAACACCGCCAGGGCCTCGGCGTTCTCCCCCGCGGAACGGATCGTGAAAGCCGCCCAAGCGGCCCGATACCTTTCACGACCCACGACGACACAGGACGCCCGTCCCCGCCGAATGCGCGATGTTTCATTCGAGACCCGGAGGCGGGAGAATCCACCGGGCCGCATTCCAAAGAGCACATCACCGGATATGGTGACGCGCGCCGGTATCTACGGCAGAATCGGTGACCTGCCACGCGGCACAGAGAACATCAATCTCCGGTGAGGTTTCATGGTTGTGGTGGCGGTCCCGAGTGTGTCCGGTCACGGGGCCATCCAAATCGAGCTCGACGAATTAGCGACGAATGACCACTCCTCGATCTACGACGGCGACACCCGAGGAGCACTCGAAAAGCCGCTGGCGATCAGCCGTCACCTGTTCAGCGAGGCGATCCAGATGGTGACGACCTGCGCCTACGAGGTGGGCGACCAGATCGAGGCCATGGCGGAGAAGGCGCGTCCCGACGAGTTCGAGATGCAAATCGCCGTGAAGGTCGACGGCAAGGTCGGGGCGAAGATCGTGGAGTTGAGTTCGGGGGCGCAGCTCCTGGTGACGCTGCGCTGGAGGAAGCCGACTCCATGACCGAGGTACGGATTCTGCCCTACAGCCACGTCGTCGGGCAGACGGATCTGCGCCGGTGCCTGGAGCTGGCCTTCATCGCGCCGGGCATCGGCGGCGTGCTCGTCAGCGGCGAGCGCGGCACGGCCAAGTCGACCACGGTGCGGTCCTTCAGCCTCATGGCCCACGGCGGGCTCCCGGTCACGCTGCCCATCAACGCCACCGAGGACCGCGTGCTGGGCGGCTGGAGCATCGACGCGCTGATGACGGGCGGGACCGAGTGGCAGGCGGGTCTGCTGGAGGCCGCGGGCAAGCAGGGCCTCCTCTACATCGACGAGGTCAACCTCCTCGACGATCACCTGGTCAACATCATCCTGGACGTCACCTCGACCAACGTGCTCGTGGTCCATCGCGAGGGGCTCGACCGGCCGGCGATCGCCGTCAAGTTCACGCTCGTCGGCACCATGAACCCCGAGGAGGGGTGGTTGCGCCCGCAGCTTCTCGACCGGTTCGGCCTGCTGGTGCCGGTCAGCGCCGAGACGGCGGTCGAGCAGCGGCACGAGATCCTCCGCACGGTCCTGCGGTTCGAGGAGGAGATCACCAAGCCGTCCTCCCCGTGGCTGGAGCAGGGGGCCGCGCGGGATCGGGAGATACGCAAGCGCCTTGAATGGGCGAGGGCGAGGGTGGGCGAGGTGCGGACGCCGGACGAGATCCTCGGGCTCTGCTCCCGGATCTCGGCGAGGTTCGAGGTGGCCGGGCACCGTGGCGAGAAGGTGATGGCACTGGCCGCCAGGGCGCGGGCGGCACTGAACGGACATGGGGTCGTCACCGCCGAGGACGTCGGCGCGGTGGCCGAGTTCGCCCTGGCCCATCGCCTTCCCGAGGCGGTGTACGGAGAGTCGATCAAGTGGACCGCCAAGGAGCGGGACCAGCTGGACAAGATCATTTCGGGGTGACCATGGCCATGCCGACCGCATCGCGAGTGAGGTACGCCCTGGCGTGCGCCGCGCTCGACCCACGGCTCCGCGGGGTGCTCCTGTTCGACCTGGAGCCCGCCCTGCTCCTCGGCATCGGGCACTGGCTCGGCTCGCTTCTCGGAAACCCCCACCCGTACGTGCTGGGAGCGTCGGCCGTCGCGAACACCGCGTGGACCGGCCTGGCCTCCAGGCCCGCGTTCGGCGTCTCGCCGGGACCCCTCGTCGACAAACGTGGCGCTCCTCCCCTCACCGTCCTCGTCTCCGACCTCGCGAGGCTCTCGCTCACCGGGCAGCGGGCCGCGATCGCCCTTCTGGACGCCGACGTGGCCCACCTGGAGCGCGAGGGGCTCAGCGTGACCTGGGCGCCGCGGAGTCGGTGGGTGGCCACCTGCGCCCGCGCCGACGTCGGCCGGATCCCGCCCCATCTGCTCGACCGCTTCCCCCTGCGCGTCAACGCCGCCGGGTTGCACGCGGACCTGGAACCACCGGCGGAGAAGTGGCGTCGCGCGCTGGCCCGGGGCCGGTTGGCGACCATGCCCGACGAGGTCGCCCGAGAGGTTCTCGACCGTGTCCCGGCGGGCGTCGCCGGTGCGCGCCGTGACCTCGCCCTCGCCAGGATCAGCCGGGCGCTGGCGACCCTCGGCGGCCGTACGCGGACCACGAACGCCGATGTCAGGCGGGCGGCGTCCCTCCTGCGCCTCCCCGCGCCGCGCGACCGGGGGCACGACGCCGGTTCCGGCGACGGCGTCGCCCGAGAGCGGTACGACCCGGAAGCGGCGGGGAGAGCCGGAAGGCGCGGCGGGGAGGAGCCGTCACCCTCGGCGCGAGCGGACGGGTTCAACGTCGTGGCCCCGGCTCCCGCCCAGCCTCTCGCTCCAAGCCCCGTCTCCCCCGCCGACCCCGGCGGCCCCTACCCCGAGGACGACACCGAACCGGAACGAGACCCGGGGTCGCTTCGCTCGCCGACCGCGCGGCACTCCTCGTCGCGGCCGAGCCACGGCAGGTCCGTCGGGTCGCGGCCGGGCACCTTCGGCGACCTGGCCCTCGTCGCCACCATCCTCGGCGCCGCCCCCCTGCAGGCGCGGCGCTGCGAAGATCACTACTCCCGCCCGCCGCACCCTCTGCACCTGATCCCGCCGGACCTGAGGGTCCATCGCCGCAGTGCCGACCCGGCCAGGCTCCTCGTCCTCGTCCTCGACCACACGTGCAGGGCGGGCTGGAACTGGCTCGACGCCCTCGCCCCCTACCTGCAGTGGGCCTACACCGGCAGGGCCGGTGTCTCCGTGATCGAGGTCGGCGCGGCGGGCGTCGCCAACGAGCTCCGTGCCCAGCGGTTCAGCGCGTCCAGCCTGCTCGACCCCCGGGTCGTACGAGCCCTGGAACGGCCCGTGGGCCGCTGCACCCCGCTCGCGCACGGACTCGACCTGGCCGTCGAGACACTGCGCCACCGGCTCCATCTGGGGAGGATCCCCGCCGACGACGTGCTGCTCGTCATCGTCACCGACGGGCGCGGCAACATCCCGTTGCGCGCGAGCGCGACGGGCCGGCTACCCGATCATGTCGGCAGCGAGGGAGTGGAGGACGCGCTGGCGATGGCGCGAGAACTGAGCAGGATGAAACGGATCCACGCCGTCGTCCTCGATCCCGGCCCCCGGCCGGGCGCGGCCCTCACCCGCGCGCTGGCCGAGGCCTGCGGCGCCCGGCTCCAGCAGGGCGGTGAGCCACGATGAACGGCATGCCGAACGGGCTGCGCAGGGCACTGCTCAGAGGCGGACGTCCCTTCAACCCGCGCGCCGCCGGACCCACGCGAGCACAGGCTCCCCCGAACGGGGATCCCGGGGCGGCGGGGGCATGGGTTCCACCGGCCGGCGGCCCCGGGCCGGAAGCCGCCGCGACGCCCCCCCTTCGCCCTGCCCCCGTCGATCCCACCGCCGGCCTGCCCCCAGGACCGCCCGCCTGAACGTGTGGCGGGAGAGTGGCACCGGCAGGGAGAGCTACGGACTCGCGGGGGTCTGCTGCTGCGGCATCGCGCTCACCTATCAGAGGCAGCCGCAACAGGTGAAACCCTTCAGGTTGACCCTGGGAGACCTCATCCACGGCGGCGACGGCGGGGAATCCCCGACCAAGACGTTCCTGCGCCTCATGAGCTGGTCCAAGGACGCCAGCGACGGCCTCAGGGGCTTCCTCTCCGAGATCCGCCGGGCGCACGGCGACGACATCCGTATGATCATCGAGGATGTCACCGGCTACAGCCTCCCCTGGGAACTGCTGCGACACCGCGACAAGGGTCTGGCCGGTGAGTGGCTGGGCGCGCTGTTCCCGATCGCCCGCTCGGTGGGGACACCGCCCTCGGCGGTGACCAGATGCACCGGCGAGATCCTCGCCTACGTCGCTCCCGACATGGCGGGTGACCGTGCCCTGCTGGATCGATTCCAGACGACCCCCCGGAACGTCACTCTCAAAGACCTGCTGAATCTCCTGGACGCGGAGGGCGACCCCGTCTCACTGGTCTACGTGGCCTGCCACGGAAAGTACGGGAGGACCGACATCCCCCACTCCGCGGCCGAGATCAAACTCATCGAGGGTTCTCGCGACTCGAAGCGCGGGATCAGCCTTCGCGAGATCGACGGGCACGACCTGCTCCGCCTGGAACGGGACGGCGGGCTCGTCTTCCTCAACGCCTGCCACTCCGCCAGAGAGGGCGTCTACCCCGACCTCGACAACACCACGCTGCGCAGCTTCGCGAGGGTCTTCCTCCGCGCGGGGGCCTCCGGATTCATCGGGACCATTGGAGAGGTCGGCCGGAGGCACGGGTACGACCTGGCGAAGAGCCTGCTCGACGCGTTCACCGAGAGCCCGGACACGCCCGTCGTGGTGGCCCTGCGCGACTATCGGAGAAAAGCCGCGGCCCCGATCGTGGGCGTCCCCGGCGAGGACGACGAAGAGGCCGCCGCGCGGCTGCTCCCGTTCTTCTACGCCTTCATGTACGCGTACTTCGGAAGCCCGGAAACCACCCTGAGCCCGACGCCGCGCGAGGGGATCCGGTGAGCCCACCCACCATCCGGTTGGAGCCGCTGGTCAGCTGGCCCCAGACCATGACGGTGGGCCAGGAGTACCTGGTCACGGTGGATCTCAGGCTCGCGGAGCCCGGCGACGAGTGGCCCTACCAGGAGGAGGAGTTCGCCTTCAGCTGCATGCTCGACGGCGGGGAGCGAATCGCCGTCGAGTCGGTGGACGACATCTCGGTGATCCTCCACCGGTTCGGCGGCACGTACGGACCCGCCCGGTTCATCGTGACCGCGCTGGGAGACACCGGGGATCACCAACTCTGGCTCAGCCTCAGCACCCAGAGGGGCGCCACCGTCAGGACCGACCCCCTGCCCGTACGCATCACCGCGCTCGCGTCCGGCGAGGAGGATCGCCACCTCGACCTCCGGACCGTCCCCGAAAAACCCCGGCAGGAGAGGCTGTCGGGAGAGGAGGGGAGCTGGGTCGCCGCGATCCACCTGGAGGGCGATCCGGTGCCGGTGAGTGCCGGGGTGCTCGTCGACGACGGCCGGGTGCTGACCTGCGCCCACGCCCTTCTGGCCGGTAGCCCGCCCACGGGCCGGCTGTGGATCACCTTCCCCAGGGCGAACCGGCCGGCGCACCGGTACGGCGCCTCGGTGGCCCCGAGGACGGAGGCGAGGCTGGAGATATCCCGGAGCGACCTGGCGGTCCTGGTGCTCCGGGAGGCTCCCCCACCCGAGGTGCTCCCCGCGCCCGTACGGCTGAACGACGTGGACGACCTGGTCGGACGGCGGTGGTCGGCGGCGGGGCTGCCCGACCGCGAGGGCCGGAGCGTCGTCGTCAAGGGGGTCATCGACCCCGCTCCCGCTCACGGGAACGTCACGCTGACCGCCGACCCCGGCCATCGGCTGGATCCCGGCCTCAGCGGCGCCGCGGTGTGGTCGCCGGGCTACGGGGCCGTCATCGGAATGGTCCTGTGGGCCGACGGGCCGGGAAGCGGTGTGGCGATCACGATGCGGGAGGTGGACGCGCTGCTTCCCGGACGGCTGCGCGAGGGCCGCGAAGGGAGACCCGATGTCCTGGACCGGGACCGCCTGGCCCCGGTGCGCGCCGCGCTCCCGCCGGACCACGGCGCCGGGTCACCGGACGACCCGCCGGACGACCAGGCCGCGCGGGACGCCGCCCCCCGGCGGAAGCGGGCGGACGTGATCCTCGCCGTCGAGATGTCCGGGAGGAGCGAGGCCGTCCTGCGGCGCCGACGGCTGGCGGCGGCCACGATCGAAGAGCTGGCGGCCAGGTATCCCGGCGAGGTGAACGTGGCGATCGTCGGCTACACCTACCACGACTTCAGCCGTGGAGGCGACGGGCACCGGCCGGTGGTGACCGGCTCCTGGCTGGAGCCCGCGGAGAACGCCCTGACGTCCTTGGCGAATCTGACGTCGACGTCGGAGAGATTCCCGGGGGCAGCCCCCCTGGAAGACGCCCTGCACTACATCGACCGTCACCTCCCCTTCGGCGCCCCTGGCCGTCCCGTCGTCCTGCTGGTGCTGGCGAGGCAACCGCCCCACCCGGCCAGGGCGAGCCGAGGGACGGCACTCCCGTGCCCGCACCGCTACGACCACCAGCAGCTGACCGGGCGGCTCGCCGAACGCGGGGTGCGCCTCATGACCGTCATCGACGACACACCGGACCGGGCGTCCCCGCACCTGCGACGGCTCGGCGCCGACCATTCCGTGGAACTCCAATGGACCGAACCGGACGCCCTCGTGGACGCGATGGCCATCCAGCACCTCGCGCCCGCCAGGAGGCCGGCCGGCACGCCCGGGACCACGCCCAGGTACGCTCCGGCGCCCGAGCCCGGCCGGCGCGTACGCCGCGTCGGGCTGCTCGGCCCCGCGGGCAGCGGTAAGACGACCTTTCTCGCCGCGCTCAACGTGGCGCTCCTGCTCCACGACTCCGGCCTGTCGCTGCTGGGTGCCAACCCCGCGGCGGCCGATCAGCTCGTCACGCTCACCGGCGCACTCGTACAGGAGCGCAGGTTCCCCTCGCCGGACACCGCCCTGGATGACACGGATTTGATGATCTTGGGGAGCCGGTCGTCCCGGGGCTTCCTGGGGATGGGCCGCCGCGAGACCGGCGTCCGTCTCCATCTCGGCGTCATGGACACCTCCGGCGGGCCGCGCGAGGACATGACGCGATGGCTGACCGCCTGCGACGACCTGGTCTACCTCTTCGACCCCCTCCGTGAGCCGGAGAGCGACGACATCTACGACTTCTTCCTGAGCACGCTGCCGAGGCTCGGCCGGGACCTCGACGCGACCGGCCGCCTGCCGCAACGTCTCGCGGTCTGCGTCACCAAGTTCGACGACTTCAAGATCATGGAGACGGCGAAGCGGATGGGGCTGCTCACGACCGACCCCGAGGATCCCTTCGGGTTTCCCCGGGTGGTCGCCGAGGACGCGAAGGAGCTGTTCCAGCAGCTGTGCCGGATATCGGCCGACGGAAACACGGACATCGTGCCGAACGCCATCGCCCGTTTCTTCCACGAGGACCGGACCAGATACTTCGTGACCTCGTCGATCGGCTTCTACGCCCCCAGGAACGGGCCTTTCACCATGGACGACTACCAAAACCTCATCCCGACGGGGTCCGGTGACGAGGTCCGGATACGCGGCGAGGTGCGTCCGATCAACGTGCTGGAGCCGTTCCTCTGGCTGGCCCGCCCCTGAGCCGGGCCCGCCCGCTCTAGGAGCGTTTGCGGGACGTGAAACCGAGGCGTCGCAGGAGTGAGGGGTCGGTGCCGGACTCCTCCGGCCGGGTGGCGCGCGTCCGCGACGGACGGGCCTCCGGGGTGTCGTGCTCGGTCTGGAACTTCTCGAAGATCTTCGAGGTGATGCCCCCCTGGCCGAGAAGCTCGTGGAAGACGAGGTGCGGGAGCAACCGGCGGGCGGGGGCGTCGCACAGCAGCGCCAGCGCGGCGAGCAGCGGCACCGACAACACCTCGGCGTGAGCGGTGAAGGCCTCCCGCGCCTTCTCCGGGTCGAGGGACGGACCGTAGTCGATCACCAGCAGGACGAGGTGTTTCTCGAACTGACTGTCCGCGTCGGCCTCGTCGAGCCGCTCGACCGCGGCCGTGAGCCGCCCCCGCCCCCGCAGGGCCGCGCCGATGCCGGTCCGCTGGACGGGATCGGCCCAGCGGGAGGCGAGCTCCGAGCACACGAGCCGCACGACGGGCGAGGCGACCGGCTCCCGCTCCCCGGCGGCGACCAGTTCCTCGACGGACAGCAGGGTGAGGGCCGTCGCGGACTGGTACGGGTCGAGATGGCCGGCGAGCCTCAACGTGACGGCCGAGTCGGCCGCCGGCATTCTGGCCAGCGCGGTCAGCAGCCGCGCGGAGATCGGCTTCACGTCCTTGAGGATCTGGTCGAGCCCGTCGACGGTGAGCTTGGGCCCGTAGGCCACGCTCAGCACCAGATCGTAGAGACGCTCCTGAACCTCCGGGACCAGGGCGGCGCTCGGGGTCAGGAGGCGGCGGTCACTGATGATGTTGCGCCGGCGGCGCACACCGCCGTTCAGGGCGGCCGACCCCCGCAGCGCGTCGAGCCGGGCCAGATGCCCGGGGAGCAGGGCCGTCCGCCCGTCCTCGATGCTGTCGGCACAGGCGATCAGCAGGTCGTCGATCGACGTGGGGAAGGGCTTCGCGCCGGACTCGGCGTCCGACAGGACGGCCGCCAGGGTCTCCGCGGAGAACTTCCGCTGCTCGGTCTCGCGGGAGAACCGCGCGATCAGCTCCGCGAGGCCGTTCTCCTGCCTGCTCGTCAGCATCTTGTGGTAGCGGTGGGCGACGTCGTGGCTCTCGGGAACGCTCACCTCCTGCCTCCAGACGATGTTGAACGCGTTCTCCGACGGGTGCTCGGCGAAGAACAGCCTGCTCCGGTGCCCGGCCGCGGGCGGAGCCCACGTCGAGGCGATCAGCTTGGTCCTGAAGCCGTACGGGAGCAGCGCGGCCACCGTGTCCAGGAACCGGAGCCGGTCGAGCAGCGACGCTCCGTCGCCTTCGACGACGCAGACCCGCTGGCCGGTGAGCAGGAGGGCCGCCGCGCCCAGCTCGGTCCGACCGACGGCCTCGGCGACGGCATCGGCGTCCAGCGCCGGTGGGGAGACGACGAGCGGGCCACCGTCGGACGGCACCGCCTGACCGTCCAGCGCCCGGTAGAGCCCCTCGTAGGAGACGGGTCCGTAGACGGCCTGCGCGTAGGGCACGCAGAAGCAATGGGTGACCGCTATCCCGCGGCCCAGCCCGTCGAACGCGTCGGACCACTTCTGGACGGCGAGGAAGAGATGCGCGCCCTCGTCGGCGCCCGCCCTGGCGATCGTCACCTGCGGAAGCTTCCTGGGGGTCACCCTGGCGTACCGGTCGACGAGCGCGGAGAAGCCCGAGCGGCCGATCCGTCCTCGGCTGCAGGACAGGACGTCGTGCGCGTCCTTGCTTCCCGGGAGTATGCCCCACAGTGCCCACTCGGCTTCTATCAGCATGGCCGCCCCCCGCTCAGCGACCCGGGGCCGGGATGAGCATGAAGAACTCCACCAGCGCGATGACGGCGAATATGATCATCAAGAGGTACAGGGTCAGCGGAGGTATGAGAGGTCTGTCCCGGCGCCTGTCCCCGAACCGCTTCTTCTTCCCCGACGACTCGGCGGGGGTGAGGTGGCTCACGCCGGACTCGGATCCGAACAGCAGCTTCTTGACCAGATCGACGATCTCGGGGTCGAGCCCCGAGCCGCGCACGAGATTGAGGGCGGACTTCTTCACGGCCTCCCCCGCGCCCGTGCCGAACAGCGTCACCGCGGCGGCGACCAGCACCCCCGACCGCCCGCCCGAGGAGAGGAGGACCTCCTCGAACTCCTTGGTGCGGAGTTCCGGCCCGTAGGCCGCCCGTAGCAGATCGAGGAGCACGTCGAACTGGGCCCGGTCGCCAGCCGAATAAAGCGCGCCGAGCACGTCGGTGAGATAGCCGTGCTCGCGCAGGGCATCGGCGATCTCCGGGTCCTCGGCGCTGTCGCCGCCCCGCTTGACGAGCTCGTCACGGATGATCTGCACCACCCGCATGTCGGGGGGCTGCCGCGCGGCCATCGCGACCAGATCCCTGGTCTGCAGCGGCCTGAGCGTCGCCTCCAGCTCCTCCCGTCCCCGCTGGTAGGCCGCTTTCATGGAGGCGACCGGATCGGGAGGGGGTTGGCGGACGATCGCCGTCGCCGACATTCCAGCCGGCTGGGCCACCTCCCGGGTGATCTCGCCCGGCCGCGCGGGCGCGTCCGCCACACCGTATCCGGCCACCCGGACCACCTCGTGCAGAAGAGTCTCCAGCTCCCCGGGCAGGCCCTCTTTCGGCGACAGCAGCAGCCGGTCCCTGATGATCTTCTGGCAGCGGGCCCGCTCGTCATCCGAGATCAGCTGGCCGCGGCTCGCGACGATGCCGTCCAGCCTGCCGAGAACGTCCCTGAGCTCAGCCGTGCTCCCGTGTTCGAGGACGTCGGCGCACTCGGTCAGCAGCCCTTCCAGCGACTCCTGGGCGGGCGGTCGCGCGGGTGGGAGCGCGGACGTGGGCGGGAGCGGAGGCGCGGACGTGGGCGGGGGCATGAGCGCCGGTACGGACGAAAGGCTGAACCCCCGGAGCAGGTCCAGCGCACGGGACCTGCCGTTCCTGCCGAACGTGAGCGGTTCGGTGCGCGCGGCGAGCCAGTCGACCAGCTTGGCGTCCGGATCGTGACGTGCCAGCAGGGCGAGGTAGCGGTACGCGTCCTCCTCGTGGGCGGGGATCTCCGCCAGTTGTCCCCAGGTGATCGGATACGTCCTGGCGGGGACGTGCTGGGTGAACGCGAGCCTGATCTTGTGCTCCGCGGTGCTGCTGGCCCAGGTGGACACCGTCAGCCTCGCGCGCATGCCGTACGGGAGCAGCGCGGCCACCGTGTCGAGGAATCGCAGGCGCTCCTCCATCGGGACGGCCTCGCCCCCCAGGACGCAGACGTGCTGACCGGTCATGAGCAGCGCGGCCGTGCTCATGACCGTCCCGTTCACCCTCGCCGCCACCGCACCGGAGTCGAGCGTGGGAACGTGGACGGCGAACTGCCCGTCCATGGGCAGCGGGCACCCCTTGAGCACGTGGTAGAGGTCCTCGTAGGACACGGGGCAGGGAGATTGGGTGATCCGGGCGTACGGCACGCAGAAGTAGTGGGTGCGGGCGATCTTGCGGTGCCGCCTGTCCTCCTCGTCCGACCAGGTCTGGATGGCCAGGACCAGGTGCGCGTCGTCACCGCTGCCCACCCACGCGGCCACGACCTGGGGCAGTGTCTCCGAGGTGCCGATCGTGTAGACCGTTCTGATCTCCTCGAAGTCGTCGCGGCTGAGCAGCCCCTGGCTGCAGGCGAGAATCCTGTAGTCGTCACCGCTGCCCGGGGGTTTTCCTCCCACCGCCCATTCGAACGGCAGCTGCACCGTGCTCATCGGCCCGTCCTCCTGATCGGCTACGGCGCGGGAATCCGCTGTCCGAGCCAGAGCATCGGCTCCATCACATTGATCGGCCGCACTTCGCCGCGTATCAGAATCTCGGTGTTGCGCCTGGTGTCGGAGGACGGTTGACCGTCCACCGGCTTGGACACCGTCGGAACAATGTTCTGATAGTCGTCCATGTCGAAAATCCGCCTCTTGGGATCGGCATAAAAACCGATTGACGAGGTGACAAAGTACCTAATTCGGTCTTCACGGAAAAATCGCCCAATGGCATTCAGCACCATGTCGGCGTTCCCGCTCGCCGACACCCTGCAGAGATGCTGGAACAGTTCTTTCGCGTCCTCGTTCGCCACCCGGGGAAACCCGAAGGGATCCTCGGGGTCGGTCGTGAGCAGCCGCAGCCGCTTCGCCGTCTCCAGCACCTTGAAGTCGTCGAACTTGGTGATGCAGACCGCGAGATGGTGCGGCAGCCTGCCGTCCGTCACCTCGGACCTGGCGATCACCTGCTCGGCGAGCTGGGCCAGCGCCCCGTAGAAGTACTCGAACGCGTCGCCGTCCTCGTTCTCCCTGATGGGATCGAAGAGGAAGACGACGCCCCTGCTCTGCACCAGGTTGCGGAGCAGGTCCTGCTGGGCGACCCCCCGGTTGCCGCCGAAGGCCCCGCCGGGCGGGTCGAGCAGGTTGATGCCGATCTTGAGGGCACGGGCCGCCCTCGACCTGCGGAACCAGCGGGCCCGCCGCCGCTCGTGCCCGACCAGGAACCAGTTGTAGTTGTCCAGTCCCTGCGTCCCCTCGGGGAACACCTTGTCCCGCGACAGCGCCGTGGTCTTCTCCGTCAGGAAGCTGGTGGACTGGCCGTTCGCGCCCACGACGCGCCAGTTGCCCTCCTGCCGGAGCAGGGCGATGTTGAGCGCGGCGAGAAAGGTGGTCTTACCGCTGCCCGGAGCGCCCCACATCGTGATGTTGGGCTGCGGGAGTCCGGATCCGCTGTCGGGAGCCGTACGCTGCCCGCTCCACATGTTCGTCATGGCACCTCGATGAGGGGGAAGGGGATCGATCGGTCTTGAGGCGCCGACAGGCCGAGCTCGGCGCCGAACTCACGGATGTCCAGGGCGTCCAGCCAGGTCAGCGCCGTCGCACCCAGGCGGGACCAGACGGGGTCGGCCTCCCCGACGTCCCGGTCGCAGATCGCTCCGAACGCCATGCCCGGATACTGTTCGAGCCGGCCCAGCAGCGTGCGCCAGTCGTGCCGGTGCGGGCAGGGCAGGATCGTCCCGTTCACCCTGGGCGGATGCGGGGGGCGGTCGCCGACCGTGAGCAGCACCGTCCGCCCGGCCCCGCCGACGGTGAGCCGGCCGACCACCGCGGCCAGCATGTCCTCCAGCTGCGCGCCGTGCGGGTGACCGTCCGGCGCCGGGGGGCGCCCCTCCAGGCCGGTCAGCGAGGCCAGCGCGTCTCCGGGAGAGACCAGCCAGTCCACGACCTCCACCTCTCCGTCGGGGACCCTCCGGTCGTAGGAGTGCGCGCCGTAGGTGACCAGTGACACCTCGAGGAGGCCGGGGGCGCCCGCGGACATCGTCGCGACCATCTGGTGGAGGCGCTCCAGGCGGTTCGCGACGTCACCCGGGGCACCGCTGATCTCGACCGCGCAGATGAGGTGCTGCGAGTCGCTCCGGCTGTCGAGCCCGTTCGGCACCGCGGCGACCAGCTCGGCCCAGCCGCGGTCGTCTCTCACCAGGCCGGGCAGGCCGGTGAGACGGACCTTGCCCGGCCTCTCCAGCTCGACCGTGAAGTCGTAGTGTCCGGGAACGAGCCGCGCCGACTGGAGCGACAGAAGCAGCGGCCTGCGGCCCCAGGCCACCACGGCGAAGGCGGTGCCCCTGTCGTCGCCCGACTCACAGTACGCGGTGACCTCGACGGTCGCGCCGGGCCGCGCCCCGATCGTGAACAGCTGGTGGGCGGCGAGCTCGAACCGGCCCGTCGCGACGCTCCGCTTCAGCACGACCAGCTCGTACGGACGGTCCAGCGGGTCGTTCACGACGACGTCGCGAAGCAGCGCGTCGACCCGCACGTCCGCCTGGACGAAGGCCGCCGCCTCGGGGAACGCGGCGTGCAACCAGGTCAGCGCCTGGCCGGCCAGGGGGCTGTCGGGGAAGGAGCACACGAGGATCAGCGCGGCGCGGGAGGGGACGCCCGCGGCGCGGATGACGGCCTCCTCGGTGGGGTCCTGCCGCGTGAGGTCGCGCCCGGGACCGTCCCACCCGCCACCGGCCGCCAGGGAGGTCCACGGGACGACCGGGTCGAACCTGCAGCGCGGCCTGCCCAGCTCGTCGCGGCGCAGGTCGAACGTGGTGATGCCGTCGGCGGCCACCTCCACCACGGTCAGCCGCCTGGACTCGTCGAGAGCCGCGACCGCCCCGGCGAGGGCCTTGCGGAGCAGATCCTCACCCGGATCGGGCACCTGGAAGCCTCCGTAACGCGTCTGAAGAAAGGCGTGGACTACTGTCGGCGCGGCGGCCCCTCCCGCCTCGGAATCCCCTCGGCGAGTTTCCGAACAACCGCGGTGTAATTGTCTTTCCAACCTTTGTCAGCGTCGCGCCGGCCGTGCCAAAGATCACCTCCGGCGCTTCCCACGGACTCGATTTCCCTGCGGTATAAGGAATCACACCTTACGGAATTATAATAGTGTCCACGTCATGGCGATGCTTCCAGCCCATGATCTAAGTTCATAACCGTGAGCCCGGTCGCCATTCGGAAGGGGAATAGATGAGGACACTTCTGATTACCCTGTCCGGCGCCCGTCCAGAGATCTTGAAACTCTGCCGTACCGAGCAGGGGAAATTCGAGGGCATCGGCGGGGCGGTGCTCACCACCAGCGTGCTGGCGGTCGTGTCGATGACGTTCGCCCTGAACTCCGCGCTCGGTGTCCCCCTCATCCTCGCCATCGCGGCCAGCCTCGTCTGGGGCCTGGCCATCATGAGCCTCGACCGCTGGCTGGTCAGCACCATGAACGCCGACGGGCCACGGCGCTGGCGGGTGGCCCTGCCCCGGATCCTCATGGCCGTGCTGCTCGGCCTCGTCATCTCGACCCCGCTGGTGCTGCAGATCTTCAAGTCCGAGATCGACGCGCAGATCGTCCAGATCAAGCAGCAGCGCGCCAACGAGTTCTCCACCCGGCAGAACGCGGGCAGCGTCGCGCAGGAGGTCGCCCGTCTCCGCGCGGAGACGACGACCCTGCAGAACGTGATCACCTCCGAGGGTGACGTCCCGCTGGATCCCGCCAAGGACCCGAAGATCGTGTCACTCACTGCCGAGCGCGACGCCCAGCAGACGCGGACCGAGAAGCTCTACGACGAGTGGCAGTGCCAGCTCTACGGTGGGAAGACGTGCCCGCGCAAGGGCAACGGCCCCCTGGCCCAGGCCAGCAAGAACACCTACGACAAGGCCAAGGGCCGGGTCGACCTGCTCAACCGGCAGATCGAGGAGCGCAAGTCGGAGCTCACCGCCACGGACGAGAGCAGCAAGAAGGAACGCCTCGCCCAGGCGACGCAGGCGCTGCCCAAGACCCAGGAGCTGCTCGACGCCGCGGTGCGGCGCCAGAGCGACCTGCAGAACGCGTTCGACGCGGAGAACAGGACCACCGACGGGTTGCTGATCCGGCTGCAGGCCCTCAACGAGGTGTCGGGCCAGGACACCACCCTCAGGTCGACCCACCTCCTGCTGTTCCTGCTGTTCCTGCTGATCGAATGCCTGCCGGTGGCGGTCAAGCTGATGCAGAAGCCCGGCAACTACGAGAGGATCCTCAACCTCGCGGCGAAGCAGGAGTTCCGCGACGCGCGAGACAGCTACAGTTCCCAGTTCGGCGGTTCCTCTCCCCCCGCCGTGGATTCCGCGCCGCGGAAGGAGGCCTACGACGACTCCGCCTCGATCTGGGATATCTGGGAAGAACCAGACCCGCTACGCGCGACCCGCAGGGCACAGGCCCCACCCGGCCCGGCGAAGACCGCGCATCTGACCGACCCGCAGGCCCCGGACAACGACCACTACTCCGTCGAGGAGGACATGCTGCGCACGATGCAGAGCACCCGGGTGTACCACAGGTCCGACTCCACCGGCCCGGCGGCCGAGCGTCACGGCAAGATCGAGCTGTTCCCCGATGACGACGACTGACCCTGCGTGACCCCCGAGATGAACGGCCGCCTGGTCAACGGCCGCTACCGGCTCCTGTCCATGATCGGCAGCGGTGGGATGGGCAACGTGTGGCTGGCCGAGGACGAGCTGCTCGGGCGCCGCGTCGCGCTCAAGGAGCTCGTCCTGTTCCCGAACGGGGAGCACCTGTCCGTACGCCACCAGCGCGTGCTGCGCGAGGCGCGGGCCGCGGCGCGGATCAGGCACTCCGGCATCGTCGAGATCTACGACATGTTCGTGGAGAACGACATCTCCTGGATCGTCATGGCCTACGTCCGGGGCCGCTCGCTCCAGGACCTGATCGAGCACGGCCCGCTCGGCGAGCGCCGGATCGCCGAGATCGGCGGGCGGGTGCTGGCCGCGCTGACCGCCGCGCACCGGGCCGACGTGCTGCACCGTGACGTGAAGCCCGCCAACATCCTGATCAGCGGGGGCGGAGAAGTGTTCCTCGTCGACTTCGGCATCGCCCACATCGTCGGCGAGAGCCGCCTCACCTCGCAGAACGCCTTCACGGGCACGCTGGAGTACATGGCGCCCGAACGGATCAACGGCCTTTCTCCGGGGCCGCCCGCCGACCTGTGGTCCCTGGGGGCGACCTTCTTCCACGCCCTGGAGGGATACTCCCCGTTCTTCCGCGGCAACGTACCGGCCACCATGAAGGCCATCACCTTCGACGATCCGCCCCCCTTCACCCGCGAGGGGCCGCTGACCGACGCGATCGTCAGGTTGCTCCGCAAGGACCCCGGCCGACGGATGGACGCGCGGCGGCTGGAGGGGATCCTGAGGTCGATCGCCACCGGTCCCCCGCCCTCCCCCGCGCCGCACCGCCCCGAACCCGCCTCCGCACCGCCCCCTCCCGGCCGCTCCCCCTCACCACACCCGGCCGGGGCAGCGCCTTCACCGCCCCCACCACCCCCGCAGCGCCCGCCCGGGGCCGCACCCTCACCACACCACCCCGAGGCCGCGCCCGCACCGCGCCCGGCCGAGGCCGCCGACCGCGCACGGGAGAGAAACGGAGCCGAGGATCGTACGCGGGAGAAAGCCGAGGCCGCCGGGCGCGCACGGGAGAGAGCCGGAGCCGCAGAGGACGCGCGGGAGAGAAGCAGGGCCGCGGATCGTACGCGGGAGAGAACCGTGGATCTCGGCAGACTGGACCCGGCCGAGGCCGCCCGGGTCGTCGGCACCATAGCGGCCCCATCCGCCGCGCGACTGCTCGACCGTCTCCCCACCGAGACCGTCCAGCGGGTGCTGGTCCGGATGGAGCCCGAGACCGCGGCGGTGATCCTGCTGGAGCTGTCCACCGACAGGGCCGCCTCGATCCTCGACACCATCCCGGCGAGAATCGCCGGACCCGTGCTGAACGTGATGGCGACCAGGCGACAGGAGACCGCCGCGGTGCTGCGGGCGATGGGAAGGGCCCGCGCGGGCCAGGCTCTGAGCCACATCGATCCCGGACGGAGCGGCGCGCTGCTGGGCGCCATCCCCCCCGGCGAGGTCGCGAAGATCCTCGCCTCCACCACCGCACGGACCACGGCCGGCATCGTCCGCGTCCTCGCGACGACCCCGCTCGCCATCCGCCTGATCGAGACGATGCCCGCGAAAAGGGCGTGCGGCGTGCTCGACTACGTGCCCCCCGCCATCGTCGCCGGACTGCTCAAGGCATCCTCCGACGGCCGCGCCGACCGCCTGCTCAACGGTCTCGACGACGCCGTACGCGCTCAGGTGTCGCGCCACATGCGCGGTCTCTGAGCATTCGTACGGGGAGCATCGTGATAGGGAGCATCGTGACGGGGGGCAACCGTACAGGGAGCATCCGTGTGGGGCATCGACCGGATGAGAGGGCCCGTATCAGGCCGGAAATGACGGAGGGCACCTCCGCGATGCGGAAGGTGCCCAGGTCGTCGGCCTCAGCCGATGGTGCGCCGCCAGGGACTCGAACCCCGGACCCGCTGATTAAGAGTCAGCTGCTCTAACCAACTGAGCTAGCGGCGCTTGCGACGGAGGTAACTCTAGCAGCAGCTTCAGCGCGCTCGCACCCCGGTTGATCCCGTTCGCCCCTGTCCGGCCCTTCATGTGAAGCACGCCGAAACATCCGGACCATCGGGACACCATCCGGCCCGACACAGACTCGGGGCCGGACAGTCCCCCAACTGTCCGGCCCCGGCCTCTTCGCGGGCTTTGCCATCGTCTCCCCCAAGACTCCGGCGGCTCCGCTCAGGAACGCGATCCCCCTCGCGTTCTTATCCGGTGAAAAGTCTCTGCAACGCTCCCCCCGGGCTTCGCAGACCCCTCGACCTGCAACAACACTACCTAGTCAAATGTAACGGGCGCGTCATCCAAAGGTTGATTTTGCGCCTACACCCAACCTTGACCCGGTATCACCGAAGCGCCGCGAGCCCCTGCGAGCACGCGGAAACCCGCCGTCCGGGAAGCCGGTCGCATTGGTTCGGGATCGCGGGCCCATTGGTTCCGGGCGCCGATCGGGGGCCTCGGCACAGACCGGAAACACGGGCCGGAAACCTGGCGGCCCGCGTCGGCCTGGATCACCGTGATCACCGGGTCCCGGGGTGCCCCGCGAAGCGGTTCGGCCGGTTCTCCGCGAGGCCGTCAGGGGAGTTCGAGGTTGATCTCAAGGTTGTCCCTCAGCGCCCGGCTCACCGTGCAGTACTTCTCCTCGACGCGGTGGGCCACGGCGCGGAGGACCTCGGCGGCCTTCTCGTCGCCCTCGGGCAGTTCCACGTCGTAGGTGATGGTGATCGGCCCCAGCCTGGCGGCCTCGATCTTATCGGCCTGGACGGTCATCGCCAGACGGACCATGCGGTGGCCGCGCTGGGCCGTCAGCGGCTCCACGGTGACGATGTTGCAGCCGCCGAGCGCCGCGAGCAGCAGCTCCACGGGGGTGAAGACTCCCTGCTCGTCACCGCCCCCCATGGCGACCTCGGCTCCGCGGTCGTTACGCGCCACGAACCCGTCCTCGGTCCGCTCCACTCTCACCTGCGCCATGGCGTTCCTCCCCTGAAAACCTGCCGATCACCCTACAGAGGCCCGCAGATGGAGGAACGCCCGGGTTACGACGGGAACGGAACCCGCATCAGGCTTCGGGATGTTTGGACAGGTATTCGATGTAGAACGGCCGCAGCGCCTCGCCCAGCTCCCCGTGGCCCGAGGCCATCGCGTCGCTGAGCAGGGCCGAGACCCGGCTGAGGTCGTTGGTCGTCTGATCCTCGTTGCCCGCGGACGCCTCCGCCGCGGGGATCAACGTGAGCAGCTCCCACAGGAAGCCGAGATCTCCGTGGTGCACGGCGTAGTGGACCGCGCGATCATGCAGTTCCTGGGCCGACAGCGACTCAAGCTCGTCCGTTTCCAACAGACCCACCCCCTCACGCCCCTTCTGCCCCGAGAATATGACCATCATGCGCAATTGACGGTACGCACCATCAGCGTGTCGGCCGGACCGGCGTCTTTCCGGTTTCCGGTGTCGGCACCGCGAAGCGGGCCGATGAACGCCTGCGGGGCGTGCTCCAAACCGTCGACGACGGTTTCGGGAAGGGTGGGCCCGCCCTCGCGGAGCGAGGCACCTGCCTCCGCGATCAGGTCGGACACGCGATCCACGCGATCCACGTGGTTCTCGTGGTCTTCGTGGTCTTCGTGGTCTTCGTGGTCTTCGTGGTCGAACACGATGAATCCGCGCGGGGGGCCGTCTTCCCACGGTCAGGCCGATGTCACTCGGACCAGGAACCGGCCTGCTCCCGTTTCCGGCCTGTTCTAGAGGCCTGGCCTGGCCGGTGGTCCTGGCCTGGCCGGAGGAGCGGGCCTGTTGTCGGGGCCGGGCCTGGGCGGAGGACCGGGCTTGGGAATGGGGCCGGGCTCTGGCGAAGGGCCGGGCTCAGGCACGGGGCCAGGTTTGGGGACGGGACCGGGACCGGGCCTAGGTGGCGGACCAGGCTTGGGAACGGGGCGGCCAGGCTTGGGAACGGGCTCGGGCTCGGGGACAGGACCCGGGCCAGGGACAGGACCGGGCTCGGGTAGCGGGCCGGGCTCGGGGACGGGGCCAGGCTTAGGCGGAGGGCCAGGCTTGGGAATGGGGCCGGGCTCGGGGAGCGGACCGGGGCCGGGCCTGGGCGGAGGGCCGGGCTTGGGGACGGGACCGGGTTTGGGGGTGGGACCGGGTTCGGGGGTGGGCCCCGTCCCGGTTTCCGCGGACGGCTTTCCCTGTCGGCCAGTGGACGATCGGTCATCGGACATGGTGAGGCCCCCTCGGCGATTCGTGCTCCTCACCTGGGACCTTCCCACCCGGTGGTGGTTCTCCCCGCCGGGGAGCGGCACCCCTGACAGGATCTCGCCGCTTTCATGACCGCATACGGTCACGGATGCGAAACTCTCCACGGGCGCCGGGGCCGGCTCGCCGTCCCGGCGACGATGGGACCGCGTCGCTCGCGGTGATCGGAACCACGGGCAGCGGACCGACCAGCGACACCCCTGCTATGCGTATATATCCGCTCCCAGAGTGCGGATCTATCGCCCGTCCGACTATCCATGCGAGGATCGCGAAACGTGAAAATAATCATCAAAATACTGGTTGTAGCAGCCGCTCTGTGGGCGGCGACCCGATTCGTGGACGGCATCACGGTGTCCGCGACAACCCCGGTCAGGGAGATCGGCACGCTCATCGCCGTCGCCCTCGTCTTCGGTATCGTCAACGCGGTCCTGAAGCCGATCATCGCGACGCTCGGCTGCGCCTTCTACATCCTCACCCTCGGCCTGTTCGCCCTGGTGGTCAACGCCGGGCTGCTGCTGCTGACCAGCTGGATCGCCGAGCAGCTCCGGCTGCCCTTCCACGTCGAGGGCTTCTGGGCCGCCTTCTGGGGCGCGATCGTCATCGGCCTGGTCAGCTGGCTGCTCGACCTGATCCTCGACGCGATCGTCGGCGACTGAGCCGATGACCGTCGTCCTTGACGGCGCCCACCTGACCTGCGAACAGGTCGGCCGGGCGGCCCACGGCTCCGGGATCTCGCTGGGCTCCACCGGCCGTGCGGAGGCGGCATGGCGGATGGCCGGCCTGCTCAACGGACCCGTGTACGGCCGGACCACCGGCGTGGGCGCCAACAAGGACGTGGAGTCCCAGGGCGCCGGCCTGGACCTGCTCCGCAGCCACGCGGGCGGCGCCGGACCGGCGATCGAGGAGTTCCGCGCCCGCGCCACCCTCGTGGTCCGCCTCAACCAGCTACTGGCCGGTGGCTCGGGGGTCGACCCGGCCCTCCTGCCCGTCCTCGCCACCGCCGTCAACCGGGGTCTCACCCCGCCGATCCGCACCTACGGCGCCATCGGCACCGGCGACCTCACCGCCCTGGCCACCACCGCGCTCTGCCTCCTGGGCGAGCTCCCCTGGACCCCGCCCTCGGAGGACGTACGAGCCGGAAACGCCAGAAAAGCCGGGGACACCGCGTCCTGGAAACGGGCCGGGGGCGGCCCGTCCGGGACGCGGGCGGGGGATCCCGTACCCCGGTTCGCGCTCGCCTCGGAGGACGCGCTGCCGTTCATCAGCTCGGGCGCGGCGACCCTGGCGGACGCGGCGCTGGCCTGCCACCGCCTGAGGATCCTCCTGGCCGCCGCCACCGCGGTCGCGGCCCGCTCCTTCCGGGCGATCGACGCCTCGCTCGAACCGCTCTCCCCCGTCGTGCAACGCGGCCCCGAGCAGACCGAGGTCGCGGCCGGGCTGC
The DNA here is from genome assembly GCF_039537505.1 of Streptosporangium oxazolinicum. Classification (NCBI taxonomy): domain Bacteria; kingdom Bacillati; phylum Actinomycetota; class Actinomycetes; order Streptosporangiales; family Streptosporangiaceae; genus Streptosporangium; species Streptosporangium oxazolinicum. The sequence continues at coordinate 483,130 of NZ_BAABAQ010000003.1, forward strand.
GCGCCCTGGTCGGCCCCACCACCCCGCGCCGCGTCCAGGACCCGTACGGCTACCGCGCCTTCCCGCAGGTCCACGGGGCCGTCCTCGACGCCCTCGGCCGGGCGGAGCGGACGATCACCGAGGAGATGAACGCGGCTCCCGAGAACCCGCTGATCGCCGACGGCCGGGCCTGGCACAACGGCAACTTCCACTCGGCGCGGGTCGCGCTCGCCCTCGACGCCCTGCGGGCCGCGCTCGTGCAGACCGCGACGCTGAGCGCCGCGAGGCTCGCCACCCTGAACGACCCGGCCCACACGGGCCTGCTGCCCTTCCTCGCCGAGCGTCCCGGGCTGTCCGGGGTCATGATCCTCGAATACGTCGCGTACTCCGCGCTGGCCGAGCTGCGCCACCTGGCCGCCCCGGTCACCCTGGGCGGGGCCGTGCTCTCCCTGGGCACCGAGGACCACGCGAGCTTCACCCCGCAGGCGGCCCGTTCCGCGCTCGCCGCCGCCGAACCGCTGGAGATCGTCCTGGCGTGCGAGCTGGTGGCCTCCGTACGAGCCCTGCGGCTGCGCCGCCTGCCCTGCGACCTGCCGCTCGATCCCGCGATGGAGGACCGCCCCCTGGACGCCGACCTCGACGCGGCGCGCGGGCTGCTGCCCGGCCTTGTCCCCTGAGGCGTCCCCTGAGGCCCCCTCGGACCTTCCAGGGCCGGGTCAGCCCACCGAGCCGCGTTCGCGGAGCTGGGGGGCCTGGACGATGCGGCGGCGGCGCGGGTTGCCGTCGGCGGCTGCCACGACGATGCGGACGGCGGCGCGGACGATGCCGTCGATGTCCCAGTCGACCGTGGTCAGGCCGGGGGTGAGCAGGCCCGACATGGGATGGTCGTCGTACCCCATCACGGACACCTCGAACGGGATGCCCAGCTTCCGCTCGGCGGAGGCCGCGTAGACGCCGTAGGCGATCGAGTCGGCGAAGCAGAAGAACGCCCGGTGGCCGGCATCGAGCATCTCGCCCGCGACCTGGGTGGCGGGTCCCAGTGACTGCGAGGCGGTGACCATGTCGATGTCCAGGCCCAGCCGTGCGGCCTCGGCCATGACGTGCACGTCGGCGGGCCGGTCGGGGGTGCTGGCCCGGGTCGAGGTGAGGACGGCCAGGCGCCGGTGGCCCCGCTGGCGCAGGTGCTCCAGGGCGAGGGTCACCCCGGCCCGGTTGTCGAAGACGACCTCGCCCGCGGCGCGCGCCCCGGCCAGGGCGTCACCGATCGACACCACCGGCAGCCCCTCGCACAGCTCGGCCCAGAGCGGCGCCGCGGGATCGACCGGCTGCACGATGAGCGCGTCCACCCGCTGGTCGCGAAGCTGCCTGGCGAGGGTGTGCTCCCTGGCCGGGTCTCCCGCGGCGTCCAGGATCAGGGCGTAGCGGTCGTTGTCCTTGAGCGCGCGGCCGATGCCGACGGCCAGCGCCTGCTGCCAGAGGTCCTCCAGGGATCCGCAGAGCAGGCCGATCATGCCGGTCCGGCCGCTGGCCAGGGCGCGGGCGATGGGGTCGGCCTCGTAACCGAGCTCGGCCGCGGCCTGGCGCACCCGCTCGATGGTCTCCTCCGACACCTGCATGCCGCGCAGGGCGTAGGAGACGGCGGCGGGCGACAGGCCGGTGGCCTTCGCCACCTCGCGGATGGTCGCTCGTTTCCGGGGCTGGGGCATCCGACCAGCCTATTCCCCGGGGCCTCCGAGGGGGTGCTCCCCGCGCGATCGGGGCCGCCGAGTGGCGTTGGGAGGTATTGACACGATGCGGGGTGAAGCGGTTCACTGAAACGGTTCACTGAACCGTGTCACTGTTGGATGTGGCGAGGTGGAGGCGTTTACCCCTATTCTAGGTAGGGAATACCTCGAAGACGTGAAAGGAGGAGATCCGTCGTGACCGTCGACGTTCACCAGCATCTGTGGACGCCCGCGTTCGTGGACGCGCTCAGACGCCGCACCACCGCGCCCCGGCTCGACGGCTGGACCCTCCACCTGGACGGCGAACCCGCCTACGAGGTCGACCCCGCCGACCACGACCTCACCGGGCGCCTCGCGCTGAACGCGGGCCTCGACCTGGCCCTCGTGTCGCTGTCCAGCCCGCTCGGCATCGAGTCGCTGCCTCCCGGGGACGCCTGGCCGATCATCGACGCCTACCACGAGGACGCCCTCGCCCTGCCCGCGCCCTTCGGCGCATGGGCGGCGACCTGCCTCAGCGAGATCGATCCCGCCAGGCTCGCCAAGACCCTCGACGCGGGAAACCGCGCCTGGGACGGTACGGGGAACGACGCGAAAGACGGCATACGAAACGACGCGGAGGACGGCGACGCGGAGGACGGCGCGCGAGGAGTGTGGCCGGGGCTCGTCGGGCTCCAGCTGCCCGCGACCGCCGTGCGCGACGCCGCGGGTCTGTCCAGGGTCGCCCCGCTCCTCGACGTGCTCACCGAGCGCGACCTGCCGCTCTTCGTACACCCCGGTCCCGCCACCGAGCCCGAGGGGCCCGGCTGGTGGCCCGCCGTCGTGCCGTACGTGCAGCAGATGCACGCCGCGTGGTACGCCTTCGCCGCTTTCGGACGGTCCCGCCACCCCCGCCTGCGGGTCTGCTTCTCGCTGCTCGCCGGACTGGCCCCGCTCCACTCCGAGCGCCTGGCCAACCGGGGCGGCGAGGGCCGGGGTCAGGTCGATCCCGACCTGTTCCTGGAGACCTCCTCCTACGGCCCGCGCGCCATCGACGCGATCGTCCGAGAGCTCGGCGTCGACATCGTGGTGAGCGGTTCCGACCAGCCCTACGCCACCGCACCGGACCCCGCGCTCGGCGACGCCGCCTGGCACGCCATCGCGGTCACCAACCCGAACCGCCTGCTGAACGGAAAGGAGTCGCGCAAGTGAACCAGTACCAGGGCCGCGAGAGCTGTGCGCTCCCGGCGAAGAGAGCCGCGAGCACGCGGCGCGTACGAGCCGCCGGACCCGCCGACCGCGCCGGTCACGCCGGGCGAGTGGACAACGCCGGCTCCGGGCCGTTCGGCGGTGGGACCTCATGAGCTACGAGGCCCTGCCAGCCCGCGCCCTCGACCGGCGCGAGCTCCTCGACCTGGTCAACGAGCTGGCCGCCGACCCGTCCCGGTGGAAGGAGCAGGTGGAGTTCCCCGAGGAGGGCGGACGCCACTTCGCCTCCCTCTACCGCGACTCCCACGTGGACATCTGGCTGCTGTGCTGGCGGCCCGAGGACGACACCGGCTGGCACGACCACGACACCTCCTCCGGGGCGGTCCGCGTGGTGGCCGGGACGCTCCTGGAGTGCAACCCCCGCATCGGCGGCGAGCACCTGGAGACCGTGGTCTCGGAGGGCGAGTCCTTCTCCTTCGGACCCGACCACATCCACAGGCTGACCGGCGCGGTGCACGGCAGCGTCTCGATCCACGCGTACTCGCCGCCGCTGTGGCGCCTGGGCCAGTACTCCATCAGCGACAGCGGCGTGATGCGCCGCGTCTCGGTCAGCTACGCCGACGAGCTGCGCCCCATGGACGACGCCGAGCAGATGGCCGGGGTCGCCTGACCCCTCCCGCCACCCCGCCCTCGCCGCCGCACCCGTGAACGGGGTGCGGCGGCGGTACGGGCCGAGTGCCTCGTCGCGGACTCAGGCCTTCGTCACAGCAGCTTGAGCGCGTAGAAGATCGCGAGCAGGAGCGTCACCGCACCCGCGAAGGCGGCGCCACCCAGCAGGATGGCCGAAGAGACGGCAGCCCCTCCCGCGGTCGACAGAACACCTGCGATCAGGCTGATGATCACCCCGACGAGCACCTCGATCGAAAGAAAGCTCGCGATACCTGCCTTCTGGCGTCAGGGACAGGCACCACGAGATGATCATTTTATGGCAGACGTGATTTTCTTCGATCTGGACGGCACCCTGGTCGATCACCGAAGCGCGGTCTTGGAAACGATCGGCGAGATCGTCCGGGCCGCGCCGAACGCGACGGCTCCACCGGAGGAACTGGTGACGTTGTGGTGGACGCTGGAGGCGCGCCACATGCGGGAATACCTGGCCGGTCAGTGTTCCTTCGCCGAACACCACCGACGCAGGCTCCGCTCCTTCCTGCCCGTGTTCGGGGAGCCGGTTCCGGAAAGTCCCGGCCTTCTGGACGCCTGGATCACCGAGCGCTATCTCACCGTGTTCGAGGAGTCCTGGCGGAGTTACCCCGATGTCCAGCCCTGCCTGGAGAACCTGAAACAGCTTCCCCGAGGACCGCGTCTGGCCGTCCTCACCAACGGGGACCCCGAGCAGCAGCGCGCCAAACTCGCCCGCTGCGGCCTCGGCGAATACTTCGAAGCCGTCCTGACCCCGACCGAGCTCGGTGCGGCCAAGCCCGCCGCTTACACCACCGCCTGCCGGTGGATGCGGACGGACCCCGCGCGGGCGGTCAACGTGGGCGACATGCTGGAAAGCGATGTGAACGCAGCCGCCCTCGCCGGGCTCACCGGCATCTGGCTGGACCGCGGCGTCGACTTCGTCACCGGTGGACCATCGCCGACGGCGGATGAGACGGTGCTCCGCATCGAACGGCTCACCGACCTCCCCGACCACCTGTCACGCACGAACGCCTGACCGGCTCTCACGGCCGTCGTAAGTGAGCGACGTCGTAAGTGAGCGACCCGGGTCAACGCCTTGAAGCGTCCCGGCCTCGATGTGGACCCTGATCCCGCTGGTTCCGGTCGCCGTGATCCTCCTCGGCCCGATCCGGGCGACCGGCGAGATCATGCGCTGGTCACGGTGGCGGCGCCGGGCATCACGCCCGCGTCCGGAAAGCCCGCTACCAGCGCAGATCCCAACCGCGATCTCAAGCCGGAAAGGCTAGAAGACGCGCTCCCTGACGGCGTTGGCCATGCCGGGGTCGTCGGCGAAGACGCCGTCGACGCCGAGGGAGTAGAGCTTCTCCAGCCAGCCCATCACGTTGCCGGTGGCGCGCGGGTAGGCCGCGCTCGCCGGGTTCCCGAACCGGAAGTCCACCGGGAGCTGCGAGTTCTCGTTCCTGATGGTCCAGGTGTGGACCTTCAGACCGGCCCGGTGGGCGTCCCGGATGAGCGGGGTGGGCTGCAGGAGGCGGCCGTCGGGGCCGACGGGCACGATCCGCCTGGTGTCGACGCCGACGCCGTCCGCGTAGCTCGCCACGTCGCGGAGCCCCGCGGGGGTGACCATGGCGTCGTAGGTGCGCGGGTCTCCGGCGGCGACCCAGTCGTACGGGGCGCCCGCGGCGTTGATCAGCTGGGCCAGCGGCAGCCTGGTCTTCTTGCTCAGCTCACGCAGGTTGGCGGTCTCGAAGGACTGGATGAAGACCGGGTCCCGGCTCCCGCGCCAGCCGTGGCGGCCGAGCACGTCGAGCAGCGGCTCCTCCAGGGAGAGCCCGATGGAGTCGAAGTAGCTGGGGTGCTTGGTCTCGGGGTAGACGCCGACCCCGCTCCGCTTGGCGAGCGCGACGACCTCGTCGAAGGTCGGGATCTCCGCGAGGCCGTTGAAGGCGGTGTTGTCCGGACGCAGGTCGGGGATGCGCTCCTCGGCCCTGAGCGTCTTCAGCTCGGCGAGCGTGAAGTCCTCGGTGAACCAGCCGGTGATCGAGGTGCCGTCGATGGTCTTGGTCGTCCGGCGCCCCGCGAACTCGGGGTGGCTCTCGACGTCCGTGGTGCCGCCGATCTCGTTCTCGTGCCTGGCCACCAGCACGTGGTCCTTCGTCGAGACCAGGTCGGGCTCGATGTAGTCGGCGCCGAGCGCGATCGCGGTCTCGTACGAGAGCAGGGTGTGCTCGGGCCGGTGCGCGCTGGCGCCCCGGTGGCCGACGATGATGGGTTCGCGGCCGCGGGGTTCGGCGGTCGCGGGTTCGGGTTGTTGCAGCACAACGGCGACGGTACCGGTCGCGAGGACCGCCAGCGCCGCGGCCAGAAGCCTACGGATCATGTTGAGGACCGTAGAAGGCCCAGATGACCAGCGGAACAACGACTCGCAAAGGAAGCGGGTCACGCAGGCAGCGACTCATAAAGGGCACGGGTCTCGCAGGGGAACGCGGCGCCGTCCGGATCGTCCATGTCGTCTGGGGCGTTCGAAGGGGAACGCGAGGGAGCGGGGACCGCCCGTCAGGCCAGGGAGGGCGAGTCCTCGACCGGGCGTGGCTCGTCCGCGCCGACCGCCGTGACCGGGCGTCCCGCGAGGAACCCGGCCCCCAGTTGCACGGCGCACGCGCCGAGTCCGGCCAGCAGTGGCAGCGTCCAGCCGCCCGAGAGCTGGTAGAGCACCCCGATCAGGAGCGGCCCGAGCGCGGCCAACGTGTAACCGGCGGACTGGGCGACGGCCGAGAGCGCGGTCACCGAGACCGGGTCGGGCGCGCGGAGCGTGATGATGAGCAGGGCCAGCGAGATCGAGGCGCCCTGCCCCAGCCCGAGGACGATCATCCAGAGCCACGGGAGGGCGGCGGGGGCGATCAGCACGCCGAGATATCCGGCCACCGTGAGAACGGTCGCGGCGGTGACGTACGGCACCTGCGACCGGGCACGTCCCGCGAGCACCGGAACGGTCAGCGTGGCCGCCATCTGGGCCAGGCTGGTGAGGCTGAGCATGTATCCGGCCTGGTCGGCGGGGAGTCCCGCGTCCTGGAAGATCGTCGGTATCCAGGCCAGCATGATGTAGAAGGTCAGCGACTGCACACCCATGTAGACGGTGACGTACCAGGTCACCCGGCTGCGGAGCAGCAGGGCGAACGGCCGGGGCGCGACCTCGGGGCGGGCGGGGCGGCGCAGCGCCTGGGGTAGCCAGAGCGCCGCCGCGGCCAGTGCCGGGATCGCGGTCATGGCGGTCACCTCGCGCCAGCCGAGCCCCGTGGCCCGCTCGATCGGGACCACCGAGCCGGACGCCACGGCGGCGCCCAGCACCAGGCCGGAGACGTAGGTCGCGGTGAGCGGCCCGACCCGCGTGGGGAAGTGCTGCTTGACCACGCCGGGCATCGCGACGTTCATCACGGCGATGGCCGTACCGGCGACGGCGGCGCCCGCGTAGAGGGCGGGGACGCTTCCCGTGCTGCGCAGCACCACGCCCGCGGCCAGGATCAGCAGCCCGGCCATGAGCGTGCGGTCCAGGCCGAAGCGGCGGGCGAGCAGGGGGGCGAGCGGGCCCAGGACGCCCAGGCAGACCACCATGACCGTGGTGATCGCCCCTCCCCCGGCGGCGTTCAGCCCAAGATCGTCCATGATCTCGTCCAGCACCGGGGAGACACCCGCCAGCGCGGGCCGCAGGTTGAGCGCCGCGAGCACGAATCCCGCGATGAGCAACACCCGCGACATCCGCGACATCCGCGACACACTGCCTCCCCGCTCGGACACTGCCCAACTCTCCCATACGCCTCACGGCGCGCCATCGGGAGAGGTTACGTGGCGTTCCCTCCGTCCGTCCGCCGGTCCGCCGGACACGGCCCAACCCGGTCAGCGACCCGCCGGACGACCCTGACGGCAGCCCGCCGGGCACGCCCCCGCCCTGTCGGGCGACCCGCCGACCCGGTCTCGCCGGACGGGCCACCGGCTCATGATCCCGCCCACCCGGCTCCGCCGGGATCAAACCATCAGAAAGGGTATGTCGCGATATTTCCTTGCATCGTCACCCAGCGAGTCTCGGTGAAGGCCTCGATGTTGGCCCGTCCCCCGCCGAAGCGAGAGCCGGTCCCCGACGCTCCGACCCCGCCGAACGGGGCCACGGCCTCGTCGTCCACCGTCTGGTCGTTGATGTGCACGATCCCGGTGGGAACGAGGTCGGCCAGCGCCAGGCCCCGCATCGCGTCGCGCGTCAGGACACCCAGCGACAGGCCGTACTCGCTGTCGGACGCCAGCGCGGCGGCCTCCTCGACCGTGGAGAACGGCACGACGGGCGCCACCGGGCCGAACACCTCCTGGGCGTACGCGGGAGCGCGCGCGGGCAGGTCGGCCAGGACCGTGGGCCGGTAGAAGAGTCCCTCGTAGGTGCCGCCCGCCGCCAGCCGCGCCCCGGCGTCGACGCTCGCGGTGACCAGGCCGTGGACCTTGTCCCGCTGACCGGCGTCGATCAGCGGGCCGAGCGCGACCTGCCCGCCCGCCGGGTCGCCGACCGGCAGGTGGTCGGCCTTCTCCGCGAGCCGTGCCACGTACTCCTCCGCGATCGAGGAGTGCACCAGGTGGCGTCCGGTGGTCATGCAGATCTGCCCCTGGTGCAGGAACGAGCCCCACGCGCCCGCCGAGACCGCGAGGTCCAGGTCGGCGTCGTCCAGGACGATCAGCGCGCTGTTGCCGCCGAGCTCCAGGTGGACCCGCTTGAGCAGCCGCCCGCACGCCTCGCCGACCGCGCGCCCCGCCGAGGTCGAGCCGGTGAAGGAGATCACCCGTACCAGCGGGTCGCCGACCAGCGCCTGCCCCACCGCCACCCCTCCCGGCAGCACGTGGAGCAGGCCGTACGGCAGTCCCGCCTCCTCGAAGACGCGGGCGACGGCGACACCTCCGGAGACGGCGGTCCGCGAGTCGGGCTTGAGGATCACCGCGTTCCCCAGGGCGAGCGCCGGGGCGACCGAGCGGATGGCGAGGACGAGCGGGAAGTTGAACGGGGAGATCACGCCGACCACCCCGGCGGGTACGCGCCGGGCCAGGCTGAGCCGCCGCTTGACGGTCGGCAGGATCTCCCCCAGCGGCTGGGACGCCAGCGCGGCGGCCTCGTGGCACTCCTGGGCGGCGACGTGCGTCTCCACGCCCGCCTTGGGACGGATCGACCCGGCCTCGCGGACCAGCCAGTCCTGGATCTCCTCCGCGTGCTCCTCGAACAGCCGCCCGGCCCGCCGCAGCACGGCCGCCCGCTCCTCGAACGAGGTCGCCGCCCACTCCCGCTGTGCCCGTACGGCGCGCACGGCCGCCGCCGCCACGTCCTCGGCCCTGGCCACGCCGACCCGGCCGAGTTCCGCGCCGGTGGCGGGTTCGACCACGGCCACGTCGCCCGCGCGCGAGGTGAACCAGCCGTTCCCGAAGACCTGCCCGGCCCACGTCCTGGCGTCCATGAGCGTCATCGTGTCTCCTCTGTCATGGTGGCGTACAGGTGACCGCGCGGGTCGGCGAAGCGCGGCAGGGAGCGGGTGGCGGGCGGGGAGAGCGCGACCGTGCCGGCCGGGAAGCCGACCAGGACGGTGGTGGGACGGCGCACGGAAACCTCCCGAGGGGAAGAAGCGAGAGGGTGGTGTTCGTTATGTGAACAATGATTCTCTGAACGAACAAGGCGTATCGCGGAAGGTACGCCGCCGATGTCAAGCGTGTCAAGGAGTGTTGATCACCGAATTGACCATCTGGACAGCGGGTCGATATCGTCCTTTAAAGAACATTCGTTCACATAGCGAACAAATGCCGACCCGGATGGCGAGAACCCCCGAAGAGGACGCGATGACCATGACGGATCCGCTCGCCGAGACGCTCGCCGAGACGGCGGCCCACGCCGGGCGCGACGACGTGGCGACGGAGGATCCCGCCCACCTCGCCCCCGGGAGCTCCCATGAGAGATGAACCCCGCGTGAGGCGCGAGGCGCCGGTTGGGCCGCGCACCACCCGGCACCGGTGTCCCCCGCGACCGCGACACCCGACCACCCCGCGGACAGGAGTCCCCGATCGTGAACGACGTCTACATCCTCGACGCGGTCCGCACCCCCATCGGCCGGTACGGCGGGGCACTGTCGGGCGTCCGCCCCGACGACCTCGCCGCGCACGTCGTCCGCGCGCTGGCCGGCCGGGCCCCCGCCCTCGACCCCGCCGCGATCGAGGACGTCTTCTTCGGCGCCGCCAACGGCGCGGGCGAGGACAACCGGGACGTCGCGCGGATGGCCGTGCTCCTGGCCGGACTGCCGGTGACGGTGCCCGGCACGACCCTCAACCGGCTGTGCGGCTCCGGCCTGGAGGCGGCGATCGCCGCCTCCCGCGCGGTGGCCGTGGGTGACGCGTCCCTGGTGGTCGCCGGAGGTTCCGAGTCGATGAGCCGGGCGCCGTGGGTGATGCCCAAGCCCGCCCGGGGCTTCGACCGGGGTGAGCGGACCCTGCACGACACGGCCCTCGGCTGGCGCATGGTCAACCCCCGGATGCCCGCCGAGTGGACGGTCACCCTGGGCGAGGCCACCGAGATCCTCGCCGACCGCTACGCCATCGGCCGCGAGGCCCAGGACCGGTTCGCGCTGCGCAGCCACCGGCGCGCGGCGGCGGCCTGGGAGCGCGGCGTCTTCGACCGCGAGGTGGTCCCGCTCGACGCCCTCGGCCACGACGAGTCCGTCAGGGCCGACGCGACCGAGGAGTCCCTGGCCGCTCTGAAACCGGTCTTCCGCCCCGACGGCACCGTCACCGCGGGAAACGCCTCCCCCCTCAACGACGGCGCCGCCGCGCTGCTCGTCGGCGACGAGGCGGGAGCCGCCCGGTCCGGGCTGGCCCCGCTGGCCAGGATCGTCTCCCGCGCGGTGATCGGCGTGGAGCCGCACCTGTTCGGCATCGGACCGGTCGACGCGGCCCGTACGGCCCTCGGACGGGCGGGCATCGGCTGGTCCGACCTGAGCGTGGTCGAGCTCAACGAGGCGTTCGCCGCCCAGTCGCTGGCGTGCCTCGCCGAGTGGCCCGACCTCGACCCCGAGATCGTCAACGTCAACGGCGGCGCCATCGCCCTCGGCCACCCCCTCGGCTCCTCGGGGGCGCGCGTCCTCGGTACCCTCGCCCACGAGCTGCACCACCGGGGCGGCGGGTACGGCCTGGCCGCCATCTGCGTCGGCGTGGGCCAGGGGCTCGCCGTCGTCCTTGAGGGAACCGGCTCCTGAGCGGCCGTCCGAACCACCCGGAGGTGGACATGACCTCTCCCGCGACCGGCGGCCCGTTCCCCGGCCCAGCCCCCAGCCCAGTCCCCGGTCCAGTCCCCGGTCTGTTCTCCGGGATGTTCGCCAGGGGCGGGGCCTCGGCGGAGGTGTCGGACGTCGCGTGGCTGGCCGCCATGCTGGACGTCGAGGCCGCGCTGTCCGGCGCGCAGGCCGGGCTCGGCCTGGTCCCCGCCGAGGTGCCCGCCGCGCTGGCAGAGGCCTGCCGCCCCGGGCTCTACGACATCGCCGAGCTGGGCGAAAGAGCCGCGCGGACCGGCAACCCCGTCATCCCGCTGGTCGCCGCCCTGCGGGAACGGGTCGAGCCCGGCCTGCGGCGTTTCGTCCACTACGGCGCCACCAGCCAGGACATCAACGACACCGCCGCCATGCTGGTCGCCCGCCGCGCCCTGGCACCGGTCCTGGCCGACCTGTCCGCCTGCGCGGACGCCTGCGCGCGGCTGGCGTCCGAGCACCGCGGCACCGTCATGGCCGGGCGCACCGTGCTGCAGCACGCCGTACCCGTCACGTTCGGGTTGAAGGCGGCGGGCTGGCTGAGCGCGCTTGACCGCGCGCGGGCCGGGCTGGCGGAGGTGCCGCTGCCGGTCCAGTACGGCGGGGCGGCCGGTACGCTGTCGGTCCTCGGCGAGCGGGGCCACGAGGTGCCACCCCTCCTCGCGGCCGGGCTGGGACTGACCGACCCGGTCCTCCCCTGGCACACCGACCGGACCCCGGTGGCCCGGCTGGCCTGCGCGCTCGGCACCGCCGCCGGGACGCTGGGCAAGACGGCGAACGACGTGAAGCTGCTCGCCCAGACCGAGGTGGCGGAGGTCGCCGAACCGGCGGGGCCCGGCCGGGGCACCTCCAGCGCGATGCCGCACAAGCGCAACCCGGTGGGCTCGATGTCCGTGCTCGCCTGCGTCCAGCGCGTCCCCGGCCTGGTCGCCTCGATCCTGGACGGCATGGTCCAGGAGCACGAGCGCGCGGCGGGCCCGTGGCAGGCCGAGTGGGAGACGCTGGGCGAGCTGCTCCGGCTCACCGGCAGCGCCGCCTCCTGGCTCCGCGAGGTGCTGGAGGGCCTGACCGTGGACACCGCCAGGATGCGCGCCAATCTCGGGGCGACCCGAGGGCTGCTCATGGCCGAGCAGGTCGTCGTACGGCTCGGAGGCACCCCGGAGGCCCGGCGGCTGGTGGACGCCGCCTGCGCCCGCGCCGTCGAAGGCGGCTCGGAGCTGCGGGAGGTCCTGCTCGCCGATCCCGGCGTCTCCCTGACCATAGAGGAGATCGACGCGGCCCTCGACCCGGCGGGCGCCCTCGGCTCCGCCGCCACCTTCGTCGACCGGGCGCTCGCCGCCCACGAGAACTTCACGGGAGCCGGTTCATGAGCGAACGAAACACCGAGGACGCGAGCCGCACGAGCACCTGGGAGGCCGGGGACGCGACGCGCCGGGCCGTACTCGGCGACGAGCACGTGGACCGCGCCGTCGCGACCACCACCCCGTTCACCGCGGACTTCCAGGAGTTCATCACCAGGTACGCGTGGGGTGAGATCTGGACCCGCCCCGGCCTGGACCGGCGTACCCGCAGCTGCGTCACGCTGGCCGTGCTCACCGCGCTGGGGCACGAGCACGAGCTGGCCCTGCACGTGAGGGCGGCGCTCCGCGTCGGCCTGACCGAGGAGGAGATCAAGGAGGTGCTCCTGCAGACCGCGATCTACGCGGGCGTGCCCGCCGCCAACCGGGCGTTCGCGGTGGCACGGGCGGCGCTAGAGTTCGAGCGGAACGAGGAGGGCGGGGATGATCGAACCGATTGACCGGGGCTCGGACCATGTGCAGTCGCTGGCACGCGGGCTCTCGGTGATCAAGGCGTTCAGCGCGACGAGCCCCGAGCTGACGCTCAGCGAGGTGGCCCGCGCGACCGGCCTGACCAGGGCCGCGGCCCGGCGGTTCCTGCTGACGCTCGTCGATCTCGGCTACGTCAGGACCGACGGGCGGCTGTTCGCGCTCTCCCCCCGCGTCCTGGATCTCGGGTACGCCTACCTGTCCAGTCTCTCGCTGCCCGAGGTGGCCGAGCCGCACCTCGAACGCCTCGTCGCCGAGGTGCACGAGTCGGCGTCGGTGGCGGTGCTCGACGGCGAGGACGTCGTCTACGTGGCCCGGGTGGCGACCAGCAGGATCATGCGGGTGACCATCAACATCGGCACCCGGTTCCCGGCCCACTGCACCTCGATGGGCAGGGTGTTGCTGGCCTGGCTGCCGCCCGGCGACCTCGACGCCTACCTCGCGGAGGTCGAGCTCCACCGGTTCACCCCCAGGACGGTCACCTCCCCGGCCGCCCTCAGGACCGAGCTCGACAGGGTCCGCGCCCAGGGCTGGGCCATGGTCGACCAGGAGCTGGAGGAGGGCCTGCGCTCGATCGCCGTCCCCGTCAGGGAACGCTCGGGGCGGGTGACCGCCGCGATCAACATCTCCTCCCACGCGAGCCGTACGACCCCGGAGTCCGCCCGCCGCCACCTGCTCCCGCCGCTGCTCGCCACCGCGGCGCGGGTGGAGGCCGACCTGCACGCGTCGGGCGTCAAGGGCAGTGCCCTGTCCCCCCGCTGATCCTCACCACCGTCACCCGTCGCCCCGTGAGAACGTGCCGAGCCCGGCCCGCGGTACCGGTGGCCGGGACGCCGACCACATCTCCGCCATGCCGGTCGCCCGCCGATCCCTGGCACACTTCCTCACCACCGTCACCCGTCGCCCCGTGAGAACGTGCCGAGCCCGGCCCGCGGTACCGGTGGCCGGGACGCCGACCACATCTCCGCCATGCCGGTCGCCCGCCGATCCCTGGCACACTACCTTGATGACAACGTTGTCAACGCGCCGAACCTGGGCGATGATCGGGCCGTGACAGAGAGTTCGCGGGGACGTCCCACCATGAAGGACGTCGCGTCGGCGGCCGGGGTGGCGCTGAAGACCGTCTCCCGGGTCGTCAACGGCGAGCCGGGGGTCACCCTCGCCACCGCCGAGCGGGTCACGACCGCCATCGAGCGACTCGGCTACCGGCGCAACGAGAGCGCCCGCGTGCTGCGCCAGGGCAGGACCGCGAGCATCGGCCTGGTGATCGAGGACGTGGCCGACCCCTTCTACGCGGGGCTCAGCCGCGCGGTCGAGGACGTGGCGCTCCGGCACGGCTCGCTGGTGCTCAGCGGCTCCTCGGGGGAGGATCCCCGGCGCGAGCGGGAACTGGTCCTCACCTTCTGCTCCCGCGGGGTCGACGGCCTGATCATCGTGCCCGCCGGGACCGACCACGACTACCTGCGGCCCGAGCTCGACGCGGGCATCGCCGCCGTCTTCGCCGACCGGCCGGGCGGGCCGGACGCCGACACGGTGCTCTGCGACAACGCCGGAGGCGCGTACGCGGGGGTCTCCCACCTGATCCGGCACGGCCACCGCCGGGTCGCCTTCGTCGGCGACAGCGCGTCCATCTTCACCTCGGGTGAGCGCCTGCGCGGTTACCGTCGCGCCCTCGGGGAGGCGGGCCTGCCCTTCGACACCTCCCTGGTCGCGACCGGCCCGGCCCGGCAAGCCGGCCTCGCCCTGATCCGGATGCTCTCCGGCGACGACCCGCCCACGGCGGTGTTCACCGGCAACGGCCGGATCACCGTGGCCGCGCTGCGCACGGGACGCCGCCTCGCCCTGGTGGGCTTCGACGACTTCGAACTGGCCGACCTGCTCGATCCCGGCGTGACCGTGGTGGCCCAGGACCCGGTCCGGCTCGGCGCGACCGCCGCCGAACTGCTCTTCCGCCGCCTCTCCGGCGACCTCGGCTCTCCCGAACGGATCGAGCTGCCGACCCGGCTCATCCCCCGCGGGTCGGGAGAACTCCCGCCGTGACCGCTTTCCGGACGATCGCTTCGTGCGCTCAGGCGACGTGGGTGGCCAGGGTGACGCCGGTGAGGCGCTCGGCCTCGGCCCACAGCCGGGCGTTGACCACGGGGTCCAGGGCCCTGCGGGGCACCCGGGCGGTGACGGTGGGGCCGACCAGGCCGAACCGCCCGCCGGGGCCGTAGTAGCCGCCCGCGACGGCGTCGGGGCTGGTCGCCGCGTACAGCAGCGGCTCGGTGCCCGGCTCGACGTCCTGCGAGGGCAGGAGGTTGGCGTTGTTGAGAAGTTTGTGCAGGCGCGACGGCCTGTCGCGGCCGAGGGTCGCGCCCGCCGTCTGCAGGTTCGTGCGGGTGAAGCCGGGGTGGGCGGCGGTGCTCAGCAGGTTCCAGTTCCGCTGGACGGCGAGGGCCGCGAGGTGCCGGGTCAGCATGAGGTCGGCGAGCTTGGACTGGGCGTAGGCGAGGGTGGGGCTGTAGCGGCGCTCGCGCTGAAGGTCCTCGAAGTGGATCCGGCCGAAGTTGGCCGTACCACTGCTCATGGTGGCCACCCTCGGCGCCTCGGCGGCGAGCACGGTCGGCAGGAGCCGGACCGTCAGCGCGAAGGGGCCGAGGTAGTTGCTGCCGAACTGCAGCTCGAAGCCGTCGGCCGTGGTCATGCGGGTGGGCGGGGCCATCACCCCGGCGTTGTTGACCAGCAGGTCCAGGGGGGTGCCCTCGGCGATGATCCCGTCGGCGAACTCCTTGACCGAGGCCAGGTCGGCCAGGTCGATCCTGCGCACCTCAAGCCGGGCGTGCGGGTGCCGGGCCAGGATCTCGGCGCGGGCCCGCTCGCCCTTGGCGACCGTGCGGACGGCCATCACGACCCGCGCCCCGGCGTCGGCGAGGCGCCGGGCGGCCTCCTTGCCCGTGCCGCTGTTGGCGCCGGTGACGACGGCGAACTTCCCGCTCTGGTCGGGGACGGCGTACATGGCGAACTCCTTGGGATCTCGCTTAAAGACTGGCGGTCTGTTGGCATGAAAGCTAGCAGACTGCCGGTCTCTTAACAAGGGACCGCCGGTCTGTAGACTGCGGGGATGACGACGTTCCAACGCGCGCGCAGCGAGGAGCAGCGCGCGGTGCGCAGGCGGGCGATCCTGGACACCGCGGCCGCGATGCTGACCGAGATGCCGGTGGCACAGGTAAGCCTCAACGAGCTGAGCCGTCGCGTCGGCCTGGCCAAGTCGAACGTGCTGCGCTACTTCGAGTCCCGCGAGGCCGTGCTGCTCGAACTGCTCGACGTCGCCTCACGGGAATGGCTGGAGCGGCTCGACGGCGCTCTCGCCGCCGAGGTCGGCACCGGCACGCCGTACGAGCGCGGCGACCAGGTGGCCGCGACGCTCGCGGCCACGCTGGCGGACCGCCCGGTCCTGTGTGACCTGGCCGCCGCCCAGGCCGCGGTGCTGGAGCACAACGTCTCCCCGCAGGTCGCCGCGCAGTACAAGCGCGCCGCCGTCGCCAACGCCACCACCCTGGGCCGGTTGGTCGGCGAGCACCTCCGCGAGCTGGGCGAGCACGACGCGATGAGGCTCGCCGCCGCCACCGTCATGGTGACCGGAGCCGTATGGACCCACTCACGCCCGGCGGCCGCGATGCTGGCCGCCTACGAGGCCGACCCGTCACTGGCCGCCATGCGGCTGGACTTCACCACGGCCCTCCGCGAGACCCTCGAAGTCGTGATCACCGGCCTGCTCGCCCGCTCGTCGCACCGACGCGAAGGGTAGCCCGGACCGCCGTTCCCCGTCGCGACCCCTCGAAGGCGCACGTCAGCACGGGATTGGCCGTGGCGACGACGGGCATACCGACCTCATCGCCGACACAGCACCGGCGGAGAGGCGGGGGTCGTGAGCCTGACGGCGGGAATCCTCGCTGGCGCGGCGGGCACCACCGCGCTGGACGTCGCCGGTTACCTGGACATGGTCGTACGCGGCCGGTCCGCGAGCGGGCTACCGGCCCAGGCGGCGGGCAGGCTGGCCGAGCGTGCCGGTGCCGACCTCGGCTCGGGGGAGGCCGCCGACAGCAGGCGCGAGGGCCTGGGCGCGCTGCTCGGGTACGCGACGGGCCTGGGAGCCGGCGGGCTGTACGGCCTGCTCGCCGGAGACCGGCGCGTTCCGCTGCCGCTCGCCGCCCTGGGGCTGTCGGCGGCGGCGATGACCGCGAGCGTCGCCCCTCTCATCGCGCTCCGCCTGACCGACCCGCGCGACTGGAACGCGTCGTCGTGGGTGTCGGACATCGTCCCGCACCTGGCTTACGGCCTGACGGCCGCTGCGGCCTACGACCGCCTGACACGCCCCTGACCTGGCCACGCCCCATCGTCCGCGATCATCTTCGGATGCGACGACCGGCTGCCGGCTCACGCCGGGGTCCGGCCATATGGTCCTGACCGTCGAAGGTTTCTGGTCGTCTTTCTAGTCGCCGCCCGACGCGAGCTTTCTTCGCCGCCGATCACTCCGGCCCAAATAAAACGCGAGCACCAGCAGTGTCAGCAATCCGCTGAGCACGTAACTGCCCATCAGTGGCGTCAGCCACATTCCAGCGTGGGATGGATATATGAAAAGTGTCGCCAGAGTGATATATCCAGGCAGCAGAAAGATGAACCACAAGAACCCCACGCCCACCTTCTCAAGCGTGGCGTCCAAGCGCTGGGCGCGATATGCCCAGAGCACGAGGAGCGGTATGCACCAGACCCAGTGGTGCGGCCAGGAAACGGGTGAGACAAGCAGCCCCACGATGGCACAGGCGGTGACTCCGGCAAGCTCGCCCGCCTTCTTCGCGGTCCATGCGGCGACCAGAAGCCCACCCGCGCCAACTACCGCGCACAGGGCGAGCCAGAGAGGTGTGGTGGACCAGGAGCCGGGCATGAGAAAAAGCACGCCGCGAATTGATTGATTGAAATAATTCGTTTCCGGATCGGTGATCACCCGTTGCGTGTCGAAAAACTTACCACCCCAGTAATCACGCGAGTCTGCCGGCAGCAGCAGAAATCCGATGGCCACGGTGCCGAGAAAACCGAGGCCGGCCATGAGGGCGGCTCGGAAGCGACGCGTGATGAGAAGATAGGGGATGAATATCAGTGGGGTGAGTTTGATACCGGCGACAATGCCTGTTACTATGCCGCACCATTTTCCTTTGCCGTGCGTCAGATCCACGACTATCGCCAGCAGCAGAATAATGCCTATCTGCCCGTTCCACAGCGTCAGCATCACCGGGTATAGGGGAAGTATCGCGATAAAAGCCAACAACGTGTAAGTGGCCCGACGACTACCGCTCTTCACTGCGACACGGCCGACGAGAAGCCATATCAACACCTCAAGGGCGAGGATGGAGATCATCACCCAGAGGGCGATGGCAATCTCCATGTCAACCCAGGCGAGAGGCGTGAACAGCAATGCCGCGAACGGCGAGTAGGTGAACTGCAGCGAATACTTACCCACGACCACGTCATAAAGGGAAGTACGCTGCAGTACCGCCACTCCACCTTCCCGGTAGACCTCCAGATCAACCCAGCCCTCCGCGTAGACCACGTTGACGACGAAGGCCGCCAGCGCGCCACTCAACGCGATCAATACTCCGCACGCTATGTGGAGGGAGCTACCAGCTCTCCTGCCCAAACGAATTCGCGGACCGGCTGACACCGAAGAAGACATGGCGGCTCCCGACGTAGCTGTGGCACACGCTAGTCACGCCGGCTTGTCCAAAGCTTGTCGCGCCTCACCTGGGCCGGCCGTTCGCCGGTCAGGGGCCTGGTGTGATCAGGCGGGAGCGCCTTCCCTCCCGGTGACGGGCGGCCCCGCTTCCCGTAGGCGGGCGCAGAGCTTGTCATGGTGGGCGGTGGCGATCCCCCCGGAGCGGCCCGGCCGGGCGGCGACCGGCCGGCTAGCTGGCTAGCTGGCTGGCTGGCTGGCTGGCGAGAAGTCGCGACATAACGCGAAATTCCAGAAGAGCCTTGCCGTGCGTCTCAATCTATACGTAGGCTTATACGTATACGGGATGAGGATGGAACGATGCCCAATAAAACGATCTACGTCTCGGACGACGATCTGCCCCTGTTCCAGCGGGCGCAGGAAATCGCCGGAGGCAAGCTGTCGACGGCGATCAGCGTGGCGTTGCGACGCTACGTCGAGATGGAGGAGGGCCGCCAGGAGGGCTACGAAGAGATCGTCGTGCAGGTCGGCCAGGGCGGCACGGGCCGCAAGCAGCGCTTCTCCGGGGTGCTGCTCGGTGAGTGGGGACGCACGACGGGCAGCCGCGTGGAGATGTTCCGGGTCTACCGCTCCCGGAAGAACAAATACGTCCTGCACGTGGACCGCTCGCCCGACTGGACGGACAGCCTTACGTCGGGGTCCGACAACTGGCTGGAGGGTCTCCTCTCTCGCGGCGCGTGGCGGAGCTATCTCGGCCTGGCCGACTCAAGCTGGGGCTTCGTTCAGGGCGAGGCCACGCTTGAGGTCGTGAACACCTTCCAGGAGCTGCGCGGCAGGATCCCGGACGAGTTCTACGACCTGATCGCCGACATGGCCGAACGCCCCGTCGTGGAGGACCTCGACATCTAACTCCATCCCAGGAACACAACCGGACGGTCGACAGGCGACCGCCCGCTACCCCGTCACGCCCTCATCCCCCCGGTACGAACGAAGGAGAAAGCCACATGCCCCCCGCGATCACCGCCGAAGGGCTGGTCAAGAAGTACGGCGACGTCGTCGCCCTCGACGGGTTGGACCTCTCCGTCCCCCAGGGCACGGTGTTCGGCCTGCTCGGCCCCAACGGCGCGGGCAAGACCACGACCGTGCGGGTCCTCACCACCCTCCTGAAACCGGACTCCGGCCGCGCCACGGTCGCCGGGTTCGACGTCGTCGCCGACGCGCACCGGTTGCGCGCCCACATCGGCGCCTCCGGCCAGTACGCCGCCGTCGACGACCACCTCACCGGTGCCGAGAACCTGGAGATGGTCGGCCGCCTCTACCACCTCGGCGTCAAGCGCAGCAGGCAGCGGGCCCGCGAGCTGCTGGAACGCTTCGACCTGACCGAGGCGGCCGACCGCCCCGTACAGGGGTACTCCGGCGGCATGCGACGCCGCCTCGACCTGGCCGGAGCGCTGGTCGCCGATCCGCCGGTGCTCTTCCTCGACGAGCCCACCACCGGCCTCGACCCCCGAGCCCGCGCGGGCCTGTGGGACACCATCTCCGAGCTCGTCGCCGACGGCACCACCGTGCTGCTCACCACGCAGTACCTGGAGGAGGCCGACCGGCTGGCCAGGACGATCGCGGTGGTCGACCACGGCCGTGTGATCGCGCTCGGCACCGCCGACGAGCTCAAGGACCAGGTCGGCGGCGACCGCGTCGAGCTGACCATGACCAGCGCCGCCGACCTGGACGTCGTACGGCGCACCCTGGCCCCGCTGGCCGTGGGGGAGATGCGGACCGACGACGCCGCGCTCCGGCTGACGATCCCGGTCGGCGACGGCACGGCCTCGCTCACCACGGCCCTGGGCCACCTGGCCGCCGAACGTGTCGCCGTACGCGACGCCGGACTGCGGCGGCCGACGCTGGACGAGGTGTTCCTCACCCTCACCGGACACCAGGCCGGGGAGCCCACCACGACGAAGGAGCCCGTCCGATGAACGCCCTCCAGATGGCCGTCTCCGACGGCATGACGATCACCAGGCGCAACGTCCTCAAGATCAGGCGAGCACCCGACCTGCTGGGCGGCGTGATCATCCTCCCGATCGTGTTCGTGCTGCTGTTCGCGTACGTCTTCGGCAGCATGATGAGCCTGCCGGGCATGTCGTACCAGGAGTACATGATTCCCGGGATCTTCGTTCAGACGATCGTGACGAGCGCGCAGATCACCGGCTACACGCTCACCCTGGACCTGCAGAAGGGCATCTTCGACCGGCTCCGTACGCTGCCCATGTCCCCGTCGGCGGTGCTGACCGGCCAGACCTCCAGCGACGTCCTCATGAACGTGAGCAGCGTCGTCGCGATGACCCTCGTCGGGCTGGCCGTCGGCTGGCGCATCCACTCGGAACCGTACCGGGCCGTGCTGGGCTTCCTGTTGCTCCTGCTGTTCGCGTACGCGTTCTCGTGGGTGACCGCGACCGTCGCGCTGGCCCTGCGCAAGCCCGAGGTCTTCAACAACATCGCCACCATCGTGTCGATGCCGCTGGTCTTCCTGTCCAACGCCTTCGTCGACAGCACCCGCCTGCCCGGACCGCTGCGGGTCGTCGCCGAGTGGAACCCCGTCTCCACGGTCGTCCAGGCCGCCCGCGAACTCTTCGGCAACACCAACGCGGCCATGCCGGTGCCCGATGCCTGGCCGCTCCAGCACGCGGTGGCGGCGACGCTGCTCTGGTCGGCACTGCTCCTGGTCGTGTTCGTCCCCCTGTCCATCCGGCTGTACAAAAGGGCGGTCAGTCAGTGACGGCGCACGCGGAACCGTGGACACGCGTCTCCGACGGAGAACGCGACAGGGTCGTGCGACGGCTCCAGCAGGCGTTCGCCGACGGGCGCCTCGGCCCCGGCGAGATGGAGGAGCGGCTCGAACGCGCGCTCACGGCGACGTCCCACGGCGACCTGCTGCCGACGGTCGCCGACCTGCCGGACGACCCGGACGACCTGGATGACGTGGTCCAGCTGACACTCACGGGCGGACGCATCAGGCGCTCGGGCGACTGGCAGGTCCCGCGCCTGCTGCGCGTCGAGTCCGAGTACGGCGGGGTGCGGCTCGACCTGTCCCGGGCCGTCGTCCGGCATCAGGAGATCGACATCGAGCTCCGGCTCGCCTACGGCTCCGCCGCGATCGTCCTGCCGCCCGGCGCGACCGCGAACGCCGACGGGGTCCGCACCTCATGGGGCAGCGTGATCTGCGCGGCGCCCGGCCGCGCACGTCCGGGCAGGCTGCACGTTCGGATCACCGGAGAGCTCGGCTACGGCGGCGTGCGCGTCCGCACCCCGCGCAGGTGGTTCGGCCTCCGTCGCTGAGGGCACCCCTCGCCGACCGGGGGAGAGCAAGGTCACGAGAGGTCATGGGAGGCATCGTGAGCGACCGGCCGGACACAGGGAGCGTTTCCACCTGCCTGCGCCGTCGCGCACGATCACCACCGCACCACGCCGGGCGACCCCCTGGTCAACCCCTTGGGCCTCCGGCTCCAAGAAACCGGGGAGCCGAGGTTCCCCGTGACACGAAAGCCGAGTTCAGGGACCACCGCGATACCCGGCGGCGCGTAGCCGCGTGACGATGCCGTCCAGGCCGCAGGGATCGGCCCAGCGGGAGGCCGGATTGATCTCCTCCATGCCCCCGATCACCTTCAGGCCACTGCCGAGGAGCGCCCCCTGCGGATGGGTCGTGTAGATCGGCGTCCCGGCCGGAAGAGCGGCGCGGTCCTTGATCGTAGGCCACTCCTCCCGGGTGTTCTGGGAGACGAACAGCAGAACCCTGGTGCCCTTGGGCACTCCCCTCCGGAAGTCGGCCACCGAGTGAACCGGGGTCTGCTTCTTCCATATGCCGCCCTGGAAGAATTTCACGTAGACCACGGCGGCGGACCGCCCCTTGAATCGCTCGGTCACCCGCACCGGCATCAGCACGTGGTGCGTACGGTCGCCGGGGATCCCTTCCTCGACGACCGGTCCCGGCAGGAAGTCCTTGACGGTTCCCGCGACGACCAGCGGCATCTTCGCCGCGAGTTCCTCCGGGGAGTTGAGGGGGTCGTAGTCGAAGGTGGTCTGCCGGAGCAGTTTGACGTTCAGCTTCCTGGAGGGGGCCGGAGAACACTCGGATCCCGACTCCGTCCTCATCGGGGCCGGAACCGGGGTCAGGGCGGAAGCGGGGGCGGCCGACGCGCCCGCGCTTCGAGCCGCGGTCGCGGGCGCGCCGCAGGCGGTCAGCGCGAGGAGAAGCGGAAGCAGAAGCGGGGGGACAACCGGTCGCATGATGATGAGACGTCGGCGGGCCTCGTCCGGTTCAGCCCTTCAAGGGACGCCAGGACCGTGAAGCCACGCGCTTTCACGGGACACCAGGTCAGGGACGCCAAGCCGTCAAGTCGCATCCTTTCAAAGGACGCCAGGTCGTGGGACCGCGTGTTTTCAAAGGACGCCAAGCCGTGGAGCCGCGTGAGAACCGGCCGAGGAGAGCGCGAGCGACCGTCGCGGGAATGGAGACGGGCCCCGTCCGCGCCGACGCGCTCACGTCGCGTGCGACGGGAGCTGGACGCCGGTCAGCTTGGCGCACTCGTCCAGGAGGCCGTCCTGCGTCTCGGACGACCGCGCGGCGGGATGGGCGAAGCACGGTTCCTGGTGATGGAAGTAGCCGCCGGTCACGGTGGCCTCGGGGTCCTGGCTCGTGGCCAGCCACGCCTGCGTCACGGGCCCCAGGGAGAGATCGTCGGGCGCGCCCGGACCCCCCATCTTCGTCGGGACCCAGCCGGGTTCGAGCGCGTTGGACAGCACGTCCGGCCACCGGCGGGCGACGGCGAACGCCAGGACGACGTCCAGCAGCTTGCTGTCGGCGTACGCCCGCGAACCGTCCCAGGTCCGGGCGGTCCACTGGAGGTCGTCCAGCCTGGGGTCTCCGCCGCGATGCATTCCGGAGCTCAGGTAGACCAGCCGGGCGGGCGGGGTGATGAGTGCCGTGAGCAGGTACGGGGCGAGCACGTTGACCGCGAAGACGTGGGCCAGGCCGTCGGCGGTCTCGATCCTGCTCGGCTCCCGGTATCCGACGGCGGCGTTGTGGATGACCGCGTCGTAGCGATCGAGCTTGTTCGCCTGGACGGCCACGGACCGCATTCCCTCGATGGTGGTCAGGTCGCCGATGAGGACGGCCTCCGCCTCCGGCAGCGCGTCGCGCGCGTCACCGGCGCGGGTGTCGTTGCGCGCGTGCAGGGTGACTCCGTGGCCGTCGTGAGCCAGCAGCCGGGCGGCCATGAGCCCGAGGCCGTCGGTGGAGCCGGTGATCAGAATGCGTGCCATGAAAACGATCCCCTTTTTCAGAACATGCTTGTCGTTAACTACCCACGGGACGGGAACACACGCCGCCGGACAGGCATCAGGCCAGGTCAGCCCCCTGGCAGACCGTTTCCTGAAGCCCGGGAACCGTCGGCGGCCCGACGCGGCGGGCGTGGTCGTCCCTTACCGCCACCCGAAGGGGACATCGTGGCGATGGAAAACGCCTTAACCGACAAACATCGACATAACGGATGCCTCAGACGCGCTGAATGGCCCCGTCGGACAGCGCCACGACGGTGACGCCGAAGTCGTGGATGGTCGCCGACAGCTCGGCGGGCGAGAGGCCGGGGGCCACGACGACGAGGGAGCCGCGCATCAGCGCCAGCCCGATCAGCGTCGTCATCGCCAGGCTGCACCTCAGGGGCCAGGTCACCAGGAGGACGTCGGACTTGCCCAGCTCGACGCCCTCGTCGAGCGTGTTCATCCGCGTGATCAGGTCGTGGTGGGTGAGCACGCCCCCGTCGTCGATCAGGAGGGCGGGCTGCACCGCCGGATCGAGGAAGGGCAGCGGGACGGGCTCAAGGAGCAGCAGGTCGGCGAAGTCGACGGTGTCACGGGCCTGGCCGAACGCGATCACCTGCCGGACCCGCGAGTCCTCCACGGCCCGCAACGACGCGTCCGCCAGGCGCGGGGTGGTGATGAGCAGCCGCGCGTCCCACTCGGCCAGCAAATCGGCCATCTCCTCGCATCCGGAGGTGATCGGCGCCGCCACCCCGCCCGCCGCGATGACGGTGTGCACCGCCAGCGTCTGGGCCACCGCGCTGTCCACGTGGATCCCGGCCACCTGGCGCCGCCTGGCACCCCGTCTCACCAGGCCCGACGCTCCCCGCGTCACCTCCGCGGCCAGACGACGGTAGCCGTACACCACCCCGGCACCGAGGTCGATGAGTGCGGGTCGATCACCTCGACCGTGTGCGTAGCCGAACACCGCTTCGGTGAGGGTGCAGCTGGTTGACGGGGAGGTGGGTCTCATTCCGCCGACGGTAGGGCCGTTCCATCCATGCGGGCATCCGCAGATGTATGTAGATGACTGTGTATTCGATTCCCTGCCCCGTGGCGGGCGCCCGATCCGCGGGTTCCGGGGCCGCGGCGACAGGCGGGAATCGGGAGAAGGGCCGGAAAAAGCGATGGGCGGGCCCGAGCCCTGCGCGACTCGAGCCCGCTGTCGCATGACCCATGGCCCAGGTCCCCACCCCTCCGAGGAGACCTCGGCCATCAAACGGGGACACGCGACGTCCGCAGCGTGCTCGACCGAGACGCCCGGGATGGTGTGGACCTGCCGTTCCGGACCGGAACTGTGACCGGCACGGTGCGGAAGGCTGGACGTCATCGGTCGAACACCAGGAAAACGTACGGCGCGCGGCGGGCACGACACATGCTCCGGACTGCGTATCCCGAGATGTATCTTCACAACCCCAAATGTGTAGCCCGGAGTATGTAGAACTCACACGCGCCCGACAAGACACGTGAGCTCGCGGGCCTGCGGACCGGCGGGCTAGGAGCGGTTCTGCTCGATGACCCAGGTGGCCACCTGGGTGCGGGAGGAGAAGCCGAGTTTGGCCAGGATGTTGGCGACGTGCCGGGCCGCGGTGGCGGGGCTGATCACCAGGTCGTCGGCGATCGCCTTGTTGCTCATCCCCCTGGCGATCAGCTCGGCGATCTCCCACTCCCGGCAGGTCAGCGTGGTCAGCGGGGCCACGACCGGATGCTTGCCGAGGATGGGCGTCTCGTACGGCTCGTCGAACTGCAGCGCGTAGCGGACCGCCTGCTCCTGGGACATCTCCTGGCCGTGCGCCCACAGCTGGGCGACCAGCGCGTCACCGAGGCGCACCCGGGCGGGCTGGAGCAGCTCCTCCATCCGCGCCCCGAACCCGGGCGGCGGCAGCACGGCGTCGCTCATCGCGTTCCTGATCGCGGCGGACGCCCCGGCCAGGCGTACCGCCCGGCGGTCGTCCTCCTCGGCGAGCGCGAGCTGCGCGAGCGTCTCGATGCGGCGGGCCACGCCGAGCCGCTGGCCGGTCCCGATGCACAGTCGCAGGCTCTCGGTCAGCCTGTCCCGCGCGGTGACGAGGTCTCCCTGGGCCAGCGCGATCCGGCCCAGCCCCGACAGGCAGGTGACGGCCTGCCAGTGGGCGGTGATGTCCTGGAGCATGTCGAGGGCACGCTCGTAGTGGGCGCGGGCCTCGGTCAGGTCGCCGCGGAGCCAGGCGACCTGGGCCAGGCCGATGAGGGCGACCGGCGCGGCCCAGTGGTTGTCGAGCTCGTGGGCGATGGCCAGCGCGGCCTCGAAGGATCGCTGTGACTCCTTCGCCCTGCCCTCCGACAGCGCGAACGTGCCCTCCATGGAGCGGATGACCGTCTCGTGCCAGGGGTCGTCGACCGTGCGTACGGCCTCCAGCGCGTCGTCCAGCAGGGACCTGGCCCTTTCGGGGCGCCGCTGGTAGATGGCCACCCAGGCGAGGATGGCCAGCGCGCCGCTGAGCGGCCCGTACAGGCCCGCCTCGCGGCACAGGTCGACCGCGGCGGTGCAGGCGATCTGCGCGGTGTCGGGGTCGCCCTGCCCGAAGGCCACCTGCCCGCGCAGCGCGAGGGCGTCGCCGCGTACGCACGGCGCCAGCTCCTCGGGGGCGGCGTCGAGCAGGCGGTCGAGCCACTTGTCGGCCGGGGTGAACCTCCCCCCGGCGATGATCGGCCAGCGCAGCAGGACGAGGATGCGCAGCGCGCTCTCGGGATCGCCCGCCGACTCGACCGACCAGCGCACCGCCGCCCACACGTTGGCCTGGAGCTCGTCCAGCATGACGAGCATCGGGCAGATCTCCGGCCAGGTCGGGCGGGGGCGCCGGACGATCGTCTGGTGGATCCGGGCGGCGACCTCGATCATGTGGTCGCGGTGCAGCCGCCGGAACTCTGGCTCCTCCCCCGAGGCGTCGAGCTGCTCGGTGGCGTACTCGCGGATCGTCTCCAGCATGCGGTAGCGCGTCTCGCCCGCCACCTCGGCGTCGGCGAGGACGAGCGACTTGTCGACCAGGTCGCAGAGCACCCCCAGGACGTCCTCCGCCCACAGCGCGTTGCCCGCGCAGACCTGCTCGGCCATGTCGAGCGTCCACCCGCCGGTGAAGACCGCCAGGCGGCGCAGGAGGATCCGCTCGGGCTCGTTGAGCTGCTGGTAGCTCCAGTCGACGGTGGCCCTGAGCGTCTGCTGCCTGGCCGGGGCCGTCCTGTCGCCCGCGGACAGCAGCCGGAACCTGTCCCTGATCCTGGCGTTGATCTGCTCCACGGTCAGCACCCTGCACAGGGCGGCGGCGAGCTCGATGGCGAGCGGCATCCCGTCGAGCGCCTCGCAGAGCCCGGCGATGTCGGCCGCGTTCTGCTCGGTGACGGAGAAGGCCCGCGAGGCGGCGGCGGCGCGCTCGGCGAACAGGCGCACCGCCTCGCTGGTGTTCAGGAAGAGCCGCACCGCCTCGCCGGTGCCGAGGTCGTGCTCGCCACTCCTGGGCAGGGTGAGCGGCGGCACCCGCCACACGGTCTCCCCCGCCACCCGGAGCGGCTCGCGGCTGGTCGTGAGGACGCGCACGTCGGGGCAGACGGTGAGCACGGCGCGGCAGAACCTCGCGGACTCCTCGATGAGCGACTCGCAGTTGTCCATGACCAGCAGGAGCCGCCGGTCGCCGAGCGCGTCGATCAGGGTGTCGGCCAGCGCGCGGGACGGCTCGGCCTTGACCCCGAGCACGGCGGCCACCCGGGGCTCGATCTGGTCGCCGCGCACCGCGTCGGCCAGCTCGACCAGCCAGACACCGCCGGGGAACTCCCCCGCCACCTGGCTCGCGACCCGGACCGCCAGCCTGCTCTTGCCGATGCCGCCCGCCCCGCAGAGCGTCACCACCCGGGCGACGCCCAGCAGGTCGGTGAGCTCTTCCACGTCGGCTTCACGCCCCACGAAGCCGTTGGGTTCGAGGGGGAGGTTGCCTCCGGTGAGGGAGGCGTGTGCGGTCTCCTGGGTCATCGGCTCTTAACAGGTAGCGGACAGAACCGTCACAGAAAGTGTGACATCAATTACCGAACCATGCCCAGTCTTACGCCTTTTCCGGCCTATGGGATTACCCTGCCCCGCCGTGACCCCCCACGGCCATCCGATGGCCATCCGATGGCCATCGCCGATACGGCGACTCACACTGCTCCCATGACGGACTCCCCCGCCGCCGCGGCCCCCGAACTCGGCGAGCTCAGCCTCTCCGAGTGGTATGCGCACACCGACAAGATGACGAAGGTCGGCTTCCTGACCATCGCCCGCAGGCTTCCGGCGCTGGTGTCGCAGGCCATCAGGCTGGCGTGGCTGGCCAGTCCCCGCGACACCGCCGTCGCGATCACCCTGAGCCTGCTGAGCGGGGTGTTCACCGCGTTCGGGCTGCTCGCCACGACCGGGGTGCTGTCGGCGCTGTTCGAGGCGGGACCGACCCCCGAACGGGTGCGGGCCGCCCTGCCCAGCCTGATCATGGTGGGGGTGGCCGCGACCCTGCGTACCCTCACGCAGGCGGGCGCGGGCTGGGCCCAGTCGCGGCTGGAACCCCAGGTCGGCCGGATCGCCGAGGAACGCCTGTACGGGCTGACCAGCCGGGTCGGCCTCGCGGCCTTCGACGACCCCGACTTCCACGACGCGCTCCAGCGGGCCAGGGCGCGCGGGGTCTCCATGGCGGACGAGGTGGTGGGCACGGCCATCAACACGCTGACCGCGATCATCGGCATCGTCGCCGCGGCGGGCGTGCTGGGGGTGCTCCATCCGATCCTGCTGCCGCTGCTGGTACTGGCGGTGCTGCCCGACGCGTGGGCGGCGGTCCGCTCGGCCCGGATGCGCTACACGACCATGTACGCCCTGATTCCGGCGAACCGCCACAAGTGGATCATTTCTACGCTACTGGCGGAGCGCGACCCGGCCGCGGAGGTGCGCTCGTTCACCATGCGCGGCTTCCTGATGCGGATGTACGACGTGGTGGCCACGGCCGAGCAGAACGTCCTGCTCGGCCTGGCGCGGCGGCAGATGTTCGCGCGGATCGTGGGCGAGGCGCTGGGCGGCGTCGGCACGGCCCTGGTCTACGTCGCCCTGGGCGTGCTGCTGGCGATGGGCGCGGTCCCCCTGGCGGTCGCGGGCACCGCCGTGCTGGCGATCCGCTCGGGCCAGACCTATCTGGCCAACCTGATGTACGCCACGAACCGCCTCTACGAGGAGGGCCTGTACTTCACCGACTTCCTCGACTTCTGCGCCGAGGCCGAGAGCAGGCTCCCCGCCGGGCGCCCGGCAGAGGCGCCGGAGGGCTTCGAGCGGATCACCGCCGAGAACGTCGTCTTCACCTATCCGGGCTCCGCCGTCCCGGCCCTCCAGGGACTCACGGTGACCATCGGCAGGGGCGAGGTGGTCGCTCTCGTCGGGGAGAACGGCTCGGGCAAGACCACGCTGGCCAAGATCCTGTCCGGGCTGTACGAACCGGACAGCGGCCGGGTGAGCTGGGACGACACGGACCTGGCGGACGTCGACCCCGACACGCTGAGAAACCGCATCGCCGTCATCGCCCAGGACCACACGCGCTGGCCGCTGACCGCCCGCCACAACATCAGCATGGGCACCGACAAGGGAGAGCCCGCGCTCGTCGCCGCGGCCGAGGTCGCGGGTGCCGACCAGGTGGTGGCCGAGTTGCCGCACGGCTACAGCACCCTGCTCGACCGGCGTTTCAAGGACGGCCACGAGCTGTCCGGCGGCCAGTGGCAGCGGATCGCGGTGGCCCGCGGTTTCCACCGGGACGCCCCGCTGCTGATCTGCGACGAGCCCACCGCGGCCCTGGACGCCCGCGCCGAGCACGCCCTGTTCGAACGCATCCGGCGGCACGCCGACGGGCGTACCGTGCTGCTGATCACCCACCGGCTGGCGAGCGTCCGCTACGCCGACCGGATCTACGTCCTCGACCACGGCGAGGTCGTCGAGCACGGCACCCACGACGAGCTCATGGGTCTCGACGGCCTCTACGCCGACCTCTACGGCCTCCAGGCCAGGGCCTACTCCACCTGACCGCCGGGATGCCCCGACGACGGCCTCCGTCATCTCCGGGCGAGAACCTTCCCTGCCGGACATCGCCTCCGGGCGAGAAACCTCTCCGGCCCGACGCCGTCCAGGACCAGGGTCTCCCCGACCCGACACCACCTCCGAGCGAGAACCTTCCGGCCCGATGCCGCCTCCGGGCCGGGGGCTACTCGGCCTGGCCGCCCAGGAAGGCCTCGATGACGGCCCTGGCGATGGGGGCCGCCACCCGCCCGCCCGGCCCGCCGCCCTCGACCAGGACCCCGACGGCGATCCGGGGGGAGGCCGCCGGGGCGAAGCCGCCGAAGACGGCGTGGTCCTCGCCCTGAACGGCGTTCTCCGCGGTACCGGTCTTCCCCGCGACCTTCACCCCCCGGACGGCCGCGGCGGTGCCGGTCCCTCCCCTCCCGGTGACGGCGATCATCATCTCCGTGAGCCGTTCGGCCTCCTCGGCGCCGAGCGCGCGGCGGTACGGCGAGGGCTCGGTCACGTCGATCACCGTGCCGTCGACGAGGCTGACCTCGTCCACGAGGTGGGGGCGCATCAGCGAGCCGTCGTTGGCCACCGCCGCCGCGATCATCGCGATCATGAGCGGGGTGGCCCGGACGTCGAACTGGCCCAGCGCCGACATCGCGGTCTGCGCGTCGTCCAGCACGGGCGGATAGACGCTCCTGGCCACCGGCATGGGCACCTCCAGGTCGTCGGTGTCGAATCCGAAGGCTTCGGCCCGCTCGCGCAGCGCGTCATGGCCGAGGTCGACCCCGATCTTCGCGAAGGGGGTGTTGCACGAGAGCCTGAACGCCTGGAGCAGCGGAAGGGCACCGCCACCGCAGGCGGCGCCACCGGAGTTGCGCAGGTAGGTGCCGGTGCCGGGAAGGCGGAAGGACTTCGGGGCGCTGACACGGGTGTCGAGGTCGTAGCGCCCGGAGTCGAGCGCCGCCGCACTGGTGACGATTTTGAAGGTGGATCCCGGCGGGTAGTTCCGCTGGATCGCCCGGTTCAGCAGCGGGTCCGCGGGGTCGCCCCGCAGCCGCTTGTCCACCCTGTCGAGGCCGGCCGCGTCGAAGCTCGTGTAGAGGTTCGGGTCGTACGAGGGCAGGGAGACCATGGCGAGGATCGCGCCGGTGCGGGGATCGATCGCGACGACGGCGCCGGGCTTTCCCGTGGCGCGCAACCCGTCGTAGGCGGCCCGCTGGGCGCCGCGGTCGACGGTGAGCCTGAGTGTGGCGCCGCCGCGGGTGCCGTCGACCAGCCCGCGCACCTTCACCCGGGGGTCGTTCCCGGACAGCAGGGCCTCCTCGGCCTGCTCGACACCGCCGGTGCCGGTGCCGTAGAGCGAGAAGTGCCCGGTGATCGCGGCGTAGAGCGGGCCTCCGGGATAGATCCTCCGGTATCGGTAGGTGGCGTTCCTGGCCTTGCGGCTGGTCGCGATGACGGTGCCGTCGCGGAGCAGGATCCTGCCCCGGGGACTCTCGAAGCGCGCGATCATCGTCCGCTGGTTGCGCGGGTCCTCGTTGAGGCGCTCGGAGTCCAGCGCCTGGAGGTAGGTCACGTTGGCGAGAAGGGCGAACAGCATCCCCCCGCACATCAGGGCGACGTGGCGCAGCGGAATGTTGATCCGGCGCGCGCGTGGTGCGACCATGACCCCTCCCCGGACACCCGACCCCGAATACCGGTTTAACAGCCGGACCGAAAAGGGCACCTCGACCAGGGGCAAAGCCGTCGTACGGCTTCTGAACGGCCATAAGCCTCAGGGCTCACGGCAGGCACGAGCCGCGCGGTCATCCGGCCCGCCGACACAGACGGCGCGAGTCACCCGGCTCCCGTTCTCCCACCGACACCGACACCGACACCGAACACGGACGGCGCGGGCGAGGCGGGCGGCGCGGCTCTCAGCCTCCCGCGACACGGGCGGCGCGGTCCCCGATCTCCCGCCGACACGGGCGGCGCGCGTCACGCGGTTCCCGGTCTCCCGCGACGCGGGCCGCGCGATCTCTAGTCGACCACCGAGCGGTAGTAACCGATCTTGTTCCGGATCGCCACCTGCTTCTCGCGCAGGTTCTCGACCTGCTCCTGCACCCGCCGGTCGTGGGCTTCGAGCAGCGCGATGCGGTCGCGGACCGTGTGGTCACCCGCCCTGGTCATCTCGGCGAAGCGAAGCATCTCCGCGATCGGCATGCCGGTGTCGCGCAGGCAGCGGACCATGCCGAGCCAGCCGATGTCCTCCTGGGTGAACCGGCGCTGCCCGGCGGCGTTGCGGCCGATCGACTCGAGCAACCCGATCCGCTCGTAGTAACGAAGCGTGTCGAGGCTGAAGCCGGTCTCCTCCACCACCTGTCCCGGTGTGTAGACACTCACGCCCGTGGGCCCCATCAATGACCGCCTAACCGAGAGTCGCCCCTGCCGACCTGCCGCCACCGGCGAGTCGGCACAACCGAAAACGGCCCCGATCCGGTGCGCCACACCAGCTCAGAGCCTTGGCACATCCACCTGAGAGGAATCAGACAGACGAACCCCTACAAGCCTATCGATGCCCTCACGGCCATCACAAATGATTTCCCCGATCAGGTTGTCGGCACCGTGCCCTCCTCCGGACCCCGCGACCACGACCGTCGCCGCCCCGGAGGGTGTCGGCCGGGCCGCGCGTGCCGCGTACCGGGCGGCCCCACTTGCCCTGGAGTCCACTCCAGCGTCCAGGGTGGTGTCCATGACACACATTCCCCTCGCCCTGGGCGCCCTGGACCTCAAACTCGACGGCGAGCAGCGCGCCCGCCTGGACGCCGCCCGCTGACGGCGCTCACCGCTGGCGATCGCCGATGATGGCCGGTCCCGCCGGCGGGCCGGCGGGACCGTCATTCCTGGGGCAGGTGCGCCGACAGGTAGCGGCGGACCAGGTGCTTGCACTCGGCGATCAGCTCGGGGTCCCCGTCGGGCAGGGAGCGGAAGGCGAGCTTGAGCACCGCGTCGGCGGCCTCGACCGCGACGAAGAGCACCCGGTCCAGCTCGGGCCCGATCGGGGCGCCGAGCACCTCGACGACGATGGTGCGGAGCCGGTCGGCCACGATGGCGTTGTTCTCCAGCGCGGCGTCGAGCATGCGGTCGGTCCCCTTGAGGATGGGACCGCCGGGCGTGGCGAACACTCCCCCGAAGTCGACGACCGCGAACCCCGGTGTGGACCGCTTCATCGCGACGAACTCGTCGATCGTGAGGTCGACCATCTCCGTCCACTCCGACAGCCGCACCTCGGAGAGCCTGGCCGTGATCCGGCCGAGGAACGCCTCCAGATTGCGGATCGCCAGCGCGCGCACAAGCCCCTGTTTGTCGGGGAAGAACTGGTAGAAAGTGCCGATCGGCACCTCCGCGCGGCGCGCGACCTCCTTGGTGGTCAGCGCCTCGTAGCCGACCTCGTCCAACAGCCGCGCGCACTCGTCCAGCATGCGCTCCACCCGTTCCAGGCTGCGGCGCTGAGCGGGTCGGCGGCGAAGCGTTCCCCCGGAGACGTTCGTCATCTCCCCATCATCCCCCACGACCAGCAGGGGATTAACATGAGCAAGACTCACGCTATTTGGAGGCCGGGATGTTCCTGTGGGGCACGGCGACCGCGTCCTACCAGATCGAGGGCGCCGTCGCCGAGGACGGGCGGGGCACCTCGATCTGGGACACCTTCACCCGCGAGCCCGGCCGCGTCCGCGACGGCGACACCGGCGACGTAGCCTGCGACCACTACCACCGCTGGCCGGAGGACCTCGCGCTGATGTCCGACCTCGGGGTGAACTCCTACCGCTTCTCCATCGCCTGGCCGCGCGTCCAGCCCGACGGGAAGGGCGCGATCAACCGGGCGGGCCTCGACTTCTACGACCGGCTGACCGACGCGCTCCACGAGAGGGAGATCGTCCCCGCCGCCACGCTCTTCCACTGGGACCTGCCCCAGCCCCTGGAGGACGAGGGCGGCTGGCTGAACCGCGACACCGCCCACCGGTTCGCCGAGTACGCGGTGGCCGTGGCCGACAGGCTCGCCGACCGGATCCCCCTGTGGATCACCCTGAACGAACCCTTCATCCACATGGTCTTCGGCTACGCCCTGGGCACCCACGCCCCCGGCAGGACCCTGATCCTGGACGCGCTCCCGGCCGCCCACCACCAGCTGCTCGGACACGGTCTGGCCGTACGGGAGCTCAGGGCGCGCGGCGCGGAGAAGGTCCTGATCACCAACAACTGCACCCCGGTCTGGCCCGCCTCCCCCGATCCCGCCGACCTGGCCGCCGCCGACGCCTACGACATCCTGCACAACCGCCTGTTCAACGACCCCGTACTCTTCGGCGCCTATCCCGACCTGTCCGCGTACGGGGTGAGCCTCGACTGCGTC
Source organism: Streptosporangium oxazolinicum (assembly GCF_039537505.1). Taxonomy (NCBI): domain Bacteria; kingdom Bacillati; phylum Actinomycetota; class Actinomycetes; order Streptosporangiales; family Streptosporangiaceae; genus Streptosporangium; species Streptosporangium oxazolinicum. The sequence goes on from NZ_BAABAQ010000003.1 coordinate 517,336, forward strand.
CGTGACGGCGACCTGGACCTGATCGGCACGCCCCTCGACGGCCTCGGGATCAACTACTACAACCCCACCCGGATCGCCGCGCCCACCGGTGAGGGACTTCCCTTCGAGGACGCGGGCGTCACCGGCTACCCCGTCACCGCCTTCGGCTGGCCCGTCGTCCCCGACGGCCTGCGCGAGCTCCTCTCCGGCCTCAGGAACCGCTACGGCGACGCCCTCCCGCCGGTCTACGTCACCGAGAACGGCTGCTCCCAGCCCGACGAGCCCGGCACCGGCGGGACGGTGGACGACCAGGACAGGATCGCCTTCCTCGACGGCCACATCGGGGCCGTCGAGCGGGCGCGGGCCGAGGGGGTGGACGTGCGCGGCTACTACGTCTGGTCCCTGCTGGACAACTTCGAGTGGGCCGAGGGCTTCAGCCAGCGCTTCGGGCTCGTGCACGTCGACTTCCCCACCGGTACGCGCACCCCGAAGGCCTCCTACCACTGGCTGCGCGAGCGCATCTCGCGGAGCCGGACCGGCACGCCCTTCCCACCGTGACGGCACGGCGGAACTCCCCGCCGCGCCCGGCCGCGCCGTGGAACGGCCGCCGTAGTCCGAAAGATGTACGGCGGCTTCGGCGTCACGCAGGAGGTCACCCGGGGTCCGGCATCACATGATCGGAGGTGAGGAGAACCGGAACCCGGCCGAGCACCCCCGTACCCGCCCCCAAGCACGACCCGGTGCCGCATGCGGCACCGGCCGCGCGGACCGCGCGGGGTACGCGGGGCCGTCGCGCCCCGGGCGTCACCGACGGAGAGCGACGTTGACCACCGAACTGGTACTGACCCTGGGAGCCCTGGCGCTCGTCGACAGCACGAGCTTCGGGACCCTCGGCATTCCCGCCTACCTGCTGCTCGCCTCGGACCGGTCGCCGACCGGCCGCCTGCTGGTCTACCTCACCACGGTCGCCACCTTCTACTTCGCCGTCGGCGTCGCGCTGATGCTCGGGCTGGCCGCGGCACTCGACGCCTTCGAGGAGGCCCTGTACAGCCGCACCGCCTACTGGGTCCAGCTGGTGATCGGTGTGGGGCTGTTCCTGCTCAGCTTCCGTTTCGACTCCAAGCGGCAGAGGGAGAAGGCCGGGCCGAGTCGCTGGGAGCCCCGCCTCGGCGGGCCGGGGACGATGGTCCTCCTGGGGCTGACCGCCGCCCTGCTGGAGGTCGCGACGATGCTCCCCTATCTCGGCGCGATCGGTTTCATGACCGGCGCGAGCCTGCCCACCGCCCAGTGGGTGCCGCTGCTCGCGGCCTACGTGGTCGTGATGATCCTGCCGTCGCTCGTGCTGCTCGGTGTCAAGACCGTCGCCGGAGGCTGGCTGGACCCGAAGCTGGAACGGCTGCGCACCTGGATGCGCAGGCACTCGGCCTCCACGATCGGCTGGACCCTGGGCATCGTCGGCTTCCTCGTCGCCTACGACGCGGCGGGTCGTCTGTTCACGACCTGAACCCGGCGTCCTCCGGCACACTTCGAGCTTCTCCGGCACCAGCCGACACGGTCGCATCGCCCGATCGGAGCCGATGGAAAACCCGTTGCGAGGTAACGAGACGGGCCGTACCGTATAGGGCCATGTACATGTACTTCGCCGGCGACATGTTCGGCTATGTGATCCGTCCCCGCCACAGCCGGCCTCCGGCCCGCTAGGGACGCTCACCTCTCTTCCCTTTTCCACGCGTCCCGACGCGCGCCCAGGGCCTCCGAGACCTTCTTTCACCTCGGACCCGAAAGGGCGAAAGCTGTGGCGCACTCCTTCGCGCACGGAAACCATTCACACACCCAGAGAAAGGTCAGGAACGGCGGTGGCCGCAGTGACCGCGACCGGACCAGGCGCGCTCTCTCGCAGAATTTCCTCGTCGATCCGCACGCCGTCCGGCAGATGGCCGGGGCGGCCGGGTCGCACGAGCTGCTCCTGGAGCCGGGCGCGGGCGAGGGTGCCCTCACCCTCGCCCTCGCGGACAACTGCGCCAGGGTCGTGGCGTACGAGATCGACCCGCTGCACGCGGGCAAGCTCGCCGCCCGCACCCGCGACGACGACAGGATCGAGGTGGTCAGGGGTGACTTCCTGACCGCGCGGGTCCCGCGCGAGCCGTTCGCGGTCGCCGGGAACATCCCGTACTCGATCACCTCAAGGATCGTCGACTGGTGTCTGCGCGCGCCCGCGCTCACCTCGGCGACCCTGCTCACCCAGCTGGAGTACGCGCGCAAGCGTTCCGGTGACTACGGCCGCTGGAGCAAACTGACCGTGCTGACCTGGCCCGGCCACTCCTGGGAGCTGGCCGGACGCGTCGGCCGCGCGAGCTTCCGGCCGGTGCCCGCCGTCGACTCCGCGATCCTGCGGATCGAGTCGCGTCCCGTCCCGCTGCTGCCCGGCGGCCGGGACGCGGCCTGGCGGGAGTTCGTCGAGTACGGCTTCACCGGGCTGGGCGGTTCGCTGCACGCCTCACTGCGGATGCGGTACGCGCCCCACCGGGTCGACGCCGCGTTCGCGGAGACGCGGGTGGACCGTGACGCCGTGGTGGCGTTCGTCCATCCCGACCGGTGGCTGACGCTCTTCGACCTCCTCCACTGAATGGACACCCGGGTCCGGCCCGCCCCGCCGGCCGGACCCGGGCTCCCATCTCCAGCCGGTCACCCGCCAACCCGGCGCGCGGCCACGGCAAACGGGTTTTCTGACGGGCCCTACCCCCGGGTGGCGTACGGACGGTCACGGCGGGCGTCGTGGAGGATCGAACCCCACCAGAGGAGCTCGTCGAGCATCGCCTTCGCGGCTCCGTCGGGGCCCTCGGGATCCTTGAGAGCGCCGTCGGGAGCGAACAGCTCGTAGTACCGGGGGAAGCTGACGTAGTTGCGGACCGTGTGGGCGTACAACTCGCCGAAGACCTGGCGCAGCTGCTCCACCGCCAGGAGTCCGCCGCTCGCCCCGCTGTAGCCGACGAAGCCGATCGCCTTGGTCTCCCACTCGGTGTAGTGCCAGTCGATGACGGCCTTCAGCGAGGCCGGGAAGCTGCGGTTGTACTCCGGTGTCACCACGACGATCGCGTCGGCCGCCTCGATCCGCCGGGTGAGGTCCGCCATCTCCGCGGGACGGGCCATATTGGGTTCGAGCGCCGGTGGCAGGGACGGCAGTTCGAGCGGCAGGGGCGTGTCCGCCAGGTCGATGAGATCCACCGTGAACCGGCTGTCCCGCCGGGCCCGCTCGGTGAACCAGTTCGCGACCACCGGGCCGAACCGCCCCTCCCTGACGCTACCGATGATCACCGCGAGGTTGAGGGTCTCACTGGGCATGGTTGTGCTCCCTGCGCGAGGTTCGGGATTCGAGGTTCCAGATTCCAGGTGACCGTGAAGGTCACGTCCCCCAACCTGCCGGGCGGGGCGGAGACCAGGAAGACCGGGCCAAGACTGGTAGTGGCAGGGCCATGACCCCGGCGGCCACGACTGTTACGTTCGAAACGTGAGTGACAACGAGCTGGGCATGTTCCTGCGCATCCGCCGTGAGGCCGTCACACCCGCCGACGTGGGACTGCCCACCGGCCCTCGCCGCCGCACACCGGGCCTGCGCAGGGCCGAGCTGGCCACGCTCGCCGGAGTCAGCGTCGAGTACCTGACCCGGCTGGAGCAGGGGCGCGACCGCCACCCGTCGGCGCCCGTGCTCGCCGCGCTGGCCGGGGCGCTACGGCTGACCGCGAGCGAACGCATCCACCTGCACCGGCTCAGCAAGGGGGCCGGCGGCGGCTTCAACTGCATGGGCGACGCGACGCCCTCCCGCGCGGTGCGTCCCACCGTACGGGCGCTGCTCGACCGGCTGGAGCCCGCCCCCGCCGTGCTGCTCAACCGGCTGAGCGAGATCCTCGCCTGGACCGCCGGGTACGAGCGGCTGGCGAGACCGATCGGCCTGCTGGACGGCAGCCCGCCCAACCTCGCCCGCTTCGTGTTCGCCGACGAGCGGGCACGGATCGCCTATCTCGACTGGGATCGTGTCGCCGACGAACAGGTCGCCACTCTCAAGCAGGGGCCGTTCCTGGCGGACCGGCACATCGCGATGCTCGCCCACGAGCTGACCGTCACCGCCGGGGCGGCTTTCACCGGACGCGTGGACACCCTGCCCGGCCTCCCGGCGTCCAGCGGCGTCACGCGGCTGTTCCACCCCGGCACGGGTGAGCTGCGCCTGGCGTACGAAACCCTCGACCTGCCCGCCGACGACGACCTGCGCCTCATCGTCCATCTCCCCGCCGACGACGCCACCTCCGCCGCGCTCGACCGCCTCTCCGGCCGTCGTCCGGGCGCGCTGCGCGCGGTGTCCGGCTGACGGGGACGCGTCGCCCACCGGCGCGGCCCGGGTGATACGAGCCCCTCCCACGGCAGGTCGCGACAGGCCCGGGGCCGCCCTCTCGCGCGAACCTTCCGCCTTCCCTGTCGCGGCGCGGGGGACAGGGACCCATACCCCGCGGACGGCCACGATCGCGTTCGTATCAGCGTGGCTCCCCCCGTTGCGCACCACAGCCGACATAATCGAGACGATCAGCCTGGTCAGAACGCACACGCGATGTCCTCATCCGGGTCGTCCCCGGCGGATCCCCCTCCACCGACACCCACGTCACGCCACGTGACGACCGTACAGCGCCCCGAGCGTCCGGCAGGAGGAGCGTATGCGTCTCGCCATACGAATCGGAGTGGCCACCAGTCTCATGGCGGCCCCGAGCGCCCCGGTCGCGCCAGCCGAGCCGGTCGCGTCGGTCGCCCCGCCCCCTCCCGCGCCTGCCGCCACGGCCCGCGCCAAAGCCACCCCCGCTCCTAAAGCCCGCGCCAAAGCCACCCCCGCCGCCAAAGCCCGTCCCAAGGCCGTCCCCGCCACCACCCCCGCCGCCAAAGCCATCCCCGTCCCCACGGCGAGCGTCAAGGCCGCTCCCGCGCCTGTCGCCACGGCCAACGCCAAGGTCACCCCCTCCCCTGCCCCCCTCGCCGTGGCCACCCCTACCCCGACCTCCCTCGCCAGCCCCAATGCCAATGCCAGTCCCAGTGCCAGCGCCACCGCGACTGTGAGCGCGAGTGCGAGCGCGACCTCGACCGTTACCTCCAAGACCAAGACCAACCACTCGGTTTCGGTGCCTCCGATGGGCGGCAGGAACACCATCCCCCCGTGGCTGAAAAAGGTGCCGTCGCTCCGTATCCGCCCCCTGTGGCCCCGTCAGGCGAGCCATGTCCGGATCTTCGCGCACTGCCCTCCGAAGTCGAACCACGCGCTCATCGGTTCCACCGCGTTCAACCTGAAGGGGTCGAGACGCATCTACCGGGAGGTGGGGCTGGGACTCTCCGACCGGGGGTTGGGGCACCGCGCCGCGTCCATCTCCTACTACGCTCTGCCGGGATTCCACGAGGCGTGCCTGACGTGCGTGAAGGTCACGATGAACAAGGAGACCCGCATCAGGCGGATCCGGGTGCTCGGCCGTGACTCCACCCCCCTCTACGTACGCAGGTTCAGCATCTGGCAGTTCTTCGACTAGCGCGTCCCCTCCACTCCGGCCCGGTGGTCCAGGCCGGGAGGCCGTCGTTGGCGGAACGGTACGAGGGTCGGCCACGCCCCCGCCGAGGGAGTGGCCGACCACGCCGGTGTCCGGTTCAGCAGTGCTTGCCCAGCGACATGCGCCGGATGAGCGGGAACTTGCGGGCGTCGAACCGGCCGGAGGCGAACCACCGGTACCGCTGGGTCTCGCTGGGCAGGTTCTTGACGAACTTGTTCCTGTCGGTGGGGTCCTGGACGCGGTAGTTGGTCAGCGTGCCGAGGACGGCGTTGTCGGCGTCCTTGAGATACGCCCACATCAGCCAGGCGTCGTTGTCGTCGCCGCTGGTGACCGTGCCGTCGAAGGTCGCCGTGCCGTCCGAGTACAGCGTCCACCGCGCGCCCTCGAACATCGTGCAGTCGCCCGCCCTCATCACCTTGTTCCAGGTGAAGGTCCTGGAGGAGAGCGCGTGAGCCGTCCCCGTGGCCGGGAGCGCCGGTCCGAGGGCGAGGGCCAGGGTGGCCGCGACCGCGCCCACCGACCTGCGAATATCACGCATGAGACTTTCCCTTTCTTTTCGCCGGACGTTCTTCCACGAAATTGTTGGCATGCGTCGCGTGTCGCGGTATACGCGGAAGTACGTAGAGCCGCAGGGGGTCCGATGCTTTCCAAGAACAGATATGACCGGGTGCTCGACCTGGCGGTGGAGTTGGTGGCCATGAGTCCCGCCGAGATCGACTACGGCTGGATCGCCGAATTGCTCCAGCAGGTGCTCGAATGCCCCACGGCCACCTTCTCCGAGGTCGGCCGGGAGGGGGTCACGGGGCTGGGGTGGCCCAGGACCCGCCTGCCGACCGCCACGATGACCGACGCCACCCGCCGCAACATGGAACGCCACCCGCTCATCCGGCACTACGTGCGGACCGCCGACCGCAGGCCGCTCGCCATCACCGATCTGATGAGCCTCGGACGCTGGCGCTCCTCGGCGACCGGTTCCGACATCCACGTCGTCACCGGTTTCTACGATCACCTGGCGGTCCCCCTGCTCTCCCCTCCGGGCACCATGCGGGCGTTCGCGCTGGGCAGGGAGGAGGGAACGTTCACGAAACAGGAACGCGAGTTCGTCGAGAGGCTCCATCCCCTGCTGATCGCCATGGACCACAAGGCACGCCTGTCACGATCCCCCGCCGCGCGGAGCCGTCTGACGCCGCGCGAGGAACAGGTTCTCGAACTCATCGCCGAGGGACTCACCCGCCAGGTCGCGGCGCGACGACTGAAGATCTCCATCAGAACCCTGGACAAACATCTTGAGGTGATCTATCGCAAGCTGGGGGTGAACAGCCACATCCAGGCGGTCCTCTGGCTGAACGCCTGCCGGGCGGGGAAAGACCCGGAGTCCCCCGCGCACCCGCGCATCCACGGGGAATAAGAACGTGACTCAATAGTGGCAGGAGGGCGATTCAGCGGAATTTCGCGGACGACCCGTTCGACGAGCGGATGGCCACGAAGATCCTCGACAGGCGCAAATCCGGTCGGGTATTCTGCGCGCACCCCCGAGGAAATGAGCGGAGTCTTTGTGACCGTTGATTCGAGCCGGCTGACACTGACCGAGAGGACGGGCTTGAGTTGCGGCCCGGAGGCACTGCACAAAGCGCTGTACGCACAGCGTAAGAAGCTCGCCGGCCGTCTCGCCGAGCTCACGCCGTCCGACTGGGCGGCTCCGACGCACTGTCCGCGGTGGTCCGTTCACGAAGTCGTCCGCCACCTCGTCGATGTGGCGGAATATCACGTCGCCCACCTCACCAACCGGTCGGAGCACAGCCGTTTCGCCAGGTTCGGGGCATTCGATCCCGCATCGACTCCCGGCCTGTGGCTTCAGGACTCCGCCGGGCAGTCGCCGGAGCAGACGGTCGAGGCGTTCCTGAGGGTGATGGAGGACGAGCGCGACAGCCTCGGTGCCCGCATCGAGGAGGGCGGCGCCACCCTGGAACGCAGCGTCGCGGGCCGCGAGAATCTGTGGTCGGTGCGGTCTCTGCACGTGCTGTGGGACGCCTGGCTGCACGAGCGCGACATGTCGCGGACCCTTCGGCTGGACGACCCGCCGGATGTCACCGTCCAGCGTCTCATCACCCTCTACAGCCTGCTGCTCGCCGGAGGTGTCGCCGCGCTGTTCGGCGAGCTCCCCCGGGTGTCCCTCCATCTCGCGGGCAGCCCCGACGGCGTGTACGAGATCTCGGAGCACCGGGGTGAGGTGAGTGTGACGGCCGTCGGAAGCGCCTCGCCCGCGCACCTCAACGGACCGTTCGAGGCGGTTGTGGAGAGCATCTCCGGGCGCGGCCCCTCCCTCGCCGAGATCGTCGGGGTCTCGAACGCCACCGTCGAAGGTCTCTCGAAGCTGTCCGCCGTCATGCGGCCCGCCCGTCCCGAGGACATCCCGCACCGCCGGGCCGCCGAGGGCTGAGCTCACATAGAGGAAGGATTTCACCTCACCGAAACCTACGGCGATACCGAGGGTGGGTAGAGTCCCGCCATCCTCGACAACGTTGATCCCTTCATCGGCATCGCGGCCACCGACCTGCCCCGGGCACACGGTCTGGCCGCTACCTGGTGGTGGCCGAAACCGCAGGTGGGCAATACCCACCCGGGTGCCACGTCGCCGCTGGGCATGGTGTCGGCCTGCGCCTACTCCGGCGCGTACCCCACCGGGTACGGGCGCTACACGAAGAACACCGAGGGCGTGCCCGAGGAGATGTTCGAGCGGCTGCAGGCGTCCGGGTTCACCCATTTCCAGCAGTCCGGCACCGGCGCGATCCGCAAGTACTACAACTACGTCCGGGTCACCCCGATGCTCCAGCCGCTGGACGCGCTGGGAGAGTCCTGGTCGCTGCGCGACGAGGTCGCGGAGGCGGGTTACTACGCGGCCACCCTGGGCACCGGGGTCCGCTGCGAGCTCACCGTGGGCACCAAGGTCGCCGTGCACCGCTACACCTTCCCCGCGCACAGCAGCGCTCGCGTGGTGGTCGACCTGTCCTGCGGCGGCCTGGCCATCGAGCACGGCCGTACCGTGCCGTTGCGGGCGCAGGTGGAGAGCATGGGCCACGGCCGCGCCCAGGGCACGGTGGCGATGGAGGGCGTCCCGCTGTCGGTGTACCTGGAGGCCGACAGCCCGGGATGGCGGCAGATGCTCTGGTACGACCGGCGGCTCATCGACGGCGGCACCCGCCTCGACTTCGACAGCATCCGGCACACCACGCTGCGGCCTTTCGGCATGCTCTTCATGGGCCCCACCGAACCGGGACAGACCGTCGAGGTGCGGCTGGGGTTCTCGCTGCGCGGGTGCGACCAGGCGCGCGAGAACCTGGAACGCGAGTGCGGGAGCGCGCGTCCGGCGTTCGACACGGTCCGCTCCGGGACCCGGGCCCGCTGGGGCGACCACCTCGGCCGGGTCCAGGTCGAGGGCGGCACCCCGGCCCGCCGTACCGTGTTCGCGACGGCGCTCTACCACTCGCTGATCAAGCCGTGCTTCGCCGACGACGAGAGCCCGTTCTGGCCGACCTCCGGGCCGTTCGCGTTCGACGTGTGCACCATGTGGGACATCTACAAGACGCAGCTTCCGCTGCTCGCGGCCATCGTCCCCGACCGGGCCGAGGACCTGCTGGAGTCGCTGATCCGGGTCTGCGAGGAGGAGGGCAACTTCCCCATCGGGTACCGGATGGCCCGCGGCGCCGACCGGTTCTACCGCCAGGGGAGCGCGCTCGTGCACACCGCGCTGGCGGACGCCCACGCGCTCGGCCGGGCGGGGCTGGACTGGAACTGGGCGCTCGTGCACATGGTCGACGACCTGCGTCGCATGTACGGCGAGGAGTTCTTCGAGTACGGGGTGGTGCACCCGATCACCCACACCCTCGACCTCGCCTACGGCCACCACTGCGCGGCGAAGGTGGCCCGCGCGCTGAACGACCGGCGCCTCGCCGACGACCTGGAGGCCCGGAGCCGCCAGTGGTCCAACGCCTTCGACCCGGGCACGGGGCTGCTGCGCGACTCGGAGTTCTACGAGGGCGGCAAGTGGAACTACTCGTTCCGCCTGCTGCACGACATGGCCGCGAGGATCGCCCTGGCCGGTGGCGACCGGGCCTTCACCGACATGCTGGACAGGTTCTTCGGCTTCGACGCCGCACCGGTGACGCAGCCCGGCCGGCGTCCCCCGCTGGCGGAGATGGCGGCCGGATACGCCCTGAACCGGTTCGAGGGGCTGAACAACGAGCCCGACATGGAAGCGCCGTGGGCGTACCACTACGCGGGACGGCCCGACCGTACGGCCCAGGTGGTCCAGGCGGCGCTGACCTGGCAGTTCGGCACCGGACCCGGCGGGCTGCCCGGTAACGACGACTCCGGCGGCCTGAGCTCCTGGTACGTCTGGGCGTCGCTGGGGCTGTTCCCGATCGCCGGGCAGAACCTGTTCCTGGTCAACGCGCCCGCGTTCGCCGGGGCCGTGCTCAGGACCGGCGGCGGCGAGTTCGTCATCGAGACCAGCGGGCACCGCGAGACGCCGATCGGCGTCGACGGCGCCGAGCGCGACCCACCGGCGCAGTACGTCCAGTCGGCGACCCTCAACGGCAGGCCGCTGCACACGACGCACCTGAGCGCCGCCACCGTGCACCGGGGCGGGGTGTTGCACCTGCGGCTGGGCCCGGAGCCGTCGGGGTGGGGCCGGAAGGTCCGCCCTCCCTCCCTTTCCGATCCGCCCGCCAGACCGGAGGAAGCACGATGATCACCCCCCGTCGCCGTCTCGTCATCGTCGTCAGGGCCGACCCGGTCATCTGCGGCCACTCCGGCGAGGCCCGTAACCTCGCCGAGGTGGCGCTGACCCGTGGGTTCGACGACGTACGGCTGCTGACCTGGCCGATTCCGGCGCTGCAGGCGGCCGGGCTGCCGCTCAAACCGCTCGACCGGCTGCTGCCGTACAGCCCCGGGATCACCGTGGAGCGTCCGGAGGCGGTCGGGGACTACCGGGTGCCGGACGGGCGTTACCAGGCCGGCCTCACCGGCCGCCTCGTCGAGCTGCTCGCCGAACCGGTGCCCACGACCTGCCTGTCCATGTACATCGTCCCGCACGCCTCGGTGGTGATGGACGCGGTCACGGCCGCGCGCGCGGCCGGGTTCGCGCCCGACGTGCACACCGTCGTGAAGGCGGTCGGTTCCGACGTGACGAACGTGATCCGGTCGTGCCTGCGGGAGGGCCGGTTCGGCGCGGCGACCGTGCTGTTCACCACGTTCCTCGCCAACGACGAGGTCGTCGCGGTCTCCGAGTACACCCGGGAGGAGATCATCGCCTCCGCTGAGCAGGTGGACGCCCACTGCGGCACCGGGTTCGCCGAGCAGTGCCGTCGCCGCGTGACCGTCAGCTACCCGCCGATCGACGCCGGCGCCTTTCTCGACCTGGATCCGGCGCGGGTGGACGCCGCGCTCGCGGGACGCGGCCTGGAGCGTGAGGGGTACATCCTGTTCCTGTCCCGGGTGACCCGGGCCAAGGGCGTCCACGACCTGCTCGCCGCCTACGGCCGGATGCGCTGCCGGTCACAGGTGAAGCTGGTCGTCGTCGGCACCGGGCCCGCGCTGGAGGAGATCCAGGCGCTGGCCAAGGAGGACGACCGGGTGGTGGTCCTCACCGACGTCGACGACCACGAGAAACCGCTGCTCATGCGCGGCTGTGCCGCCTACGCCCTGCCGACCAAGCCCGAACCCGACTTCGTCGAGACGTTCGGCATCGCCCTGGCCGAGAAGATGCTGGCCGGTGGTGGGCCGATCATCACCACCATGACGGGCGGGACCCTGGAGGCGGTCGGCGACACCGCCGTCATCGTCGAGCCCAGGGACGTCGACGGCCTGGCCGCGGCCGTGGACCGGGTGGTCCTGGACATGTCCGCCGCAGAACGGCAGGACCTGGAACGCCGCGCCCGCGCCCGCGCGATGGCGTTCGACCGCACCGCGGTGTTCGACGGCCTGTTCCCACGAAGGGAACTCGCCGCCGAGGCCCACTGACCCCAGGCACGCCCCCGGCGGCACCTTGGTGACCGCCCCCGCGGCAGGACATCGGGTGCCGGAAGAAAACGGTCTTTGACCGATATTCCTAACTGTTCACGACCCGTTTGGTTCCGGGCCCGCCTCGTTCCGGAGACGATCAAGTCCCCCGAGCCCGGAGGCGTGCGTGAAATCCCGTCTGGCCATACTCCTGACTTTGGTGTTGTCCCTCCTAGCCGTCCTCACCCCCGCCGTCCCCGCCGCCGCGGAAGTCGTCTCGAAGCCGCACATGGGTGCGGTCTCGGTCGCGGTGGCCGAAGACGACGTCACCATCAGCCTGGAGGCGAGTGGCTACTCTGCCGCCCGGATGTTGCAGATCCTCGCGGAGACCCAGAGCCGCAACGCGAGGATCAGCGACACCGTCAAGCAGGACTTCGAGGCCAACCCCAACGGCATGGGCGCCGGCTTCGACGACTGGTCGAACTTCAACGGCCAGTTGGGCATGACGCCCACCACCGTCTACCTCACCATCACCGACGGGGCGCCGCTGACCAACGCCGGGTTCTGGGAGGAGGTGCTGGCGACCGTCACCGGGCTGCTCACCGGGCTCGTGCTGCGGGCGCTCTGCATAGGGTTCATGCCCGAGGCCGCGGTGCTCTGCGTCAGCATCGGGGGCTTCTTCGGTGGCCTGGTCAGGGGGATCATCATCCAGCACTTCGACGGCACGCTGCGGGACGGCACCGCCTGGGCCAAGACCCTCGTGGGCGCGATCTTGGCGGCGGCCGGCGGGGCGGCTTGGGAGGGCGGCGTCAAGGACTTCGCCAAGGACGTGCTGCCCGGCTATATCCAGGCGGCGGGCAACACCCTCGTCCGGTGGGGCGAGACGGCCGCGGGCTGGGGCGCCTGGTTCCGCGACGGCGCCAAGGCGGCCGGACGGTTCCTCTGGGAGGTGGCCAAGGCGGTGCCGGACGCGGTTTCCAAGATCCGCGTACCGGGCATGACGCGGGTGATGCCCCTCGGCGACTCCATCACCGAGGGCGTCGGCAGCCCGACCGGTTCCGGTTACCGCATCGCGCTCCAGAGCGGGCTCAGAAACCAGGGATTCCAGTACGACTTCGTCGGCTCCCTCTCCCACGGCCAGGGGGGCGACCTCAACCACGAGGGCCACTCCGGATGGCGCATCGACCAGATCCAGGGCCAGATCGAGGGCTGGCTGAACGTCTACCGGCCCGACCTGGTGACCCTCCACCTGGGCACCAACGACATGATCCAGAACTACCAGACCGGCACCGCCGCCGAACGCCTCGCGACCCTGATCGACCGTGTCTTCACCTTCCGGCCCACCGTCGCCGTGGTCGTCTCGACGCTGGTCCCGTCCCGTACGCCGTCCATTGACGCCCGTATCCGGCAGTTCAACCGGGAGACGCGCGAGGTCGTCCGGGGCCGTCAGGAGGCGGGCCGGCACATCGTCCTGGTCGACATGGCCGAGGTGACCCCGGCCGACATCGCCGATGACGTCCACCCCGGTGACAACGGCTACCGGAAGATGGCCAAGATCTTCAACATCGGCGTGGTCCGGGCCGCCATGGAGGGCTGGATCACCCCGCAGCCCGGCCCCGGCCCGGTGTCGTGCACGCCCGGTCCCGACCCCACCGGCGGCTCCGGCCGGGAGGCCTGGTTCGCCGACTTCAACGGTGACGGCCGCGACGACTACCTGGCCCTTCGCCCCGGCAGCGGGTCGGTACGGACCTGGCTCAACAACGGCGCCGACTACTCCGGCGACCACTGGGTGGCCTGCGGCGTCACCGCCTCCGGCACCAACACCGGCGTCGGGCAGGGGCGGGTGCTGCTGTTCGGCGACCTCGACGGTGACCGGCGCGACGACTACCTGGCGGTCAACCCGGCGACCGGCGAGACCCGCGCCTGGGTCAACCGGGGGGCGGAGAACGGCGGCGACCGCTGGGAGGACCGGGGTGTGATCGCCTCCGGCACCAACACGGGTGTCACCCTGCTCGGCCGGGTCGCCCAGTTCGCCGACATCGACGGGGACGGGCGCGACGACTACCTGTCCCTCGACCCCCGTACCGGACACACCCGCGCCTGGCTCAACCGAGGCGCCGACCGTGGCGGCGACCACTGGCTCGACAAGGGCGTCATCGCCTCCGGCACCAACACGGGTGTCTCTCTGACCGGCCGCTACGTTCAGTTCGCCGACATCGACGGCGATGGCCGCGACGACTACCTGGCGATCGACCCGGCCAACGGCAACACCCGCGCCTGGCGCAACGTCGGCGCCGAGAACGGCGGCGACAAGTGGGAGGACCGGGGTGTGATCGCCTCCGGCACCAACACCGGGGTCAGCCGAACGGGGCGCATCGCCCGCTTCGGCGACCTCAACGGCGACGTCCGCGCCGACTACCTGGCGATCGACCCGGCCAACGGCTCGGTCCGGGGCTGGATCAACGTGCGGGCCGACGTCCCGGGCGACCACTGGATCGATCGGGGCCTCATCGCGTCGGGCACCAACACGGGGGTGGGCGGCTGAGCGCCCATCTAGAGGTTTCGCGCGTGACCGGGTGTGAGATCGCCGGGGCGTAAGGGCGTTGACACGGGCCTCGCCGGGGGTGGATCGAGGTTGCCACAACGCCCACCCACCGGCGAGGTCGTGGTCAGTACGCGCCCGCCCATCGCGTTCGCCAAAGCCCCCGCCACCTCGATCGAGCGATTACATGCTCAGTCGCGAGGCCACCGGCGGCAGGCGATCCGCGCGGCGATGGTCTCATCGTCACCGCGCGGCCTGTCGGTGGCGCGGATCGCCGGCTTACCGGACTACGACGCCGCCACCGTGCGCCGATGGATCGGCCGCCTGCGACGTGGCCGCGGGTCCACTGCGAGTCCACTGCGCGACGCGCCCGTGCGCGTGCCGGTGAACAACGCCGGCATCGCCCTGCTCGGCATGATCGAGGACTTCATCCGCCGGCAGCGGATCAACGCCACCGCGCCGTACCTGATCGTCCAGGTCCGCCTGCCTCGCCTGGCCGCCCCGGGAGCCGGGCCGGTGACTCCGGTTTGACCCGGTGCCGGGAACACGGTTTCGACTCGGCGGAAATGCGATGAAGGAGATTGCCACGTGAGCAGAACGACGAGTAATACGGGCCATCCGGCCTTTCGACGATTCGGGGTCGTGGGTCTCGGCCTGCTGGCCTCCATGGCTTCGGTCGTGGCCTGCGCGCCCGCCGAGCCGGCCGGAGAGAAGGCGGCGGCGGCTCCCGGCAAGAGCGCGTCCCCCACCGCCACGCTGGAGCAGTTCTACGCCCAGAAGCTGGAATGGACGGGGTGCACCACCGACTTCGCCACCAGCAAGCGCGAGGCGGAGATCCTCGGAAAGGCTCCGGCCAAGTGCGCGTGGCTGAAAGTGCCGCTCGACTACGACGATCCCCAGGGCGCCACCACGTCCGTCGCGGTCCTGCGCGTCGCCGCCCGCGGAGAGTCGCAGGGCTCGCTGCTCTTCAACCCCGGCGGTCCCGGCGGCTCCGGCGTCTTCGGCCCTCTGGCCGTCGCCGGCGCGCTGACGAAGAGCCGCATCACCGAGAGCTTCGACGTGATCGGCTTCGACCCGCGCGGTGTCGGCGCCACCAAGCCCGCGGCCGACTGCTGGTCCGAGGACGGCACGACCCGGGGAGACGAGGTGTTCCCGATGCTCCCCACGAACGCCGCCCTGACGGAGGAGGACACGCGCGCGGTGCTCAAGCGCTGCGCCGACGGGTCCGGGGGCGAGAAGGCGCTCACGCAGATGGGGTCGCGCACGACCGCCCGGGACATGGACGTGCTGCGGGCGGCGCTCGGTGAAGAGAAACTGACCTTCCTCGGCCAGAGCTACGGCACCCGCCTGGGAACGGTGTACGCGGAGCAGTTCCCGCAGCGGGTGCGGGCGATGATCCTCGACGGCGCGTTCGACCCTCAGCTGGGGACGGTCGAGCGGCGGCTCTCGGCGTACGGGGGCTTCCAGCAGACCTTCGAGGCGATGGCGGCCACCTGCGCCAAGGACGCGAAGTGCCCGCTGGGGACCGACCCGAAGGCGTGGACGTCGACGTTCCAGGAGATCGTCCAGCCACTGGGGGACAAGCCCGTGCCCGCCGGCGACCAGGAGCTCGACTTCGACAAGGCGCTCGGCGGTGTGATGGCCGGTCTGTACCACCCGGACAAGTGGCCCACCGTCATCGGCGGTCTCGCGGAGGTGCGGCAGGGGCGTGGCGACAAGCTGCTGAAGTTGATGTCCGACGCTGAGGGCGGCGACGCCGAGACCCTGGTGAACGGCAACATCACCGAAGCGATGTTCGCGATCAACTGCATGGACGAACAGCGCCTCACCCCGCAGGACATCGCGCAGCTGCGCACGAAGACCTACGAGATCGCCCCCTTCATGAACCCCGGCGGGGATGTCACGGAGGGCGCACGCGACGGATGCGAGTTCTGGCCGGCCCAGCCGACCCTCGGCATCCCGTACGGGCAGGATGTCAAGGGCCTGCCCGACATCCTCGTCGTCTCGATCACCGGAGACCCCACCACTCCGCACAAGGGTGCCATCAGCCTCGCCGAGACCCTCGGCGGCTCCCTGCTGACCGTCAAGGGCGAAGGACACACGATCGTCTCCTCCGGGAAGAACGCCTGCGTCGACCAGATCGCCGCGGACTACCTCATCGACCTCAAGCTGCCGGCCGAGATGCCCACGTGCTCCGGCTGAACCCGGCGACATGGTGATCTAGCCGAAGGCACGGATCACGACGGCGCGCACCACCGCCGGGCTCTCGCGAGCGCCAGGCCTCCTCTCCTGGCGTCTCTGGCGAAACCCCGCGCTCCGGGAACGCGGGGGAAGGAGACGACGTGGCCTGGAGCACGCGTGAAATCGCGCAGCTCGCCGGTACGACGGTGAACACCGTCCGGCACTATCACCGGCTCGGCCTGCTCGACGAGCCGGAACGCCGCTACAACGGCTACAAACAGTACGGCGTGCAAGACCTCGTACGCCTTCTGCGCATCCGGCGCCTCGCCGAGCTGGGGGTTCCGCTCTCCCGGATCGGCGAGGTCGGCGCGGACGGGGACATCGCCCCCGAGGCCCTGCGCCAGGTCGACGCCGCGCTCGCGGCCGACATCGCGCGTCTGCAGCGAGCCCGGTCCGACATCGCGACCATCCTGCGCGACAGCGCACCGGCCGGCATACCCGCGGGGTTCGAGTCCGTCGCCGCCCGCCTGTCCGGCTCCGACAGCTCGATGATCCACATCTACGGGCAGCTGTACGACGAGGACGCGATGGCCGATCTGCTGCGCATGGTGGAGGCCGACACCGACCCCCTCGGCGAGGACGTCGACGCCCTGCCGCCCGACGCGGACGAGGCGACCAGGCAGCGCCTCGCCGAGAAACTCGCGCCGACCATCGCCCGGTACCTCATCGACTACCCCTGGCTGAGCGACCCGGCGGCGCATCTGTCGAAGAGCGAGCACGTCACGCGCCAGACTTTCATCGACGCGGTGGTCAGGCTCTACAACACCGCACAGATCGACGTGCTGCACCGCGCCAGCATCCTCGCCCACGAGCAACTGCGCATCGCGGACAAAGACGACATTTGACTCTGTTCCCAGAACACGGTCTCTACTTGGGACTACATCGAGACAGCCCTCGACTCGACCCTCGCATCTCGCCCCCTGAGGAGCCCGCCGTGGATCCCATCGAGACCCTTGTCCGCAACTTCCAGGATCTCGTGGCCCAAGTACCCGACACCGTCCAGCCGCTCATCGTCATGCTGGCCGGCGCGATCCCCTTCATCGAAGGGGAAGGGGCCTCGCCGATCGGGCTCCTCGGCGGGATCCACCCCCTCGTCGCCGGGGTCGCCGCGGCCTCGGGCAACTTCCTGTGCGTTCTCGTCGTCGTGCTGCTCAGCTCGCGGACCCGCACCGCCGCGATGACCCGCCTCGCGCGCCGGTCCCGGACACCCGCGGAGCCCAAGCCCGAGTCGAGGGGACGGCGGCGCTTCCGGCGGTTCCTGGTCCGCTTCGGCGTGCCGGGCGCGAGCCTCCTCGGGCCTCTGGCGGTGCCGACCCAGATCACGTCCGCCATGCTCGTCGCCTCCGGCACACCGCGCGGGCGGGTCCTGTTCTGGCAGGCGGTGGCGATCGTCCTCTGGACGACCCTGACCACGACGCTGCTGTGGTCCATGCTCTCGGCCGTGATGGCCTGAACCGCCCTGTAGCCGCCCTCCTCCAACGAAAGGCAGGACCGATGGCCGACCACTCCGAAGAACCCGTGACCGACGACAGGACCGAGACGAAACCACTCGGGGCTCCGACCCTGGCGGAAGACCTCCTGCTGCTTTTGTTCCAGCCGGACGCCGGAACGCAGGGCACCGGGATCATCGCGGGCGAGAACACGCTTTTCTACATTCTCGCCGGAGCGGTGCTCGCCGATCTCGGGCTCGGTGAGCACGTGCGAACCGTTCCCGGCCGGGGCGGGTCGACACGGGTCGAGGCCGTCGCGGACCACCCGCCATCGGACGAGATCCTGCGATCCGCGTGGGACTACCTCGCCGAAAAACCCCGAGGTGTCCAGACCGCGCTCGCGGCGATCGGGCCGACCTTGCGCGGCCCGCTGCTCGACCGGCTCGTCGAACGCGGCGACATCCGGCGTTCGAGCCGCAAGACGCTCGGCCTGTTCGACACGAAGGTCCTCGAAGACGGCGGAACCGGTCGCCGGGCACACCTCCTCTCCGACGTACGGGATGTGCTCCTGCACGGCGCGGAACCGCAACGCCGGGTCGCCGCCCTCGGGGCACTGCTCTCGGGAAGCGGGACCCTCCCCCAGTTTCATCGCGAGATCCCCTGGACCACCCCCGTGATCACCCGCGCCAAGGACCTCGAACAGGGCAACTGGGGAGCCGGAGCCGCCGCCGAAGCGGTCGCGCGCACCGTCACCGCGACCATCGTCAACAACGTCATCATCGCGGCGGCCGTCCTGCCGAACGGCAACTGACGCCAGGACAGGGATCCGAATGGGCACCTACGCGGTGACGGGCTCGGCGTCGGGGATGGGCGCCGCGGTGACCGAACGGCTCCGCTCCGCCGGACACTCTGTGATCGACGTGGATCTGCGGGACGCCGACCTCATCGCCGACCTCGCGACACCGCAAGGCCGCTCGGCGGCGGCCGCCGGGATACTCGAGCGGTCCGGTGGCGTACTCGACGGCGCGGTCGTCGCCGCCGGGATCGGGCCCCGGCCCCTCGCCCTCCGGCAGCTACCCCGCTATCTGCGGCGCTGGCGGGCCTTCTCCCGGCCCTCCTCCCCCGACCACACCGAGCCTCTTCGCGGTTCTCCTTCCGGCGACCTGTCCGAACCCGCGTAACGGCCGCGTGGGTACGAGGCCGAGAACGCCCCCCAGGGCCGGGCGTCCAGGAAATCGCCCTCCTCAACCACCATCACGTCGAAGCGGCACGGAACGCGCAAGGCGGGCACTTCACACTGCCGCCGTAAGCCGGTACAGAATTCACGACGCGCACCTCACCGACGGATCGTCGGTAGCGGTGAAACCGATCAAACTCGGCTTACCGTCAGAACATCGAGATCTGATCCGTGATGGCGACTGACCTGCGGTGATCTCCTAGAAGACGTTCTGAGCTGGGCTCTTGGCTTTCACTGGTTCTCATCGTTTCGCGCTGCTTCTCGCGCCCATGTGCCCTGCGCTTCTAGAGCTGCAGAGCTGCCACCGCCGGGTCCGGCTACGCGAAAACCGCTCGATCATGAGACTGAGCGATGGCTACGCTGGCTAACGCCTTATATCACCTGTCGCTGTCTCCAGTGCTCTCATGGGGCAGGGACGAAACAAGACAGGAGACCACTCTGTGGCGATCCCCAAGAAGGGCTCCAGGCTAATCTCGGTCGACGGCACCGCCTATCGCTGGCGGATCCGCCACAAGCCCACGTATTCCCAGGGAAACAGTTGGGGTCCGCTGACCTACGCGGTGGAGCTGGCTGACAGGCGAGGGCGGGTTCTCCTGGTGGAACTCCCCTGCTCTCGACCGGACGCCTGGCTCGGGGAGCGAACAATGACCGTACGGCCGACCCTGGTGGCGGCGACCATACGGAGAGCCCTTGAGCGCGGCTGGGATCCATCGCAGGCGGGCAGCGCCTTCCCCCTCAACCTCACCGAGGATGAGCTGAGCGACGTGATGAACAGCCATCCACCTTCTCCTGGAATCCTCTTTAGGCCCGTATTAGGGATCGGGGGTGCGGTGTGACTTAGGGCTGGCTGAAGGCTTTCGCCTGCTTGATGGACGGGCCCACCCTCTGCGCCAAGATGATCACTGCGTCATCCACTCCGGCGGTTCAGTTGAGGTCGCCTTGCGCCACGTCTCCGCGGCCTCCGAAGGGTTCTGCCGATAGAGGTTTCGGAGGAGCGTTATTGCCACGCGGACGAGATCGGGGAAATTCCACTCTACAGCTATCTGAAGGCCTTCCATAATTAATGCGAGGCCCTTCTCAATTTGTTCTGATTCATTGAGAAACTGGCCATTGACAACGCGGCCGGTGGCCAGGTCCACCGAGTGGACCTCAGGGTTGGCATGAGCAAGCGTGCGCCTGACGTCCTTCGAACGCCGCCTGCCGGTGACCGGGCTCGCACTCGACGTGCGGTGGGGTCTGTCTCCCCTTACGACAAGCGACGTAACCAGTTGCCGCGGTGCCCATCGCCGTGGCCGCGACCATCGACGGCCCACGCCGATGTCGAGATGAACCGTCGATTCGACATACTCGAATGCCTGGTGAGGAATCCGTCGATCAGCCAGGAAAGTCCACGAATCGAAACCCTTGACAAGATGTCTCGCATTTATCGAGGCTGTGATCAGGTGCAAAATCGAAGAGGATTCGAGTTATTCGAATGGTGACGACAGGAATGCCGACGACGAGGAAGTCGTCGAGTACGACCAAGGCGTTCGAGCTGCTGGAGACGGTGGCGTCCGCCGGCACAGCGGGTGCGAGCCTGTACGATCCGGCAGCCACGTCCCATGTCGCGGTCAGCACGGCCCACCGCTACGCCGCATCCCTGCTTGAGCTCGGCGTCCTGGAGAAGGACGGCGGCGGCCGGTACCGGCTCGTCGACATCACGATGACCAAGAAGGTGTGTCGGTCACGGCCAACGTGTTCACAACCCTCATCGGCCAGGACGTGACGACCGCCCTGGTCGACGGCTCGAACGGACGCCTTGCTCAACGGAGAAGGAAACGCAATGAGATCAACAACTCGCAATCGCAGACGTCGCTCGGCCGTGGCGGCCCTGAGCATGGTCACCCTGGGGGCGTCTCTGCTCCTCGCCGCGACGCCGACCGCCGCGACGTCGGCCACCGCGGACGAGCCCAGCGCCTCGATCATCTTGGGCGAGGTCAACGAGGAGAACGGTCTCCGCCAGATCGAGCAGGGTGACGGCACGACCGCACCCGTGACGGTTGGCGGGCGGAGCGCACGCGCGACCGTGCAGACCTCGGCACCGGCGCAGCACATGTATTTCCAGGTCGACGACGCGGTCGCCTTCGACGGCGCGTACGTCGCGTGCCTGCAGGTCGAGTACTTCGACGAGGGCGGGGCCACGTTCCGCGTCCAGTACGACTCGACCAGCAGCGCGTACGGCTCGACGGGTTCGGTGAACCGCACCGGGTCGAACACGTGGAAGACGGCGGGCTTCGAGCTGATGGACGCCCGGTTCGCCAACCGCGAGAACGGCGGCGCCGACTTCCGCGTCGAGGCGGGCACGACCGGGGTGACCTTCCACAGCGTCAAGTTGACGATCATCCAGGACGACGACGGCGTGACCCCGCCGTGCGCGGCCGCCGAGCCCGAGCCGGAACCCACTCCCATCCGCTGGCGGCTCAAGTACGACGAGCCGTTCGAGAAGAAGATCCGCACTGAGGCCAGCCCGTGGGTGCTCGACGACTACAGCGAGCCGGTCGACGACTTCAACGACGACAACGGCGACCTCTACCGCCTTCAGCTCGGTCCCGAGTTCGACGCGTCGATGGCGACCATGCGGACCTACCGGCAGGAGACCGAGTTCGGCAAGGACGGCTGGCTCACGGCGTCCCTCTCCACGCGCGAGAGCGGCGGGCGGGTCGACGACAGCTATACCGACACCGCCGAACGTCCGTCGATCAAGACGGAGAAGCTGGACACCGTGGGCGCCGTCGCCAAGATCGCCGTGCCTCACTACACAGGTGGCGCGATCATCCGCAACACCGAGCCGCTGCCGAAGTACTACCGCATCGAGTACGACCTCAAGACGCTCGACTTCGGCGGCTTGCGTAACGGCTCGCTGTTCTACGACGGCAAGTACAACGGGTACACCCTCGGGGAGTGCAAGACGTTCTACCCCTGGGTCGGCGACCCGAACGACATCGACCCGGCCGACCCCTGCGCCACCCGCTCCGTGCGGGAGGACAGCAACGAGGCCTACAACGCGTTCCACTTCATGTCGATCCTGGACTTCCCGGCGATGCCCCGGAACCTGGCGATGTACCACTGGCACCGCAAGGTGCTCATGGACCAGTTCAGCCCGGCCCCGTCACGGAACACGAACGGCTATGACGTCTGTAACTCGCTGACCGGTGAGAAGTACCCCTGGGACCAGAGCAACAAAACCACGGTGAACATGCTCTACTTCACGGGTTCGCTCGGCCAGTCGCAGACGTTCGTGACGAGCTGCGACCGTCGCCCGGTCTCCGGCGTGCAGAAGTCGGCCGTGGAGCTGCAGCCCGAGCTGATGCCCCACAAGGACTACGCGTTCGCCATCGAGCGCACCCCGGCGGGTTACACGATGGAGGTGAGCGGCGTCTTCAAGAACGTCGGCAAGCAGACCTACCGGTTCACCCGGGGCTTCATCGACGACGACGCCGGCGTGATCGGGGCGAACGTCCCGATCTTCCACTACAACGTGGACGCCGAGGAGTACAACGGCCAGTTCAACACGTCGCACACCGCGCGGGGCGCGTTTGGCTCCAAGACGTGGGACAACCAGTGGCCGGCCGGCTCGGCCTACCCCGACTACTTCGTCATCGGTGAGCCGTACACGAACGTCGGTGAGGGCCAGGCCCGCATCGACAACATCCGGCTGTACGTGCCGAAGAAGTAGGCACGGGAAAGTCGCGATCGAACTGACGCGGCCGCGCCCCTGGGACCTCGGACTGTCCCCAGGGGCGCGGCCTGCGTTCCGAATTCACGCGATCCTTCATTTCGAGTCTTCGATTGGTCCGAATCATCGTCAACCAACGTTGCGTTGACAGTCTGATCAAAGAGCGGACCCTGTCCAGGAAGCCGTCACCCTCTACCAGGAGCTGGCGCGATCTGAACCCGAGCTGTACAGCGCAACGCACGAAAGGCTGACGGGGAAACCGATCGGCATGGCGCTGGAGGCCGAGGAGACCTCCTGGCTCACTCCAGCGGGCGCGGGACGCTTACCCGTCGCGCAGACGTCCCGTAGCCGTCCTCAACGATGTTCCACCGTCCCGTCACGAACCCGGGAGAATCGCTAGTCTGCCGCAATGTCATTCGATTATCGATCTGTTGGTGCGATAGCGCTCGTGGCAGTCACCGCGCTCACCCCAGCCGCTCCCTCGGTCCCGCAGACGCACCAAGCGTCCACGACCGCGGCAGATCGCGTCTTACGGGTCTACAACAACAACATCGAGAATCTGGTCAGAAACAACGCCGACGGCTCGTGCACCCGGATCTCGGGCCCGGACCACCTCACATCGATGCTGGTCGACGACAACGGTAATACCGGCACCTCAGACGTGCAGGCACCCGACCTCCTGATCGTGCAACAGGTACGTGGCACCGGACAGGCCACGGCGTACGCCGATCAACTCTCGGCCAAGTTCGGCTATCCGGCGGGCACCTACAAGGCGATCGTGGCCTGGGACGACCCCGAGGTGTGGGGCGGCACGCACAAGTGCAGCCAGCAATCGCTCGGCGACCTGAAGAAGAAGCAGACCAACGGGATCCTCTACAACACCAGAACGCTGAGCCTCACGGCGGGCGGCATCTCGAAATACTGGAGCGCGGGCTGGCTGAAGCCCGGAACGCCCTACCGCGACGGGGCCGGGTGCACGCTGTACAAGCCACCGAGCAACGACGCGGACAGCGCCAACGAACACAAGTGGAAGCGCACCAGCGCCATCGCCGCGAAGTTCACCATCACGGCGACGGGAACACCGGTGTTCGCCGCGACCATGCACCTCCCGGAACAGAACGGGGCGAACGCCTGCGCGGGTGCGGGCTCCGCGGGCATCGCGAAATCCGGCATCCATGTCGGCGCGGACGCCACGAGCCTGATGAACACCTCAACGATCCGCGTGATCGGAATCGACGCCAATCGCACGGGCATCGCTCCCACAACGCTCGGCGACTTCGGCATGACCGGTTACGGAACGAAGGCGACCTCCGGCTCCAGAAAGATCGACTACCTGTTCGTCAAGGGCACCGTGCAACCGTCGAGCATCGGCCACACGGTAGGCAGCACGAAGTCGAATCACCTCGCGCTGTACGGATTCGTCGAGTTCTGAACGGGTGAACCCGTAGGTCCTCTTGAAGGTGACCGCCGCCCCGTGCTCGTGCGCCCCGTACCGAGTTCGAAACCGAACGGCACGGCGCCGAGCCGGGCGCGGTGCCGCAGCACGTCCTGCGGTATATGCCGGGCATTCTGTGGAAGCGGCAGCCGGAGCCGGCGGTACGGAGTTCGACGCGGACCACGTACCGCGTTCACGGACGACCGCCTGCGGCGGTGAAGCGCGCCTCGATCACCGCGTCCAGATCCGCGCTGCTGACGGACCGTCGACGCCCGGTCGCGCCACTTACAGCACCGATCGCGAGACGACAAAGGCCCGGCAGGTCAGCGAGATACGTCGTCGCGGTGCTGTTGGCTTCGGTATGAGTCAGGTAGATGACGGGTGCTTCGGGGGCTCGGGTGCCATAAGCGTGCAGGTTGATCAAAAGTTCGTTGTCGGCGCGGTAGATGGAGTTGTAGAGCACCGTGCGATGTAGCCGGAGCTCGCCTCCCTCGACATCTTGGAATGGCCGGTAGAGGGCTTCCACATGCTCCGCCACCACTTCGCCTCGGTGCTCCTGGAGCGGAGTGTCTCCATCACTTCCTCGGGCACGCCGACCCCGGGTTCACCCCGCGGACCTACACGCACCTCATGCCCTCCAGCGAGGACCGCATGTGGCAGGTCATCGAGGACGCGTGGGCGACGGGCCGAAATGCCCTGAGAACCCCACCGAACGAGATCACCGCAGGTCAGAACATCGAGATGTGGACGTGGTCGATGTGGTTGGCGGTGTTGCCGCCTCGGTTGGACATCATTTTCCAGCCGGCGCCGGTGCGGACGTCGTAGTACTTCTGCTGCCAGATGATGTACATGACCCCCAGGCGGTTGCCGTTGTCGATGGCCCACTGGGCGAGACGGTTGCCGCGGTCCATGGCCTCCTCCGTGGGGACGCTGCCGCCGGCGCTCATCATGAAGTCGCAGGCCCGGCCGCTGCCGTGGTCGCCGGGGTCGCCGGGGCGCAGGCAGCCGTAGTTGTACGGCATGGGGAAGTTCTGCAGCACGAGGTTGCGCATGGTGATCGTCCGGGGGGTCAGGCCGCCGCTGCCCGAGGGGGTCTGGAAGCCGTACTTGGCCAGGAGCCCCTCGATCCTGACCCGCTGTCGCTTGAGGTCGGCGATGTCCTTCTTGAGCTTGACGATCTTCGCGTCGGCGGACTTCTCCGCGGCCTTGGCCCTCTTGATGAGGTCCTTGACCCGGTTGAGCTGGGTGGCTCGGCGGCTGGCCAGGTAGGACATGGTGGCGGCCTGGCCGAGGGCGAGGTTGGCGTTGCCCTGGAAGCTCAGCAGGTTGTCGTCGTCGAGGGCACCGCCCATGTAGGCGGTCTGGGCGAAGCGCACGACGTCGGTCTCGGCGTTGGCCAGGGCGCGCCTGAGGCTCTTGGCGTTGGTGGTGGCCTTGCTGGCCTGGACCCGGGTCTCCTCCAGGCTCTGCACCTGGCCTCGGTAATTCTTGTTGATCGCGGCGGCCTCCTGGGTGAGCTTCTTGAGCTCGGCCTCGGGGTTGGGCCTGGCGGCCTGGATGGGCGCGGCCCCGGCGACGGCCGGCGACAGGAGCATCACGGTGAGTGCGACAGCCAATGCGGCTGCGCGAGTCGGCCTCACGCTTCGCTCACCTCCGGAGCCCCCTCATAGACGGAGCGAAACTATAGAAGGCGATCTTGACGCTCGCCACCGGAACGAAGGAACTCGCGCACCATTGGTGAACTATCTGCCTCTTTAGGGTGATTTAAACAAGCATCACGAGACATGTCACTCCTGTCACTCTGGTGAATCCTCGCATGAAACGCACCACCTCGACCACAGGACGAGGCCGCCGTCCACCCTTGTCATCGGCGACAGAACATGATTCGGTTTCAAGCAGCGGCGGGGCGCGTGGCGCCCCTCCCGGCGGATGAGACCATCCGAGAACCGCGACTCCGGCCCGCCCACCAGGAGGCAACACATCATGCGCCAGCACGACACGCTCTTCATCGGGGGCGACTGGGTGGCCCCCGCCGGGACCGGCGTCATCGACGTCGTCTCCCCTCACACCGAGGAGGTCGTCGGCCGGGTCCCCGACGGCACACCCGCCGACATGGACCGGGCGGTGGCCGCCGCCCGCCAGGCGTTCGACCACGGCCCGTGGCCCCGGATGACGATGGCCGAGCGCGCGGCCGTCGTCGGCAGGCTCGCCGAGATCTACGCGGCCCGCCAGGGGGAGATGGCCGAGCTCATCACCCTGGAGATGGGCTCCCCGATCACCTTCTCCCAGCTGGCGCAGGCCCCGCAGCCGCTCGGCATGCTCCAGTACTACGCCGAGCTGGGCAGGACCTTCCCCGTCGAGGAGGAGCGCCCCGGCACGTTCGGCACGGTGACCGTCCGCCGCGAGCCGGTGGGCGTGGTCGCCGCCGTGGTCCCGTGGAACGTCCCGCAGTTCGTCATCATGATCAAGCTGGCCCCCGCCCTCGTCGCGGGGTGCACGGTCGTGGTCAAGCCCGCGCCCGAGACCCCGCTCGACCCCTACCTGCTGGCCGAGATGGTCAAGGAGGCGGGCGTCCCCGACGGCGTCGTCAACATCGTCGCCGCCGGACGCGAGACGAGCGAGTACCTGATCTCCCACCCGGGCGTGGACAAGGTCGCCTTCACCGGTTCCACCGCCGCCGGACGGCGCATCGGGGCGATCTGCGGCGAGCGGCTCAAGCGGTGCACCCTGGAGCTGGGCGGCAAGTCCGCGGCGATCATCCTGGACGACTGCGACCTGCCCTCCGCGATGGGCTTCCTGTCGATCGCCTCGCTGATGAACAACGGCCAGGCCTGCGTCGCCCAGACCCGTATCCTCGCCTCGCGCGACCGCTACGACGAGGTCGTGGACGCGGTCTC
Source organism: Streptosporangium oxazolinicum (assembly GCF_039537505.1). NCBI lineage: Bacteria > Bacillati > Actinomycetota > Actinomycetes > Streptosporangiales > Streptosporangiaceae > Streptosporangium > Streptosporangium oxazolinicum. Next base: position 544,388 of record NZ_BAABAQ010000003.1, read on the forward strand.
GGCGATGGTACGGGGCATGCCGGTCGGCGACCCGTCCGACCCGGCCACCGGCATCGGCCCGATGGTCGCCAAGCGGCAGCAGGAGCGGGTCGAGAACTACATCAGGATCGGCATCGACGAGGGCGCCAAGCCGGTCGTCGGCGGCCTGGAGCGCCCCCACGACCGCGGCTGGTACGTGGCCCCGACCGTCTTCGCGGCGGCCACCAACGAGATGCGCATCGCCCGCGAGGAGATCTTCGGCCCGGTCCTGACGGTGATCCCCTACGAGGACGAGGGGGACGCGGTCCGCATCGCCAACGACAGCGACTACGGCCTGGCCGGGACGGTGTGGACCGCCGACGCCGAGCGCGGCATGGACATCGCCCGCCAGGTGCGCACCGGCACCTACGGCGTCAACCTCTTCATGATCGAGAACAGCTCTCCGTTCGGCGGCTTCAAGGGCAGCGGTCTCGGCCGCGAGCTGGGCCCGGAGGGGTTGTCGGCCTACCTGGAGTACAAGTCGATCGCCCGTCTGGGCTGAGCGAACCGGCCCCGGACGCGCGACGGGCACGGCGCACCGGCCCCCGGTCCGTCGCGAGATCGGGGTCCGGATGCGCCCGTACGGCTCACGACGAGCCGTACGGGCCGCACCGGCCGGACGACCGCCCAGCGCACCCCCGCGACGCTGGGCGACCATCCGATCACAAGAAGTATGTCCCACGACGATCGCCGAGCGATGATTCGGGTCCCGCGGACTTCTCCCGGCGGATTTCATCCATCCGTTGCAGTGGTAGACGTGTTTTATCCGCGATTGGTTCTGGAAATAACCGCGAGAGTTTGCCGGGCGATCTCGAACTCCTCGTCCGTGGGGATCACCGCGACCCGCACGGCCCCGCCGTCGGCGGAGATGAGCGTGTCGCCGCGCGCGTTGCGCACCGGGTCGACGGCGATGCCGAGCGCCCCGAGACCGGCCAGTGCCCGCTCCCTGACCAGGGCGGAGTTCTCCCCGACGCCGCCGGTGAAGGCGATGACGTCGACCGTGCCGAGGACGGCGTAGTAGGCGCCGACGTACTTGCGGAGCCGGTGACAGTAGACCGACATGGCCAGTTCGGCGTCGGGGTCGCCCGCGGCCACCCGCTCCGTCACCGCGCGCATGTCGTTGTCGCCGCAGAGACCGAGCATGCCGCTGCGGCGGTTGAGCAGCGCGTCGATCTCGTCGAGGGACATGCCTCCCGTACGCGCCAGGTAGAGGACCACCGCCGGGTCCAGGTCGCCGCTGCGCGTCCCCATGACGAGACCTTCGAGCGGGGTCATGCCCATGGACGTGTCCACGCACCGCCCGGCGGACACCGCCGAGGCGCTGGCCCCGTTGCCGAGGTGCAGGACGATCACGTTGGCCCCGGGCCCGCCCGCGAGGAGGGCGGCCTGGCGGGAGACGTACGCGTGTGAGGTGCCGTGGAAGCCGTAGCGCCGCACGCCCAGCCGCGCGGCCACCTCGCGGTCGATCGCGTACGCCGAGGCGGCCGGGGGGATCGTGGCGTGGAAGGCGGTGTCGAAGACGGCGACCTGCGGCAGGTCGGGGCGGAGCCGCCGGGCGACCTCGATGCCCGCCAGGTTGGCGGGGTTGTGCAGGGGCGCGAGCGGGATGAGCGCCTCGATCCCCCCGACCACCTCGTCGGTGATCAGCGTGGGCCGGGTGAAGGTCGTGCCCCCGTGCACCACCCGGTGCCCGATCGCGGTGAGCTCGGGGGAGTCGAGTCCCAGGCCGTCGGCGGCCAGCCGGTCGGCGACGGCCTCCAGTGCCGCCCGATGGCCGGGCACCGGGGAGCCGGGCTCGCCGACGCGCTCCACCGTTCCCGAGGCCAGCCGCCCGGCACCGGACAGGAGCCGGTACTTCACCGAGGAGGACCCGGAGTTGAGGACCAGCACCCGGCCGGGAAGGTCTCCCCGGGCCGAGCCGCTCCCCCGGTCCAGGTCACCCGAGTCGCCCACATCGTCGAGGTCGTCGTCCCGGCTCGGGTCACCGCTCGAGTTCACATCACAGTTCCGGCCCGAGGGTCCGGCCGGTCGCGCGGCTCGCTCGCTCATGTGGTGACCTCCTGCGCCTGTACGGCGGTGATGGCGACGGTGCTCACGATGTCGGTGACCAGGGCCCCGCGCGACAGGTCGTTGACCGGCCTGCGCAGTCCCTGCAAAACGGGCCCGACCGCGACGGCACCGGCCGAGCGCTGCACGGCCTTGTAGGTGTTGTTGCCGGTGTTCAGGTCCGGGAAGATCAGCACGGTCGCCCGGCCGGCGACCCGCGACCCGGGCAGTTTGGCGGCGGCGACCCTGGCGTCCACCGCCGCGTCGTACTGGATGGGCCCCTCGACCAGCAGGTCGGGCGCCCGCTCGGCGACCAGCGCGGTGGCGGCGCGGACCTTGTCGACGTCGGCGCCGCTGCCCGACTCGCCGGTGGAGTAGGACAGCATCGCGATCCTCGGCTCGACGCCGAACCGCTTCGCCGTACGGGCCGAGGAGATCGCGATGTCGGCGAGCATCTCGGCGTCGGGGTCGGGGTTGATCGCGCAGTCGCCGTAGACGAGCACCCGGTCGGCCAGGCACATGAAGAACACCGAGGAGACGATCGAGGTGCCGGGAACCGTCTTCACGATCTGGAAGGCGGGCAGGATCGTGGCGGCCGTGGTGTGCGCGGCCCCGGAGACCATGCCGTGCACCAGGCCCCGGTGCAGCATCATCGTGCCGAAGAAGTTGACGTCGGCGACCACGTCCATGGCCAGCTCGGAGGTCATACCCTTGTGCGCCCTCAGCGCGGCGTACTCCTCGGCGAACGACTCCCGCAGCGGCGAGGTCAGCGGGTCGGCGACGGTCACGCCCGACAGGTCGAGGCCGAGGTCGGCGATCCGCCGCCGCACCACCTCCTCCCTGCCGAGGAGGGTGAGGTCGACGATGCCGCGCCGCAGGAGGATGTCGGCCGCCCGCAGGACGCGGTCCTCCTCGCCCTCGGGCAGCACGATGTGCCGCCGGTCGGCCCGCGCCCGTTCCAGCAGGGTGTGCTCGAACATCATCGGGGTGACCCGCTCGGAGCGGGTCAGCTCGATCCGGTCGGCGAGACCGGCCGCGTCCACGTGGGCCTCGAAGTGGCCGAGGGCCGTCTCGATCTTGCGGGGGTTGTCGGCGGTGAGCCGCCCCTCCAGCCCGGCCAGGGTGGTCGCCACGGTGAAGCTGTCCTCCTTGGCCGCGAGCACCGGCACACCGGGCGCCAGACGGGCTGTGAGCTCCCGTACGGCCTCGCTGGGCCTCTCCCCCACCGTGAGGACGACCCCGGCGGGTCTCGCCGTACCGGCTGCCTCGACGGCCAGTGAGACCAGCAGCAGGTCCGCGCGGTCGCCCGGCGTGATCACGAGCGCGCCGTCGGCGAGGTGCTCCAGGAACACCGGGAGCGTGGCCCCGCCGAACACGAACCCGAGCACGTCGCGCAGCAGGCCGTCCTCCCCGCCCTGGATCGGCTCGGCGTCCACGGCCCGCATGACCTGCCCGACGGTCGGCGCCGACAGCGACGGGTGCTCGGGCACGGCGTAGCGGGGCACCGGCAGGTCGCACTCGATGACCGTGCCCTCGGGCACCCGGTTGGCGATCACCGCGAGCACCGTGCAGCCCAGGTCGGAGAAGACCTGGTAGCCGGTGCGCATCTCCGTCGCGATCTCCTCGGCGTCGTCGCCGTGCGCGCCCACCACCACGATCACCGGGGCGCCGAACTCGGCGGCGAGGCGGGCGTTGAAGGCGAGCTCGCGCGGCAGGTCGTCGGTGTCGAAGGAACTGCCGAGCACCAGCAGGGCGTCGCACTCGCGCTCCAGGGTGTGGAAGCGGGCGACCAGGCGGCCGATGAGCTCCTCGGCGCCCCGCTCCGCGTAGATCTCCGCGGCCTCCTCGGCGCTCACCCCCGTCGCCGAGGCGGCGGGACGGTATCTGGCCCTGAGCAGCTCCAGGGTCCGGTCCTCGCCACCGCCCGTGATCGGCCGGAACACCCCCGTGCGGTCGGCCCGCCCGGTCAGCAGCTCCATCAGGCCGAGCTCGACGATCTGCCTGCCGTCTCCCCGCCCAAGACCCGCAACGTAGATGCTTCGCATGCGTCCTGTCCCTCGCCGCTGCCCGCCTCAATCTTCCTGAGGATAGACATCTTCCGGGGGACGGGACCTGGCCTCGGCCCACCCCCCGACGCGGCGGACCAGATCCGGCGTGGCCGCCGACTCCGCGTGGCCGAAGCCGGACTCGATCCACAGCTCCTTCGGCTCGTTCGCGGCCTCGTAGATCTGGTACGCGTGGTCGAGGGGGAAGAACCGGTCCGCGTCACCGTGCACGACCAGGAGCGGCACCGGTGAGATCTTCGCCGCCGCCTCGTAGGGCGCCAGCGGCAGCGGGTCCCACACCCCCTTCATGATCCGGGTGCGCTTGCCCAGCCGCGCGGCCAGCCGCCCGACCGGCCGCTCGATCGCCCAGTGCACCTGGCGCATCGGCCTGGTCCCCCGGTAGTACCACCGGGCGGGCGCGCTCACCGACACCACCGCGTCCACGCCGCCCAGCACCCCCGCGTGCCGTACGGCGACCGCCCCGCCCATGGAGAACCCGACGGTCACGACCCTGCGGTAGCCGATCGTCCGCGCGTGCCGTACCGCCGCCTCCACGTCGAAGATCTCCAGGTCTCCCACGGTCGAGTGGCCTCCCGAGCGGCCGTGTCCCCTGAAGTCGAACGCCACCACCCCGCCGAACCCGCTGAGCACGTGGGCGATGCGGCGCGTGGCGCGTTCCCTGAGGGATCCGGTGAAGCCGTGGGCGAGGACGATCCCGAGGTCGTCCGCGCCGCGCGAGGGGGTGTGGGCGGCGTCTATCCGCAGGTTGTCCCGGGTTCTGAGCATTACGGGAAGCGACGGTGCGAGAGGCATGGATCCGAGCTTAAGGAGTGCCGGACGCCCGGTCGCGCCTCGCTCGCACCCCGGGCGCGGCCCCGGTCCGCGGTACCGGCCACGGGCTCCGGCAGGGGGGCCGGAGGGTGTCCGGCGGGTGAATTGGCGCACTTCATCGCCGGAGGCGTGAGAGCGATTGTCCGGATCAACTAAAATAGGAGGGCCGCACAGTCCGCGGCCAGCCTCCACGATCACAGAGTGAGACTCCATCATGCCTTTGAACAGCCGCGACGACCTGCGGAACATCGCGATCATCGCGCACGTCGACCACGGCAAGACCACTCTCGTGGATGCCATGCTCTGGCAGTCGGGCGCCTTCCGCGTCAACCAGGACGTGGACGACCGTGTCATGGACTCCAACGACCTCGAACGCGAGAAGGGGATCACCATTCTCGCGAAGAACACCGCCGTCAAGCACGGCGGCATGACGCTCAACATCATCGACACCCCCGGCCACGCCGACTTCGGCGGTGAGGTCGAGCGGGGCCTGTCCATGGTCGACGGTGTCGTGCTGCTGGTCGACGCCTCCGAGGGTCCGCTGCCGCAGACCCGGTTCGTGCTGCGCAAGGCGTTCGCCGCGAAGATGCCGGTCATCCTGTGCATCAACAAGGTCGACCGCCCCGACGCCCGGATCAAGGAGGTCGTGGACGAGGTCTACGAGCTCTTCATCGACCTGGACGCCACCGAGGAGCAGATCGACTTCCCGATCGTCTACGCCTCGGCCAAGGCCGGGCGCGCCTCGCTCAACCGTCCCGAGGACGCCGGGATGCCGGACTCCGAGGACCTGGAGCCGCTGTTCGAGGTCATCAAGAACACGATCCCGGCCCCGGTGTACGACCCCGAGGCCCCCCTGCAGGCGCACGTCACCAACCTCGACGCCTCGTCCTACCTGGGCCGGATCGCGCTCTGCCGCGTCCACCAGGGCACCATCAAGAAGGGCCAGCAGGTCGCCTGGTGCCGCACCGACGGCACCATCCAGCGGGTGAAGATCACCGAGCTGCTGATGACCGACGCGCTGGAGCGCAAGCCCGCCGAGGAGGCGGGGCCCGGCGACATCATCGCGATCGCCGGAATCCCGGACATCATGATCGGCGAGACCCTCGCCGACCCCGAGGACCCGCGCCCGCTGCCCCTCATCACGGTCGACGAGCCCGCGATCTCCATGACCATCGGCACCAACACCTCGCCGCTGGTCGGCAGGGTCAAGGGCTCCAAGGTCACCGCCCGCATGGTCAAGGACCGGCTCGACAAGGAGCTCGTCGGCAACGTGTCGCTGCGCGTCCTGCCGACCGACCGTCCCGACGCGTGGGAGGTGCAGGGCCGTGGCGAGCTGGCGCTGGCCATCCTGGTCGAGCAGATGCGCCGCGAGGGCTACGAGCTGACCGTCGGCAAGCCGCAGGTCGTCACCAAGGTCGTCGACGGCAAGGTCCACGAGCCGGTCGAGCGGGTCACCATCGACTGCCCGGAGGAATACCTCGGGGCGATCACCCAGCTGCTCGCCGTCCGCAAGGGCCGCATGGAGCACATGACCAACCACGGCACCGGCTGGATCCGCATGGAGTTCGTGGTCCCGGCCCGCGGCCTGATCGGCTTCCGGACCGAGTTCCTGACCGAGACCCGAGGCACCGGCATCGTGAACCACGTGTTCGAGGATTACGAGCCGTGGTTCGGCGAGCTGCGCACCCGCAACAACGGCTCGCTGGTCGCCGACCGGCCGGGCCCGGTGACCCCGTTCGCCATGCTGAACCTGCAGGAGCGCGGTGTCCTGTTCGTCCAGCCGACCACCGAGGTCTACGAGGGCATGATCGTCGGTGAGAACTCGCGCTCCGACGACATGGACGTGAACATCACCAAGGAGAAGAAGCTCACCAACATGCGCTCCTCGACGAGCGACACGACGGAGACGCTGATCCCGCCGCGCCAGCTCTCGCTGGAGCAGGCGCTGGAGTTCATCCGCGAGGACGAGTGCGTGGAGATCACGCCGGAGAACGTGCGCATCCGCAAGGTCGTCCTCGACGCCTCGACCCGCGCCCGGACCACCGCCCGCGCCAAGCGCGCCAACTGATCCTCACCGCTCCAGCCTGATCCACCCCGTCCCGCCGGGCCCACCCGGCGGGACGGTTCTTTCCGTACGGCCTCGTCTGGTCTTTCGCCCGGCCCCAGATAAAACGCCCTGATACGGGTCCGCCTCCGATCGGCCCGAGCGCGTCGACCGTCCCGGCGCGCCCCATGAGACGCTCTCGTACGGGTCCGCCGCCGTACTTCCGCGCGGTACGGCTTTGTCCGGATCCGGCTGTGCGCCGGGCGGTTTCGTCCGGCATGGCCTCTTGTGCCCCGGCCTCGCACGGGACGCGCCCGCTGCGGCACGACTTTGCCCTCCGGCGACGGCGTGGTGCCCCTTGCACCCGCCCCCACCTGGGGTAGGAACCCTGTACTGACGGCTCCCCGTCACGGCAGGGGAGCCCGGGACTCGTACGGGGGATATCTCATGCTTCACAGGACCTGTCTCGCCCTGGCCGTCGCGCTCGGGACGGCGGTGGCCGGAGCCGGGAGCGTCCCGGCCGCCCAGGCGACGCCTCAGACCTCTCAGACCTCTCAGTTCTCTCAGACCTCTCGGACACCTCAGTCTTCTCAGCCGTCGGCCGGGGCCGTCCTCAAGAACACGGCGGGGAAGAACGTCGGCTTCCTGCGCGTCGACCAGCAGCCGCGCGACAGGTCCAGGCTCACGATCACCGTCAGCGGCCTGCCCACCGGGTATCACGGCTTCCACGTCCACGCGAAGGGCGTCTGCGACCCCGGGGCGATCGACCCGGTCACCCGCAGCCCCTTCGCCAGCGCGGGCGCGCACTTCACCCTCCTCCCGGTCACGCACACCGGCCACTCCGGCGACCTGCCCAACCTCCTCGTCGCCAAGGACGGCACCGGCGAGGCGACCGTCGTGACCGACCGCTTCCGGGTGGGACAGCTCTTCGACAGCGACGGCAGCTCCGTCGTCGTCCACGCCCTGCCGGACAACCACTCCAACATTCCCGACCGCTACAGCCACCCGGGGGACCCGACCGGCGGCACCGGCCCGGACGCGGAAACCCTCAAGGCGGGAGACTCCGGGGGGCGCATCGCCTGCGGTGTGATCACCAGGAACTAGCGGGCTCCAACCGCCCTCCCGAGGCGGCGGGGCAGGATCCCGTACCGAATCACCGTGCGGATCATGACCGGCCCTCAGCCGCCGAGCTCGCGCCTGCGCCGCAGCAGGGCGGCGCGGTCGGCGCGGGCCCGCAGCAGGACGGCCACCGCGAGCACGGCCAGCGTCGCGGCGACGGCGACCCCCGCCGTGCCCGCCCAGGTGCCCCTGGCGGCCGCGATCGCGGCCGTCCCCGCCGTCAGCAGGACCGTCGCCGCCACCGCCAGCCAGGCGGCGATCACCCGGTCGAGGGCGAACAGCGGCGTCCTGCGGGTCAGCGCCCAGGCCCCGTAACCGGCCCAGGTCAGGCCGAGCGCGACCAGCGCGCCGAAGGCCAGGTGCGTGCGGCCCGGCAGGACGGGTTCCGTGGCCCACAGCAGGCCGGTGAACAGCGCCCCGCCCAGGCCGCCGAGCAGCGCCACGACGTTGCCGATCCGGCGGCGCAGCGACAGCGGGCCGGACAGCCTGCCGATCATGTCGTCGGGGTTCATCGACATCCCTTCTCCGTGAGCTGTTCGCGCAGCATGCGCCGCGCGCGGGACAGGCGTGACTTGACCGTGCCGATGGGGACGGCGCAGACCTGCGCGCAGTCCTCCAGGGAGAGGTCCTGCAGGTAGAACAGCACGAGGACCTCCCGCTCCCCGACCGGCAGCCCCGCCAGGCCCGCGAGCAGGTCGGCGCGGTCCACGAGGGCATCGGCGAAATCGCCGGGATCGGCGGAGGCCCGCTCCTCCTCCAGCGGGGTCTCTGGCCTGGCGTACTCCTCGCGGAGCCGGTCGGCCACCGCGCGCCTGGCGATCGTGAACAGCCAGGGCGCGAACCGGCCCGGCTCCTTCAGGCGCGGCAGCCCGCGCACCACGGCGACCCAGACCTCCTGGGCCACGTCGTCGGCCCGTGAGGGCCCCAGCATGCGCCGTACGTAGTTCCACACCGGGTCGTGCCAGGCCCTCACCAGCTCCGCGAACGCCTCACGCTCGCCGAGCCGGCACCGGACCACCAGCAGTTCGTCAGTCACCCTGCCTCCTCGCCCCGCACAGTCGGGGAACGGGCCCGGAAGGTTCACGCCTCTTCCAGCGGGATCCGCCGGGATCCGCCGGGTCCCCGGTCAGCGGCCCTGGCGCCACGGGCTGCCGTAGTGCTTCCTGCCCGGCGCGGGGCGCCCACCGTACAGCTCGGACATCGTCACGAACCTGAAGCCCCTGGCGGCGAGCTCGTCCAGGATCCGGGGGACGGCCTGGACCGTGGAGGAGTGGATGTCGTGCATCAGCACGATGGAGCCCGGCCCGGCCTCGGTCGCGCGCCGGGCGACGAGCGAGGGGTCCTGGTCACGCCAGTCGAGCGTGTCGACGTCCCACATGATCTGCGCGAGCCCCAGCTGGCGGCTCTCGTCGGCGACCCTGGAGTCGGTCAGCCCGTACGGCGGGCGCATGAGGATCATCGCGACGCCGGTCACCTGCTTGACGAGCCACTGGGTACGGCCCAGTTCCTCCCTGATCCCGGCCTGCGACAGCGCGGGCAGCCTCGGGTGGTCCCAGGTGTGGTTGCCCAGCTCGTGCCCCTCGGCCACCATCCTGCGCAGGACGCCCTCGCCGTCTCCGGAGATCATGTGCCCGACGACGAAGAACGTCGCCCTGGCCCGGTGCCTGGCGAGGATGTCGAGCAGCGGCACGGTGTAGGCCCCCGGCCCGTCGTCGAAGGTCAGCGCCACACACTTGGTCCGGCCGCAGTCGATCCGGCGTGCCCGGGGCGAGACGGGAAGATCTTCCCACGCCCACTGCGATCGCACCGCGCCGGGTCCGGGCCCGGGGACGACGGTGGCGGCGGGGATGGGCAGGGGAACGGGAAGAGGGAGGGGTGCGGGGGTGGGGGCGGGTGCCGTGGGAGCGTACGACGAGGGGGCGCCGGGAGCGGGTGTGGGTCCGCCGGGCACCGCGGGTTTCTCGAATCCTGCGGGTCCCGCGCGGAGGGGGGACGCCACGGTCGCCGGTTCCAGCGATCCCACCAGGGTGATCGGGGAGGTACACCCCCAGAGCGCGACCAGCGACGCCAACGGCACGACCCATACCCGCCACACCCGCATGCTTCCCCCCGAAAGCGCCGCGGGGACGGCGAGCGGCCCGGCCGGGTCCCCCCGCAAGATCATGACCGGGTATTCCACCAGGATGGGACATCAACCGCCGGTTGCCCGTACCGACGCGCCACTTCATGCCACATCCGGTGAGATGCGCACCCTGGTGACCATGTCTCATCCGATGCGGCCAGTTAGAGCTTTAAAGCTCCCAAGGCGAGCAGACGATACATAAAGCGACCGCTCAGAAGCCTCAAGGCCGGCCGGATGGGGTGCCGGTTCGCCCGTCCGCTCAGGGGGCTCAGGAGCGGTCGGGCGTCTCCCGGGGTTCGGTCACCACCATCATGAAACGCAGCGGCGTGTCCCCCTCGTTGGCGTACCGGTGCGGGCGGTCGGCGCTGAACACGACCGCGTCGCCCCCCTCCACGACGTGGCTCCTGCCGTACACCGAGAGGGTGAGCCGCCCTTCGAGGACGGTCAGCATCTCGCGGGTGCCCGGGGGGTGGGCGTCGCCGTCGTGGTGGTCGCCGGGGGCGAGCCGCCAGTCCCACAGCTCCAGGATGGCGGGCGCGTCGGTGCCGACCAGCAGGCGCGCGGTGCTGGACTCTCCGTGCGGGAAGGTGACGACGTCGGCGGCGCTGACCACCCGGACCACGGGCGTGTCGGAGACCTCCACCATCCGCGCGACCGTCACCCCGAGCGCGTCGGCGATGCGGGTGAGCGTGCTGATGCTCGGGTTCGTCCTGCCCTGCTCGACCTGGACGAGCATGCCCCGGCTCACCCCCGAGCGCGCGGCGAGCTCGTCGAGGGTCATCTGCCGGTGCGCCCGCTGGGCCCGCACGTTGTTGGCGACCGCGGCGGTGATCGTCTCTGGGTCCATGAGTTCAGTGTAGTGAACTCGTTTTGCACTTCATTGCACTCCATATATTGTTCTTTTAGTGCAGTCTATTGAACCGAGGTGGAATGTGACGGCTGTGGTGCTGGCGACGGCCTGCGCGCTGGTGTACGGCACCGCGGACTTCCTCGGTGGCCTGGCCACCCGCCGGTCGCGGGTGCTCGCGGTGGTGGTCCTCTCCCAGGCCGCCGGGCTGGCCGTGATCGTCGCGCTGTTGCCGTTCCTGCCGGAGACCCCCACGCCCGGGGCCCTGGCCTGGGGCGCGGCCTCCGGGCTCTGCGGCACGGCGGGAGTCGTGCTGTTCTACCGGGCGCTGGCCACCGGCGTGATGTCGGTGGTGGCGCCGATCACCGCGACCTTCTCGGCGGCGCTGCCCGTGCTGTTCGGACTGGCCGTCGGGGAGCGCCCCGAGCCTGTCGCGCTGGGCGGGGTGGTCCTCGCGCTGCTGGCGGTCCTGATGGTGAGCCGCGGCCCCTCGGACGGGAAGACCGGCCGGGGGTACGGCCCGATTTTGGCCTCGCTCGCCGCGGGCGCGGGTTTCGGCGGGTTCTTCGTCATCATCGCCCAGGCTCCGGCGGACGGCGGCATGTGGCCACTGGTCGGGGCACGCCTGATCTCGGTCACCCTCATCGCCCTGCTGGCCGTGGCCACCGGCCGCGCCCTGCGCCCCGGACCCGGCACGCTGCCCGTCATCGTCGCGGCCGGAACGCTGGACATGGCCGCCAACGTGCTCTTCGTGCTCGCACAGCAGCGCGGGATGCTCAGCCTCGTCGCCGTCCTGGTCTCGCTCTACCCGGCGAGCACCCTGCTGCTCGCCCGCCACTTCCTGGGAGAACGGCTCAACACGGTGCAGGTGGTCGGGATCGGCTTCACCCTCGCCGCGGTCGCGCTGATCGCGTCCGGTTGACACGATGTCGCGAACTGACTCTGTTGTGTTGGAGCCGGACGCTTGTTACGGTCATCCCCGTGCAGCCCGAGCGGGCGTCCCTCGACTCCGGCGGGCCGTTCGCGCACACGGCTGTCGCGTACGGCTCCGATTCCGGCTTCCTGGCCCTCGTCCAGCCCCTGATCGCCGGTGCCCTCCGCGAGGGCCGGCGGATCCTGGTCGTCACGGGCGAGCGCGGGCTCGACCTGATCGGTGACGCCTTCGGCGCGGACGCCCGCCTCATCGACCGCCACCTCGCCGAGAGGTGGTACACCCATCCGACACGGACCCTCGCCGCCTTCCACGACTACGTCCGGCAGCGGGAGCGGCCACTGGTCGTCGGGGAGCCGGTGTGGTCGGGCTGGACCGAGCGGCAGGCCCGCGAGTGGATCCGCTACGAGTCGGTGCTCAACGCCGCCTTCGCCGGGGTCCCGGCCGGTCTGTGCTGCCTGTACGACGAGACGCTCGCGCTCGACCACGTCCTTCGCACCCATCCCGCGGAGCTGACCGGCGCCGGTGTGCGGCGGAGCGACCACTACGTTCCCCCGGAGCGGTTCGCGCTGCCGGGAGACGACCTCCCCCTCCCCGACCCACCGCCGTCCGCGGTGGTCACCGACTTCACCCTGGAGGAGCTGGGACGGCTGCGCGCGCTCGTCACCGACCACGCGCGCCGGGCGGGCATGCGGCGCGACCTGGTCGCCTCACTCGTGCTGAGCGCCTCGGAGATGGCGGCCAACAGCGTGGAGCACGGGGCGGGACACGGCCGGGCGACCATCTGGGCGGCCGACGGCGAGATCGTGTGCGAGATCGCCGACTCCGGCGGCGGCGACCTGGACGTCCCGCTGCCCGGCTACCTCCCGCCCGAGCCCGGATCGCCGCGCGGCTACGGGCTCTGGATCAGCCGCCAGCTCTGCGACCTGGTGCAGCTGCGCGGCGTGGACGGGGAGCTGAGGGTCAGGCTCCACATGACGCTGGGGTGACACCGCCGGTGCGCGAAAAGCGCGTACGGCCCGCACCCGGAGCGGGTGCGGGCCGTACGCGAAGCGGAGAGGCGGGAAGGGGCGGGAAGACCGCGGGGTGTCAGGCGGCCTGGACCTCCTCGGACAGCCGGAGGCCGGCCTCCTCGCGGGCGTAGTCCTCAAGCATGGTGCGGAGCTGGCGCCTGCCCCGGTGGAGGCGGGACATGACCGTGCCGATGGGGGTGCCCATCCGCTCGGCGATCTCCTTGTAGGCGAAGCCCTCGACGTCGGCCAGGTAGACGGCGACCCGGAAGTCCTCGGGCAGGGAGCGCAGGGCGTTCATGACCGCGCTGTCGGGCAGCTGCTCCAGCGCCTCGGTCTCGGCGGACTTGAGACCGCTGGACATGTGGGACTCGGCGGCGGCGAGCTGCCAGTCCTCGATCTCCTCGGTGGCCGAGAGCTTGGGCGAGCGCTGCTTCTTGCGGTAGTCGTTGATGAAGTTGTTGGTCAGGATGCGGTGCAGCCACGCCTTGAGGTTGGTGCCCTCACGAAACTGGTGGTACGAGGTGAAGGCCTTGGTGACGGTCTCCTGGACCAGGTCCTCGGCGTCGGCGGTGTTGCGGGTCAGACGCATCGCGGACGCGTAGAGCTGACTGGTGACCGGCACGACGTCACGCTCGAACCAGTCCTGACGTTGCTCTTCCGTCATCGTGATCATTGGACCCCCCTCGTGCTCTTCCCCCCATTACCGCCCGGCAAAGATACGGTGCGTTCCTTCTGACGGCGTACTCGATGCTCGCAGGCACCTCGTAAGGAGGCCGTTAAAAGCTCTACGTGGTCAGGGGATCGATCGGTGGCTGCGCCAACGGCGGGTGCGACACGCTCTACAGCCAGGCAAGTCTCAGTATCGTAACATCGTTCCCTTGATTCAGTAGAAGATGTGTCCATCATCACATAACCCCAGGTAGCACCCCATTTGGGGTAGTGAGAAACGTCGATCGCCACGGTCCGGAAGCCCGCCGCCGAACGGCCGAGACCGGTCGCCGGGTCGAGGCCCGCGCCCTGAGAAACTCCGACATCCATCTCCACGTCTCCCCGCTTCCCACGCGTTGGGGACTTAATCTCCTCCTAAGAGACGGGCCGGCACACCCCCGCGGTTCACCCGGACGCCCTCCCCCGCCCGTTTTCCCGCGACCGTCCCGGCAGGGTCTCCCGTACGACCAGACGGCCGGATCGGTTTACCGGCGTGATCGTGGGACCTCCCGGCGGCCCGGCCGCGACGGGCGACGCCCGCCGCGGCCCTCGGGCCCCGCCGTCGATCACGGCGCCGGACGGGGAGGTCAGGCGGCGGGGAGATCGGGCGGCGGGGAGGTCAGGCGGCCTTCGCCGGGTCGACCTCGAAGAACTTCGCCAGGTCGTCGAGGATGGAGTGCGCTCCCTGGATGCCGACGGCGGTCATCCAGGTGGTGTCGCTGACGTCGTGCTTGACGCCCTTGAGCCTGTCCCAGAGCGGGTTGGCCTCGAACTCCTCCTTGACCGGCCCGACCGCCGGGTCCGCGTAGGCCGCGACGAAGATGTGCTCGGCGTCGAGCTGGGAGATGTTCTCCTGGCTGATCGGGACCATGATGGTGTCGGTCACGGTCGGCTGGTCCTCGGGACGCGGGAAGCCGACGTCCTTCAGCACCAGCCCCGAGTAGGAGTTCTCCACGTACAGGCGGACGGTCGGCTCGCCCGCGAAGCGGACGACGGAGACGGTGGGCAGCTCGCCGTCCTTGGCCTTGATGGACTCGCCGATCTTGGCGGCGCGGTCCTGGTATTCCTTGATCTTCCGCTCGGCGAGGTCCTCCTTGCCCAGGGCCTCGCCCACGAGCTTGAGGTTCTCCTTCCAGATGGCCCCCGTGGTCTCGCTGAAGACCGTCGGCGCGATCTGCGACAGCTTGTCGTAGAGCGCCTCGTGGCGGACCTTGGCGGAGATGATCAGGTCGGGCTTGAGCGCGACGATCCGCTCCAGGCTCGGCTGCTCCAGGGTGCCGACCGACGTGGCCTCCTTGGCGTGGCCGAGGACCGGGGCAAGATACTCGGGGAGCTTCTCATCGATCGCCCGGTAACTGGTGAACCCCACGACGTCGGTCTCCAGGGTGAGCACCGCGTCGACGAAACTCTGGTCGAGGGCCACGACCCGCTTGGGCTGGGCCGGGATCTCGGCCTCCCCCATGGCGTGCTTCACCGTCCGGGGGTAGGCCGCCGCGTCGCTCGCGGCGGGAGCGGCGGACGCGCCCGCGGTGCCTGAGGTCTCCCCGGTGGTCCCGGAGGTGGCCGAGCCGCAGGCGGCGAGGCCGCCGGACAGCACCACTCCCGCCACCCCGAGGGCCAGGGCGCGCAACGCTCTCATCTTCATGAATCCCTTCACCACATTAAAGCCAACCCTTTTTAGCTTAGCCATACCTAACCTGACATACTCGTACCGGCCCGAGCAAGAAAGGGGAGGTCAGGTGATCAACGCGGTGGCCGTCTCACGGCCCGCCCCCGGCGCGGGCCTGAGAAAAACCCACCGGCGCCGCCTTTTCATCCTGGCCGGATTGCTCGCTGCCCTCGCGGTGGCGATCGTGCTGAGCCTCGCGGTCGGAGCGAAACCGGTCCCTCCGGCCGACGTCTGGCACGCGATCACCGGCCCCACCGGCACCGAGAACGACATCGTCGTCCGGTCACTGCGAATCCCCAGGACCGCCATCGGCGTCATGGCCGGAATCGCCCTCGGTGTCGCGGGCGCCCTCATGCAGGGCCACACCCGCAACCCGCTGGCCGACCCCGGACTGCTCGGCGTCACCCAGGGGGCGGCGTTCGCGATGGTCCTCGGCATCATCGCGCTGGGCGTCACCAGCCCGTACGGCTACATCTGGTTCGGTCTCGCCGGGGCCCTCCTCGCCAGCGCGGGGGTGTTCGCCCTCGGCATGGCAGGCGGCAGGGGCGGCCCCACGCCGGTGACCCTCGCCCTCGCGGGCACCGCGGTCAGCGCGTTCCTGTACGGGCTCACCTCGGCGCTGGTCCTGCTGGACGAGCAGGCCATGGACGTCTTCCGCTTCTGGCAGTCGGGCTCCATCGCGGCCAGGGGCGCGGACGTGGCCTGGCAGGTCCTCCCCTTCGTCGCCGCCGGCCTGGTCCTGGCCCTGATCAACACTCCCGGTCTCAACGCCCTCTCCCTGGGCGAGGACGTCGCCCGCGCGCTCGGCCAGAACGTCACCCTGACCCGTGCCGTCGGCATCGCCGCCATCACCCTGCTCAGCGGCGCCTCCGTGGCGGCCTGCGGCTCGCTCGCCTTCATCGGCCTGATCGTGCCGCACCTGACCCGGCCGCTCTCGGGCCCCGACCACCGCTGGCTGCTGCCGTACTCGGGGCTGGCGGGCGCCGCCGCCCTGCTCCTCGCCGACGTGATCGGCCGCGTGGTGGCCTTCCCCGGCGAGCTGGAGGTGGGCGTGGTCCTCGCCCTCGCCGGAGCGCCGTTCTTCATCGTTCTGGTACGACGCAGGAAGCCGGTGCGGCTGTGACCACCTCCACCACCGCGCCCCCCACTGGGCCCTCCACCGGACCCTCCGCTGAGAGGCGGGCGCTGCGCGTCGGCCCCGCCTCCTGGCCGCTCCGGCCGCGCTCCGTCGTCGCGGCGCTGGTCCTGCTGGCCGCGACGACGCTGTTCATGGCGCTCAGCATGCGCCTCGGCGACATCCCGATGGGCGTCCTCGACGTCTTCCGCGCGATCACCGGCGACGGACCCGACCACTTCGTGATCATGGAGCTCCGGCTCCCCCGCGCGCTGACCGGCGCCCTCGTCGGCGCGGCGCTCGCCCTGGCCGGGGCGATCACCCAGGCCATCGCCCGCAACCCGCTGGCCAGCCCCGACATCCTGGGTGTCACCACCGGTGCCAGCGTGACCGTGGTCGCGGTCATCGTGGCGGCCGGAAACACCTGGGGCGGCACCAGCGGCGCCCTCGCCGAGGTGGGCGTCCCCCTCGTGGCCCTGCTGGGCGGCCTGGCCGGCGCGCTCGCCGTCTACCTGCTGGCCTGGCGTAACGGTCTGGACGGCTACCGGCTCGTCCTGGTCGGCATCGGGGTCTCGGCGGTCTGCACCAACCTCAAGTACTGGCTGCTCACCGTCGGCGACGTCAACGACAGCAGCCGGGCCATGGTCTGGATCAGCGGCTCACTGCACGGCCGGGGCTGGGAGCACGTGGCGCCCGTCGCGATCGCCCTCGCCGTCCTCGTCCCGGCGACGCTGCTCGGCACCCGCTCACTCGGCGCGCTGCGCTTCGGCGACGACACCGTGACCGGCCTGGGCGTGCGGATGAACCTCGCCAGGGGCGTGATGATCCTCGCGGCCGTGCTGCTCGCGGCGACGGCGACCGCCTCGGCCGGGCCGATCGCGTTCGTCGCCCTGGCCGCCCCGCAGATCGCGCTGCGCCTGGCGGGGGTGGCCCAGCCCCCGCTGGTCGTCTCGGCCCTCGTGGGCGCGGTCCTCACCACCGGCGCCGACCTGGTGGCCCGCGTCGCGTTCACCCCGAACGAGCTGCCGGTGGGCGTGGTCACCGCGGTCCTCGGCGCCCCCTACCTGATCTATCTCCTCGTCCGTGTACGCAGAAAGGCCCGCCAGTGAGACTGCAAGCCGTCGATGTCAAGCTGGGATACGGAGACCGCGTCGTCGTCGACGGTCTCGACCTCGGGATCGAGGCCGGGACGGTGACCACGATCATCGGTCCGAACGGGTGCGGCAAGTCCACCCTGCTGCGCGCCCTGGGGCGGTTGCTCAGGCCCTCGGGCGGCGAGGTGCTGCTCGACGGCAAGCGCATCGACAGGATGCCCTCCAAGGAGGTCGCCAGGATCCTGGGCGTGCTGCCGCAGGCCCCCTCGGCGCCCGAGGGGCTCACCGTTGCCGACCTGGTCGCCAGGGGACGGCACCCGCACCAGACCTGGTACCGCCAGTGGTCCTCCGACGACGAGTCCGCGGTCGGCGAGGCCCTGGCCATGACCGGCCTGCTCGACCTGGGCGACCGCCCGCTGGACGAACTGTCCGGCGGGCAGCGGCAGCGGGCGTGGATCTCCATGGCCCTCGCCCAGGGCACCGACCTGCTGCTGCTCGACGAGCCGACGACCTTCCTCGACCTGGCCCACCAGATCGAGGTGCTGGAGCTGGTACGCAGGCTGCACGGGGAGCTGGACCGCACCGTGGTGATGGTCCTGCACGACCTCAACCTCGCCGCCCGCTACGCCGACCGCCTGGTGGCCATGCGGGACGGCAGGGTCGTCGCCGCGGGGCCTCCGGCCGAGGTGCTCACCGAGGCCCTGCTGGCGGAGGTCTTCGAGCTGGACGCCAAGGTCATCGAGGACCCGGTGGCCGGCACCCCGCTGGTCATCCCCATCGGCACCCTGTCCCAGCAGCCCCGGCACTGACCCCCCCACATCCGCCCGGGACCGGGCCGGAAGCGACCCGAGCACGAGCGCTCGTGCGGGACCGGGCCGAGCATCCGTACGGAAACGACCCGAGCACCCGCGACGCCCCGAGCCGATGACGGCACGGGGCGGGGCAGGACGGGACGGGCGGGGACTCAGTCTCCGAGGAGCGCGTCCACGAAGACCTCGGGGTCGAACGGGGCCAGGTCGTCGGGCCCCTCACCGAGGCCGACCAGCTTGACCGGGACGCCCAGCTCGCGCTGGACGGAGATGATGATGCCACCCTTGGCGGTGCCGTCGAGCTTGGTCAGGGCGATGCCGGTGATGTTGACGGCCTCGGCGAACACCTGGGCCTGGCGCATGCCGTTCTGACCCGTGGTGGCGTCGAGGACGAGCAGGACCTCGTCGACCGTGGCCTTCTTCTCGATGACGCGCTTGACCTTGCCGAGTTCGTCCATCAGGCCGGTCTTGGTGTGCAGCCGCCCGGCGGTGTCGACGATCACCACGTCGGCCTTCTCCCTGATGCCCTCGGCGACGGCGTCGAAGGCCACCGAGGCGGGGTCGCCGCCCTCGGGCCCGCGTACGACCTCGGCTCCGACGCGGTCTCCCCAGGTCTGCAGCTGGTCGGCGGCGGCGGCGCGGAAGGTGTCGGCGGCGCCCAGCACCACCTTGCCGCCGTCACCGATCAGGACGCGCGCCAGCTTGCCGGTGGTGGTGGTCTTGCCGGTGCCGTTGACGCCGACCACGAGGACCACCGCGGGGCGCTCGCCGTGCGGCGTGACGTGCAGCGTACGGTCCGTGTCGACGCCGATCTGCGCGAGCAGCTGCTCCTTGAGCAGGGCGCGCGCCTCCTCCGGCGTCCGGCTGCCCAGCACCTTCACCCGGGTGCGCAGCTCGTCGACCATCGCCCGGGTCGGCGTCACGCCGACGTCCGCGGTGATCAGGGTCTCCTCGATCTCGTCCCAGGCGTCGTCGTCGAGACGGTCACGGGAGAGCAGCTCCAGGAGCCCCTTGCCCAGCGTGCTCTGCGACCGGGCCAGCCGGGCACGGAGCCGCACCATCCGTCCGGCGGACGGCGGAGGAACCTCGATCACCGGGGCGACGACGGTGACCTCCGCGGGCTCGACCGGCTTGGCCGGCGGCGGCACGGTGGTCGTCGCGTCGTCCTCCAGGACCGAGCCCCGGCCGGGGGCCTTCGTCTCCTCGGGGATCGACGGCGCCTCGGGCGGTTCGACCCGCGGCGGCGCGGCCCTGCCCCCGGACCTGAACAGCAGGAGCATGCCGCCCGCCGCCAACAGGGCGATGACGACGATGATCGCGATTATGCCGAGATAGGCTTCCACAAGAGCACAGTTTTCCAGACGCCCCGGGATGCTCCGACACCCCGGTGCTCCGGACGGGCTCGCGGTCCCTCACATACGGTCACCGTTCGCCCCCTCGGCCCCGCGCTCCCCCGCCCGAGGAACCGCCTCACCCCGGCAATGGCCCGGACCCGCCCCTCCGCCCGGGGAAGCGCTGCCCTCGGGACCCGCCCGAACCTCCCGGCGGAGCCCCCTCACCCGAGAGACCACCACCCCTGGGACCAGCCCGTACCACCCGGCGGCGCCCCCCAGCCGAGAGACCACCGCCCCTGGGACCCGTTCGAACCGCTCCCGGATCCGCGCCTGCCCGAGGAACGAATCCGGCGATCCTCGACGGACGGCTCAGACGGACTCGTGTTCCCTGAGGCGCTGGCTGATGACCTGGGTGACGCCGTCCCCGCGCATCGACACCCCGTACAGCGCGTCGGCGATCTCCATGGTGCGCTTCTGGTGGGTGATGATGATGATCTGCGAGGTCTGCCGGAGCTCCTCGAAGAGGGTCAGCAGGCGCTGGGTGTTGGTGTCGTCCAGCGCGGCCTCGACCTCGTCCATCACGTAGAACGGCGAGGGGCGCGCCTTGAAGATGGACACCAGGAACGCCACCGCGGTCAGCGACCGCTCGCCACCCGACAGCAGCGACAGCCGCTTGACCTTCTTGCCCGGCGGCCGGGCCTCGACCTCGACGCCGGTGGTCAGCATGTTCTCGGGGTCGGTGAGCAGCAGCCTGCCCTCGCCGCCGGGGAACACCCGCGTGAAGATCGTCTCGAACTCGCGGGCCACGTCCGCGAAGGCGGCGCCGAAGACCTGCTCGACCCGGTCGTCGACCTCCTTGACCACGTCCAGCAGCTGACGGCGGGTCTTCTTGAGGTCTTCCAGCTGCGAGGTGAGGAACGAGTGCCGCTCCTCGAGCGCCACGAACTCCTCCAGCGCGAGCGGGTTGACCTTGCCGAGCTGGGCCATCTGACGGTCGGCCGCCCTGGCCCGCTTGAGCTGCTCGTCGCGGTCGTAGGGGACGGGCTCGCCGTCGGCCGTCGGGACCGGCTCACCGGGGCCGTACTCGGCGATGAGGGTGTCGGCCTCGACGCCGTACTCCTCCACCGCCCGCCCCTCCAGCTGCTCCAGGCGGAGCCGCTGCTCGGTGCGGGCCACCTCGCTGCCGTGCGCCCGGTTGACCAGCTTGTCCAGCTCGCCGGAGAGTTCCCGGACGCGGATCCTGACGGCCTTGAGCGAGGCGTCGATCTGCCCGCGTGCCCGATCGGCCTCGTCGCGCTCACCGGCCGCGACCCCAAGGGAGGTCTCCAGGGCGCGCAGCGCCAGCTCGGCGCCCCGGACGACCGCCTGCGCCGTCCTGGCCTGCCTGCGCCGCCACTCGCGGCGCTCAGCCGCCCTGGAACGCTCCTCGCGCTCACGCTCGGCGGCGCGCGTCAGCTCGTCGGCCCTGCCCTCGATGCCCCTGACCCGCTCCTCCGCCGTCCGTACGGCGAGCCGGACCTCCATCTCGTCCTGCCTGGCCGTCGCGCAGATCTCGGCGAGCTCGTCGCGCAGGTCGGTGGTGGGCTCGGTCTCCAGCTCCTCGGCGCCGACGGCGGCGGCGAGCCGCTCCTCCAGCTCGGCGAGACCGGCCGCGTCGCGGTCGCGCGCCTCCTCGGCGGCCCGTACGCCCCTGGCCAGGCGCTCGCACTCGTCGCGGGCCGCCGTGGCGGCGGCGCCCAGCTGGGCGAGCCGCTTCGCCACCGCGGCGACCTTCTGGTCCGCGTCGCGCTGCCTGGCCCTGACCCGGTCCAGGGCGGCCTGCGCCGCGTTCACCCCGGCCTGCGCGTTCTGCACGCCCGTCTGCGCCTCGGCGACCCGCGCCTGGGCGGTCTCGACCGCGAGCTGCGCCTCCGCCTCGGCCTCGGCGGTCTCCTCCAGCCCCGTTCCCGCCACCTCGGCGGCGACCCTCGCCCCGGCCAGGTCGGCGGCGGCCTCGTCGAGGGCGGCTCGCATCTGCAGCGCGGAGGTGCCGCCCGCGGAGCCTCCCCCGGCGGTGTGGACGCCCAGGAGGTCACCGGCCCGGGTGACGGCTCGCAGCTCGGGGCGCTGCTCGACCGCCTTCCTCGCCGTCGCGAGGTCGTCCACGACCAGCACGTTCGCGAGCAGGTGGGTGGCGGCGGCCCGCAGCTCGGCGGAGACCGTGACCAGGTCGATCGCCCACTCGGCTCCTGCCAGGGGCACCTGCCCGGGTGAGCCCTTCCCCGCCTCGCCGGAGGCGATGACGAGGGTGGCGTGGCCGCCGTCGTGGCCCCTGAGGAACTCGATGGCGTCGGCGGCGCTCTGCAGCGACTCGACGGCGACGGCCTCGGCGGCGGCCCCGAGCACGGCGGCGACGGCCACCTCCGCGCCGGACCGCACGGACAGCATGGTCGCCACCGGGCCGAGCACCCCGGCCAGGTCGGCGGCGAGCAGCGCGGCGCCGCCGTCGGCACCACCGGCCAGGCCCATCTCCAGCGCCTCGAACCTGGCCTCCAGAGCGGCCACCTGACGCTGCGCCTGCTGGTCGGCCTTGCGGGCGGCGGCGAGGGCGGCCCTGGCGGCGCCGAGTGCGGAGTTCGGGCCCGCGACGGCCGCCTTCGCCTCCTCGACCCCGGCCCTGGCCAGCTCGACGGACTCCCTGGCCTGCTCGACCGTCTCCAGGGCGATCTCCAGCTCCTCGGCGAGGGCGGGGTCGGCGGACGGCTCGGCGCGCTCCTGGCCCTCGTGCTCGGCCCGCGCCTCCTCGGCGCGCTGCTCGGCCTCCTCCAGCGAACGCCGCAGCCTGCCGATCTCCTCCTCGGCGGCCCCCGCCCGGCTGCGCGCGGCCCCGGCCTGCCCCCGGAGCCTGGCCAGGCTCTCGCGCCGGTCCGCGGCGGCCCTCGCCTCCGCGGCCAGCCGCCGCTCCTCGGCGGCGAGCGCGGCCTCGGTCTCGGCGCGCCGGGCCACCGCTCCAGCGAGCGACTCCCGCTCCCCGTCGAGCAGCTCGGCCAGGACCCGCTCCTGTTCGCGGACCTCCTCGGCCTCGCGCTCGAAGTCCTCGGGGTCGCGCCCGCGCCGCTCCACGGCGGTGTCGGTGGCGTGCCGGTGCCGCTCGGCGGCGAGCCCGGCCAGGCCCCTGAGGCGCTCGCGGAGGGAGGAGAGGCGGAAGAACGTCTCCTGGGCGGCGGCCAGGCGCGGCTGGGCCTCGGCCTCGGCGGCCTCCAGCTCGGACTCGGCGACCTGGCCCTGCTCCAGCTCGGTCTCCACCGTGGCGCGGCGGGCGAGGACGGCCTCCTCGTCGGCCATCTCCCGCTCCAGGGTGGTCCGCAGGGTGAGCACGTCGTCGGCGAGCAGCCGGAGCCTGGCGTCACGCAGGTCGGCCTGGATGACGGCGGCCCTGCGGGCGATCTCGGCCTGGCGGCCCAGCGGTTTGAGCTGGCGGCGCAGCTCGTTGGTGAGGTCCTGGAGCCGGGTCATGTTGGCCTGCATGGCGTCGAGCTTCCGCAGCGCCTTCTCCTTGCGCTTGCGGTGCTTCAGGACGCCCGCCGCCTCCTCGATGAACGCCCTGCGCTCCTCCGGTCCCGCGTGCAGCACCTGGTCGAGCTGGCCCTGCCCGACGATGACGTGCATCTCGCGGCCGATGCCGGAGTCGGACAGGAGCTCCTGGATGTCGAGCAGGCGGCAGGTGTCGCCGTTGATGGCGTACTCGCTCTGGCCCGCCCGGAACATCAGGCGGCTGATCGTCACCTCGGTGTAGTCGATCGGGAGCATGCCGTCGGTGTTGTCGATGGTCAGCGTGACCTCGGCGCGTCCCAGCGGGGCCCGCGAGGAGGTGCCGGCGAAGATGACGTCCTCCATCTTGCCGCCGCGCAGCGACTTGGCGCTGTGCTCGCCCATCACCCAGGCCAGGGCGTCGACCACGTTGGACTTACCGGATCCGTTGGGACCCACGACGGCGGTGATGCCCGGTTCGAACCGGAGCGTGGTGGCCGAGGCGAAGGACTTGAACCCGCGCAGGGTAAGGGTCTTGAGATACAACGAAACCCCCCATCCACGGCGCGGTCGCACCGGCCGGCGTGTCACGCGCCGCGTCCCGGGCGCCGGTGAACGCGTCTTCCCTTGTCAGCCCACGGCCTCGGTCACGCGGGAAGACTACCGTTCTTCACCCGCGCCCGCCCGCGCACCGCCTATGGTGCCCTGCATGGACGCGGAACGCGGTGGGGGCGAAGCTCCATCACACCCATCGGGCGGCAGGGGTCTTCTCAGGCGGCGCGCCTTCCTCGTGGGCGGCGGGCTGGCCGTGCTCGGCCTCGGTGGCGCCGCCCTGGCGGCCGGACCCGACGGCATCCGGGGCGCGTACGCCCAGATCGTCTGCGGCGCGGTCCCCGAACCTCCGGTGACCTCCCCCGGAACGCTCCAGCGGAGCCGGGTCGACCGGCGGCGCGTGATCGTCGGAATGCCGCCCGGGGCCGTGGACGGGCTGCCCGTGGTGATCATGCTTCACGGGGCCGCGGGGGACGCGCGCACGCCGTTCGACGTCTACGCCGTCGACCGCTACCTGGCCGCGGGCGGCGGGCGCTTCGCGGTCGCCTCCATCGACGACTGGCCCTCCGCCGACATCCCGGGCACGCTGCTGCCGTACCTGAACACGAACGGGATGGACACCGCGAAGATCGGGCTGATGGGCTGGTCGTCGGGCGGCGCCGGGGCGCTGAGGCTCGCCGCGGAGCTCGGCCCCGAGCAGGTGGGGGCGGTGGTCGCGGCGTCCCCGACGGTGAGCGCGGCGCAGGCGCCGCTACGCGAGCTCGTCGACATCCCGGTCTGGCTGGGGTGCGGTGAGCGCGACGCGTGGGCCCGGCAGACCCAGACCATGCTGAAGGGCCTGAAGGCGCTGGGCGCCACGGCTGAAGGAGGGATCAGCAAAGGCTGCCAGGACACGGCCTACCGCCGCAGGGTGTTACCCGAGCAGCTGGCCTTCCTGGCACGACATATATGACGCACGTGACGGGTGTGACGTACGTATCGATATGACAAGGGACGCCCCTCGAGGCGTCCCCAGACAGTGTGTTCCGCCCCGGCCCCGTTAGGTGAGGGCCGGCTCACGATCCTGCAGACGGTTGAACTCCTCGTCGCGGGTGCTAGCCGCGAGTTCGTCGTTCTGGGCCTGGAGCCGGGTGAGCTCTCCCTCGAGATCGCGGATGCGCTGCTGGAGGCGACGCATTTCCGAGACCATACGAGGGTCGGGACCGCCGACGTGGCCGAGTAGAGCCTTCGCCATAGTAAAGGGTCCTCCACGCTGAGTGACCAGACTGGTTCGCGCACTTCTTTGCCGCGGGAGGGGTGCGCGTGGTTCTTTGTCAAGAGTCGCACCGGTGAGGGAGGCGGTCAAGCTGAACGCTCCGGGTGGATGCACCAGTAGGCACTCTCGACAGTCAACTATACCTTATTTTGGGCGGTTTGGGGAAGTGGTCAGCGCTCGACAAAACCCTCGACACCGCTTTTGGTCTCGCTCCAGCGCTCGACGACTCCGTCGACCTTACCTGGCGTGTTCCCGCTCCTGAGCAGTTCAAGCAGCCTGGCGCACGATTCCTCCGGACCCTGCGCGACCACCTCGACCCGGCCGTCCTCTGTGTTACGCGCCCAGCCGGTCAGGCCGAGTTCGAGGGCCCTGGCACGCGTCCACCAGCGGAAACCCACCCCCTGCACCCTGCCCCTCACCCAGGCCGTCAGCCGCACGTCCGTCACGCCGTGACCCCCGTCGGCCTGGGCTGGCAGCGGGGACAACTGTAGGAGGAACGGTTCATGAACGATTCGCGGACGATCGGGGTACCGCACCGGGAGCAGGGTTCGTCGCGCCGACCGTAAACCGCGAGGGAACGGTCGAAATAACCGCTCTCCCCATTGACATTCACGTAAAGACTGTCGAAGGATGTGCCGCCCTCGGACAGGGCGGCGGACATCACCTCCCGGGCGGCGGCCAGCACCTCGGCCACCTTCGGCCCGGTCAGCGTCGCGGTGGGACGGGCGCCGTGCAGCCCGGCCCGCCAGAGGGCCTCGTCGGCGTAGATGTTGCCGACACCGCTGATCAGCGACTGGTCCAGGAGGGCCCGCTTGACCTCGGTCTGCCGGGCACGCAGCCGGTGGGCGAACCCGTCGTCGTCGAAGTGGCTCTCGAACGGGTCGGCCGCGATGTGCGCGATCGGCTCGGGCACCGCCCGGCCTCCGGCGTGCGTCATGCCGGTCACCAGCACGTGACCGAAGGTCCGCTGGTCGACGAAGCGCAGCTCGGGACCGCCGTCGGTGAAGCCGATCCGGACGCGCAGATGCCTCTCCGGCGCCGAGTCCGGCTCCATGACCAGCAACTGACCGCTCATCCCAAGGTGGGCGAGGATCGCGTCGGAGCCGTCCAGGGGCAGCCAGAGGTATTTGCCCCTGCGCTCGGCGGGACCGACCGTGCGGCCCTCCAGCCTGGCGGAGAACTCCACGGCGCCGGGGACGTGCCGCCTGATCGCCCTCGGGTGGAGCACCTCGGCGCGGGCGACGACCCGGCCGGAGACCCATCGCTCCAGGCCACGGCGTACCACCTCGACCTCGGGCAGCTCAGGCATGCGTCTCTCCTCGGGCGACTCATACGACACTCGTACGACATGGGTGAACTCAGGCTGAAACAGGCGACCCGTGCGGCGGGCGGCCGGATTCGTACCTGTCGCGATCCAGCTCGGGCGACGAGTGGCCGGTCAGCAGATTAGCTGGCCCCGCGCCCTTCGCGGCCCCGTTCGGTCCTGCTTCCTCGGTCCTGCTTCTTCGGGCGCCGGGCGAGCGGGTCAGCTCGCCTCGCGCCGCTCGCGGTCCTCGCGGATGCGGTTCCAGGCGGCCTCGGCGGCCTGCTGCTCGGCTTCCTTCTTCGAGCGCCCCGACCCCGAACCGTACGCCTCGCCACCGACGCGGACGACCGCGGTGAAGGACTTGGCGTGGTCGGGACCGCTCTCCTCGACATGGTATTCGGGCACGCCGAGCGACTCGGACGCGGTGAGCTCCTGAAGGGAGGTCTTCCAGTCGAGCCCTGCGCCGAGCGAGGCGGAGCGGGTGATGAGGGGGTCGAAGAGCAGGTGGACGACGCGGAACGCCTCGTCCAGGCCCCTGTTCACGTAGACGGCGCCGATGAGCGCCTCAAGGGTGTCGGCGAGGATCGAGGACTTGTCGCGCCCCCCCGTACCCTCCTCGCCCCGGCCGAGCCGCAGGAAGCGGCCCAGGCCCAGCGAGCGGGCCACGTCGGCGAGGGCGCGCATGTTGACCACCGCGGCCCTGAGCTTGGCCAGCTGCCCCTCGGGCAGGTCCGGGTGGTTGCGGTAGAGGGTGTCGGTGACGACCAGGCCCAGCACCGAGTCACCGAGGAACTCCAGGCGCTCGTTGGTCGGCAGGCCGCCGTTCTCGTACGCGTAGGAGCGGTGCGTCAGCGCCCGCTCCAGGATGGCGACGTCAAGGCGCACCAGCAGGAGGCGCTCCAGCTCTTCCTTGACGAACTCGACGGCGACAGGCTTGACGCTTGTACCCACGGCTTCTCCTCGCACGTTCTCTCAGCGAATGCGCGATGGCGAAGGAAGGAGTGAGAGATGCCCGAAGATGTGGTGGGCGCCGGGAGGGCACGCGTTCTACCGCGAACCCCGGCGTCCACCACAGCCGCGGGCGGACCGCCATCGCAGGGGGTGCAGACGGTGACGCCGACCGGGGCCCGTGAAGGACCCGGCCGGCATCCGTCGGTCAGAATGCGATCAGGCGGAGGGCTCGATCACCTGACGGCGGTTGTAAGTGCCGCAGGTCGGACACGCCACGTGCGGACGCTTCGGCGAGCGGCACTGGGGGCAGCTCACGAGCGAAACCGCGGCGGCCTTCCACTGCGACCTGCGGGAGCGAGTGTTGCTCCGCGACATCTTGCGCTTGGGGACAGCCACGTCAGCTCTCCTGATCGTTGTTATGTTCCGGAACCAGACCTTGCAGCTTCGCCCAGCGGGCGTCGATCACCTCGTGGCCGTGGCCAGGCTCGGCATCGGCCAGCCTGACCCCGCACTCCGCGCAGAGCCCGGCGCAGTCTTCACCGCAGACCGGGCTCAACGGAAGTGTGAGCACAACCGCGTCGCGAAACACGGGTTCGAGGTCGAGAAGCTCACCGTCGAGAAGCGGGTCACCCTCGGCAGCATCCTCTGCCGAGTAGAAGAACAGCTCCTGGAAGCCCACCTCGCTTCGCGAGATGACCGGCTCCAGGCAGCGTGCGCACTCCCCCCGCAGCGGGGCCTGCGCAGTGCCCGTGACGAGCACACCCTCCATGACCGCCTCAAGCCGGATGTCCAGCTCGACGTCGACGTCCTTGGGGACGCCGATCATTTCGACGCCGATGTCCGCCGGTGCCGGGAGAGCGAGATTCACCCGGCGCATCGACCCCGGTCGCCGCCCCAGATCATGGGTGGAGATCACCCATGGGGCGCGGGGGTCAAGGTGCTGAGTCATTTCGCTCTCATTAGGCATGGCGCATCATCGCCGTCGTGCAAGGCCGAAATAAGAGAATAGCAGGGCCTAGCCCCTGAGCCGTTCGACCAGGAGTTCCTGTACAAGATCAGGTACCAGCCCGGCCACGTTCCCACCGTACTTGACGATCTCCTTGATGCGGCTGGACGACAGGAAGGAGACCTCCGGCCCCGTGGCCATGAACAGGGTCTCCACCCCGGACATCCGGTAGTTGAGCTGCGCCATCTGGAGCTCGTAGTCGAAGTCGCTGACCGCGCGCAGGCCCTTCACGATGGCGGGGATCTCCTGTTGTCTGCAGTAGTCGACCAGGAGGCCGTGGAACTTGTCCACACGGACGTTCCCGTACTCCTTGGTGACCGTCTGGAGGGTCTGGATGCGCTCCTCCACCGTGAAGAGGCTCTTCTTCTCGATGTTGATCAGTACGGCTACGACGACCTCGTCGTACTGCCGGGAAGCCCGGCCGATGATGTCCAGATGACCGTTCGTGACGGGATCGAACGATCCCGGACAGACAACGCGACGCAAGGTGGACCCCCTGCTCTAAGGATTCCCGGCGGCGCGACCGTACCAAACGGACGCTTCGCCGTAACGACGGACCCTCTCCTCTTCATACCCCGGAGGCCAGACCAGATCCTTCCCCCTGCTCTCCCGCTCCACCGCGACCAACGCGTCCTCGGCCAGCCAGCCCCGGTCGCGCAGCAGCCCGAGGACCACCTCCACCTCCTCGGCGCCCAGCGCGTACGGCGGATCGGCGAAAACGAGGTCGTACGGCCTCCCGGCGTCCCCGGGGTCCTCGGCGTCTCCGGGATCTTCGGGGCTTCTGGGATCTTTGGGGCCTTTGGCATCTTGGGGGCCTTTGGCCAGCAGCCGCTCCACCCTGTCGGCGGCGACCTCGGCCCCCGGCAGGCCCAGCGAGGCGATGTTCTGCCTGATCGTCCGGATCGCCCTGGCGTCCGACTCCACGAGAAGCGCGTGGCCGGCCCCCCGGGAGAGCGCCTCGAGCCCGAGCGCCCCCGACCCCGCGTAGAGGTCGAGCACCCGGCACCCCTCCAGCGGGCCGATCAGCGATCCCACGGTGGAGAAGATCCCCTCCCTGGCCCGGTCACTGGTGGGGCGGGTTCCCCGCCCCGGCGGCACGGCCAGCCGCCGTCCTCCTGCGCTTCCCGCGATGACTCGGCTCACCCGGCCATCCTCTCAGTGCCGTCCTCGGCGCCGTTCCCGCCGCGGTCCACACGCCCGTCCCGGGGCGTCGTACTCAGCACGGCGTGTCGCGACGCATCACATAACCGCAGGTCAAAAGGGTCCTGGTAGGTGATCTAGGTCAAGAGTGGGCAAGGAGTGGCGACGAAAGCGTAAGGGTCGTTCCGTCCGGTGCCGGTCCCTTGCATGATGATTCCTGCGGCCTCCAAGTGACCCAGGGGGAGGCCGACCGGCGTGATCGTGAGCCCTTCCGCACGCCGGTGCTCTCGGCACCTGACCCGGGAGTGGGCCCAAGCGGGGACGGCATTCGGGGGGAGGCCGTCCCCGCAGTTGGGCCTCGGGGCCGGGCGTCCCACACCCCCCATCAGGTCTTCTCCAGGTATTCGGCGCGCTCGTCCGTGAGGAGCCCGTCGATCTCGGCGCGGAGCACGGGATGGCCCGCCAGCTCGGGGTCCGCCTCCAGCATGGCCTCGGCGTCCAGGCGCGCGGCGTGGATGACGTCCTCGTCGCGGAGGAGCCTGAGCATCTTCAGCGACGATCTGCGGCCCGACTGGGCCACACCGAGCACATCACCCTCCCTGCGCTGTTCCAGGTCGACACGGGACAGCTCGAAGCCGTCCAGGGTGGCCGCCACGGCGTCGAGCCGCGCCCTGGCGGGTGTGCCCCCCGGGGAGTCGGTCACCAGCAGGCACAGGCCGGGCAGCCCGCCGCGCCCGACCCGGCCGCGAAGCTGGTGGAGCTGGGAGACGCCGAACCGGTCGGCGTCCATGATGACCATGACCGAGGAGTTGGGGACGTCGACGCCGACCTCGATGACCGTGGTCGCCACCAGCACGTCGATCTCTCCCCTGGTGAAGGACTTCATCACCGCCTCCTTCTCCTCCGGCGGGAGCTTGCCGTGGAGCACCTCCGTACGCAGCCCGTGCAACGGCCCCGCCGAGAGCGTCTCCGCCACGTCGAGCACCGCCAGCGGCGGCCTGCGCTCGTCGTCGGCCTTCGACATGTCGCCCTCGTCGCCCTCCAGGTCACCGATGCGGGGGCACACGATGTAGGCCTGGCGGCCCAGCTCGATCTCCTCGCGCAGCCGCGTCCAGGTCCGGTCGAGGAAGTGCGGCTTCTCCGCGGCGGGGACCACGTGCGTGGTGATCGGGGCGCGGCCCGAGGGCAGCTGGGAGAGCGTGGAGACCGTGAGGTCGCCGAAGACCGTCATGGCGACGGTGCGGGGGATGGGCGTGGCGGTCATGACGAGCACGTGCGGACGGCCGCCCCCGGCCTTCTCGCGGAGCGCGTCGCGCTGCTCGACGCCGAACCGGTGCTGCTCGTCGACCACGACCAGGCCGAGGTCGGCGAACTGGACGCGCTCCTGAAGGACCGCGTGGGTGCCGACGACGATGCCCGCCGCGCCCGAGGCCGCGTCGAGCATGGCCGAGCGGCGGGCCGCGGCGCCCAGCGAGCCGGTCAGCAGGGCGACCGCGGTGCCGCCGAACATGCCGCCGGTGGCCAGGTCTCCGAGCATGGCCGAGATCGACCGGTGGTGCTGCTGGGCGAGCACCTCGGTGGGGGCCAGCAGCACCGCCTGCCCTCCGGCGTCGACCACCTGGAGCATCGCCCGCAGCGCGACGATGGTCTTGCCCGCGCCGACCTCGCCCTGAAGCAGCCGGTGCATGGGGTGGGGCAGGGCGAGGTCCGCCGCGATCTCCTCGCCCACCTCGCGCTGCCCCTCGGTGAGCTCGAACGGCAGCCGCCCGTCGAAGTCGGCGAGCAGCCCGCCGGAGATCGCGGGCCGGGGCGTGGCGGGCCAGGAGGCCGCGACCATCCGGCGCTGCAGCAGCACCGCCTGGAGCAGGAACGCCTCGTCGAACCTGAGCCGCTTGCGGGCCCTGGCCACGTCGGCGTGGTCACGCGGCCGGTGGATCGCCAGCAGCGCCTCCGACAGGCCGGGGAGTTTGTGCCGGGCGCGCAGTTCCCCGGGCAGCGAGTCGTCGAGCTCGCCCATCGTGTCGAGGACCACGCCCAGCGCCCTGCGGATGGCCCAGGGCGTCACGTCCTTGCCCGCCGGATAGATGGGCACGAGCGCGGCGGCGAACTCCTCGGCGCCCGTCTCGCTCTCCTCGATCATCTCGAACTCGGGGTGGGAGAGCTGCCACTTGCGTTTCTCGCCCTGGCCGAAGGCGCCGACCTTCCCGGCGAACATGCCGCGCCTTCCCGGCTTCAGCCGCGTCTCCGCGATGTGGGACGTCTTGCCGAAGAACGACAGGTAGATCTTGCTGCCCCGGGCGTCGACGACCTCGACCTCCAGCCAGGTGCCGCCCTTGTTGCGCATCGGCCTGCGCATCGCCCTGGTGACCTCGCCCACCACGGTGACGTGGTCGTCGACCCGCAGGTCGTCGAGGTCGGTCAGCTCGCCCCGCTCGGCGTAGCGCCGCGGGTAGTGCCGCAGCAGATCGCCGACGGTGCGCAGGTCGAGAACGCTCTCCAGCAGCTTGGCCGTCTTGGGGTCAAGCGCCTTCGTCAGCGGCTCGTCGAAGCTCGTCACCCCCGTTTTCTACCGTGCCGAGGCGACAGAATTCATCCGCCACGGCTCATCGGGCCGCTCGGCGCCGCCTCGCTCCACCCCGATCGGCGGCGGGTGGCCGCCTCGCCCGCCCTCGTCCCCGGCCGCCTCCGTCGCCTCCGTCCCCGATCCCGGCTCCCGGCTCCCGGCTCCCGGAGGAGATCAGCCGTGGCGTGTCCCGGAATGCGCTACGGTTGCCTCCGGAGATTATCCCCGTTCGACCGTTCACGGCGGCTCGCGTTCGCGTGCAGGGCCGGACATCGGATATCCTCGTGTGGCCAGCCGGTCGTCCCGGCGTGCCCGATGACCGCCGCCAGTGCGGCGGATCGAGCCTCTCGACTGATAAAAGGAGCGAACCGTGGCTTCCGTCTGCGACGTTTGCGCTAAGAAGCCGACCTTCGGCAACAACGTCTCCCACTCGCACCGCCGCACCCGCCGCCGCTGGAACCCGAACATCCAGCCCGTGCGCGCAGTGGTGAACGGCACGCCGAAGCGGCTGAACGTGTGCACCTCCTGCATCAAGGCCGGCAAGGTCACCCGCTAGCCAGACCTTCGCGAAGCCCGCCGTCCCCCTCGATGGGGCGGCGGGCTTCGCCGTTGTCCCCGACGGGCCTTCGTCCCGTTCGGGGGCCATCCCCCGCCTCAGGGACCGTCCCGTTCGGGAGACTCCGCCTCAGGACGCATTCCGCCGTAGGGGCCGCGCCACCTCGGGAGACCCTCCCGGTCAAGAATCGCGCAGGCGCCAGGCGTGGTCCACCGGGCCGATGCCCGCTCCCAGGGGGAAGCCGTGCGCGATCGCGCCGGTGACGTACGCCTTCGCCTTCTCCACCGCGGACGGGACGTCCTCGCCGAGGGCGAGGTGGGAGGCGATCGCGGAGGCCAGGGTGCAGCCCGTGCCGTGGGTGTGCCGGTTGTCGTGGCGCTCGGCGGTGAAGCGGAACTCCCGCGTGCCGTCGGTCAGCAGGTCGACCGGGGCACCGGGCAGGTGACCGCCCTTGATGAGCGCCCACCCGGGCCCGAGTCGCAGGACCGCGTCGGCGGCCCGGCGCAGGTCGGTTTCGTCCTCGACCTTCACCCCGGTGAGCTGCAGGACCTCCCACAGGTTGGGGGTGACCACCGTGGCCGTGGGCAGCAGGCGCGACTTCACCGTCTCCACGGCCTCGGGGGCCAGGAGCGCGTCACCGTGCTTGGAGACCCCGACGGGGTCGACCACGACGGGCACGTCCAGCCTCGCCAGGACCTCGGCCACCGTCTCCACCAGCACGGGTGAGGCGAGCATGCCGGTCTTGACCGCCTGTGCCCCGATGTCACCGAGTACCGAGTCAAGCTGGGCCCGTACCGCCTCCGGGGGAAGCTCCCAGTAGCCCTGCACGCCCACCGAGTTCTGCGCGGTCACCGCGGCGATCACGCTCATGCCGTGCACACCGAGGGCGAGCATGGTCTTCAGGTCGGCCTGGACGCCCGCGCCGCCTCCGGAGTCGGATCCGGCGACGGTCAGCACGCGAGGGGGGGTCAAAACGGTCATGGTCCTCATCCAACCAGCCCCGCTCCGGCCCGCGAAGCGCTCCCCCGGCTTTCCCCGTCCCCGGACACCGGGTCTCCCCACGCCCCCACGCCTCCCGACGCCGCCCCCGCCGCGCTGGGACACCCCGTGTAGGGCGAAAGCCGCTCTGGGATTACCTGGGCGGTTCGGAAGGCTCCGTCGTGGCGGCACTACGGGTCAGGCGACGGAGCACTCTCCCTGGTCGCTCTGGCAGCTGGCCGGAATCTCCGCGTCACCTCTCGCGGTGAAGGTGATGACGAGCTCCTCACCGGCGGCCAGGCCGTCCGGCGACTCGATCACCAGGTCGTCGCCGACCTGCTCCCAGTCCGCCCCGGTCACCGAGGAGACCTCCCCGCTGACCGGCACGCTCACCTTCAGGTTTTCGACGTTCTCGTCCGCGGCGACCACGAGTTCGACGGTGTAACTCCGCGACCTGTCGCTCACGACGTCGGCGCCGACCGTGATCGCGGCGCCCCCGGCGGGCGGGGGTGCGCTGAAGGTCGTCTCGGTGGGCACGGGGTCGGGCCCGGCGCTGCTCAGGGGCGACTCGGTGGGAGCCTGCGTCTGGTCGCCGACGACGAGGGACTGGGAGGTGGGACCGGACGTGGGCTCGTCGGCGGACTCGTCGGTGCGCGACGGCTCGTCGGTGGGCGGGGCGTCGGTCTCCAGGGGCGCGCGGGTGGCCTTCCGCGTCGGCGTGGGCCGGGGGGTGGAGGTGACCCCGCCTCCCCCTCGGGTGGAGGCGCGGTCGGGGGCGGGTGTGGGCCTCGCCCTCTCGTCATCCGGCTCCGGCGTCTCGTCTCCCGCCCCCGAGGGCTCGTCCTCCGGCACCGGCTCCTCAGCGGGTTCCTCAGCGAGTTCGGTTACGTCGGCCTCGGGCACCGGCTGGTTCGACGCCGCCGCGACGCAACCGGCGGGCGGGCAGTCGGCCGGGCTCTCGGAGCCCGCCAGGGCCCGGACGCCGATCACGGTCCCGCCGAGCACCACGGCCACCGCGGCGATGACCAGCAACGTCTTCCTGACGCGCCCGCCGGACCTCTCCTCGTCCTCGGGCCACGGGTCGAACGTGGTAGACGTGGTGGACGTCTCAGACCTGTCGGAGAGCTCGGACTCCGAAGTCCATCCCGACCCCAGGAAACCCGTCCGGGTCTCGGTGACCACCGACTCCTCGGGACGGAGCCGGCGCCCGATCGGCTCGTCCTCCCGACCTGGTCCCGGAGCGGACTCCGGCCCGCGTTTCCCCCGGTTCGAGGAAGCCTCTTCCCCGTTTGCCCCGTGGCGGCCCATATGGCCCCTTTCTCGAAGGGAATCTCGACCGCCCATCTTCATACCAGTTAGATAACCGTTTGTCGCAATTTTCACAGATGTCGCAGGAAGTGGTAAGCATCACTCCCGGAAGTGGTCCCAGCCTCCACGGTCGAGCAAAAGGCCCTTGACCTGCACGCCTTCGCCCTCGATGACGTGGCCCACCACGTTCCAGCCCTCCGGGAGCCGTACGTGGGCCGGGAAGGTCGCGGCGAGCGCGTGGTCGTCGCCGCCGGAGAGAACCCACTCCAGCGGATCGACGCCGAGCGGCCGGGCGGCCTCCCGCATCACCGGCGGGACGGTGAACGCCTCCGGGTCGAGGACGAGGGCGACCCCGGCCGCCTCCGCCACGTGGCCGAGATCCTGGAGCAGGCCGTCACTCACGTCGAGCATGGCGGTCGCGCCGAGCGCGGCGGCCTCCGGGCCGCGCGCGTAGGGGGGGCGCGGACGGCGGTGGGCGTCGATCAGTTCCACCGGCCCGGTCAGGCCCGCGCGGAGCAGCGCGAGCCCGGCGGCGGCGTGCCCGAGGCGGCCCGCGAAGGCGACCACGTCGCCGGGACGGGCCCCCGACCGGGTGACCGGCGCCCGGCCGCCCAGGTCGCCGAGGGCGGTGACGGCGACCACGACGAGGTCGCAGCGGGTGATGTCGCCGCCCACCACGCTGGCGCCGACGAGATCACACTCGTCGCGGAAGCCGTCGGTGAGCTCGTCCAGCCAGCCGGTGGCGGCGTCGGCGGGCAATCCTAGGCCGACCACGAGACCGGTGGGATCGGCCCCCATCGCCATGACGTCGGAGAGGTTCTGCGCCGCGGCCTTGCGGCCGATGTCGTAACCACTGGACCAATCGCGGCGAAAGTGCCTACCCTCAATCAACAGGTCAGTCGTCACGACGACCCGCTCGTCGGGAGCGCTCACCACCGCGGCGTCGTCCCCGGGGCCGAGCAACACGGTCCCACCTTGTGGCAAACGTCCGGCAATACGTGCAACAACCCCGAATTCGCCGAGATCTCCGACTGTGATGACACACCTCCCGTTCATCACAGGGTACGGTGGCCCTTCGGCACTGATCCAATCGCCCGGGAGGTCGTTATGGTGCAGGCCTACATCCTTATCCAGACCGAGGTCGGCAAGGCCGCGAACGTGGCGTCTGAGATCTCGGGCATCCTCGGTGTCACGCAGGCCGAGGACGTCACCGGGCCGTACGACGTGATCGTGCGCGCCGAGGCCCGCAACGTCGACGAGCTGGGGAAGCTCGTGGTGGCGCAGATCCAGGGTGTGGAGGGGATCACGCGCACGCTGACGTGTCCCATCGTGCACATCTGAGTCCGTAGTCTGGGGCCGTAATTTAGGTCCGGGACCCGAGCCGGTGCCCGGCCCCACCTTCGACCGTCTGGAACGTGACATGCCACTGCGGTTCGCCCGCCGGGCGGGGTGCGCCTTCGCCCTGCTGATCCTGGTGGGCTGCGGCGGCGCCGTCCGGGTCGAGCCACCGGCCCCCGAGGGGCCGGCCGCCGCCGCGTGCCGGGCACTCGCCGAGCGGCTCCCGCGGAAACTCGACGGCGCGGACCGGACGGAGTCCACCCCCGCCTCCCCCTACGTCGCCGTGTGGGGGGAGGCGCGCATCGCCCTGCGCTGCGGGGTGCCTCGGCCGGTGACGATGTCACCGACCGACCAGGTGCCCGAGATCGACGGGGTGGCGTGGTACGCCGACCCGGCCAGGCCGACGCTGTTCACCGCGATCGGCAGGGAGTCCTACGTCGAGGTGACGATCGCGCGGGAGCACACCCCGCAGAACGTGCTGGTCGACCTCGCGGCCCCCATCAAGAGCGCCCTACCGCAGACCGGGTGAGCGTCCGAGCGCGAGCTGGATCAGCCGGTCGACCAGCTCCGCGTAGGGCACTCCGGTGGCGGCCCACAGCTGCGGCGCGACCGACATCGCGGTGAAGCCCGGCATGGTGTTGATCTCGTTGACGATCAGCCGCCCGTCGGGGGTGTAGAAGAAGTCGACCCGCGACAGGCCCTCGCAGCCCAGCGCCTCGAAGGCGCGGACGGCCATCGCCCGCAGCTCCTCCGCCGTCTCCCGGGGGATGTCCGCGGGCACGGACAGGGACATGTCATCCCCGATGTACTTGGCCTCGAAGTCGAAGAACTCGTGGTCGCCGTGGACCAGCACCTCGCCGGGCAGGCTCGCCCTGGGCGCCTCGTCGCCCGGCGACTCCAGCACCGCGCACTCGATCTCGCGGCCCGTGACGGCGGCCTCGACCAGCACCTTGGGGTCGTGCTCGCGGGCGAACTCGATGGCCCGCTCCAGCTCCTCCAGGTTGGCGGCCTTGGAGATGCCCTGGCTGGACCCGGCGCGCGCGGGCTTGACGAACACCGGCCAGCCGAGCTCCTGGACCTCCTTGAGGACCCGGCCGCGGTCGGTCCGCCAGTCGCGGTCGCGGATCGCGACGTACGGGCCGACGGGCAGGCCGGCCGCGGCGAGGACCAGCTTCATGTACGCCTTGTCCATGCCCACCGAGCTGGCCAGCACCCCGGAGCCGACGTAGCGGACCCCGGCCATCTCCAGCAGACCCTGGATCGTGCCGTCCTCGGCGAAGGGGCCGTGCATCACGGGGAAGACGACGTCGACCCGGCCGAGCTCGACGGGGATGCTGCCGGGGTCGTACGCCACCAGCGAGCCGCCGCCGGACGCCAGGGCCAGTGTCGCGCTCGCCGCGTCGACGGCGGGCAACTCACCGCTCTCGATCTCGTAGCGCTGCTCCCCCGAGGCGAGCACCCACCGGCCGTCCTGGGCGATCCCGATGGGGACCACCTCGTACTTGGATCTGTCGATGGCCCCCAGCACGCTTCCCGCCCCGAGAATGGAGACGGCGTGCTCGGAATTGCGACCGCCGAAGACGACGGCGACCCTCGGTAGAGGTTCGTGCTGCTCACTCATGATGACCGAATGTACCCCCTGTTAGGGGGCAATCCGGCTGTTAGACGCGCCTACCTACCCGATGCGGGTAGTGAGTCGAGCGCCTTGGTCACGTCCATGATGAGATCCTCGGCGTCCTCCAGCCCGATGGAGAACCTGACCGCCGCCGCGTCGACCCCCGGCTCCTCACCGAGCCGCCGCTGGGTGGCCGAGGCCACGTGCGCGGCCTTGGTACGGGTTCCTCCGGCGGAGGTGGCGATCGAGACGAGCTTGAGGGCGTCGGCGAGGGCCACTCCCGCGCCGTAGCCGCCGCGCGGGGTGACCGTCACGCAGGCGCCGTACCTGGTGCCCTCGGGGCCGGAGTCGAACAGGTGCCTGGCGAGCTGGTGGCCGGGGTGTCCGGGCAGCCCCGGGTAGTCGACATGGCGTACGGCGGGGTGCTTGGCCACGGCGGCGGCGAAGACCATCGCGGTGGAGCACATCCGGCGGACCCGCAGCGGCAGGGTCTCCAGCCCCCGGCGGAGCAGGAACGCGTCGTCGGGGGAGAGGGTGCCGCCGGTGTCGATCCGGAACTCGCGCAGCTGGGCGATCAGGTCGGGGCGGCCCACCGCCACGCCTCCGGCGCAGTCGTCGTGGCCGCCGAGATACGTGGTCGCGGAGTGGATCACCAGGTCGGCGCCGTGTTCGAGGGGACGGCACACGATCGGGGTGGCGAAGGTGGAGTCGACCACCAGCAGCGCCCCCGCGGCGCGGGCGATCCGGTAGAGGCCCCGGATGTCGGAGACGGCCATGGTGGGGTTGGACAGCGTCTCCGCATAGATGATCTTCGTGTTGGGCTTGATCGCCGCCCGTACCCTGGCGAGCTCGCCGTAGCCGACGAAGTCCGCACTAACCCCGAACCTGGCCAGCACGTTCGTGATCAGCGAGTGGGTCCCGTCGTACAGCGGGACAGGGGCCACGATGTGCGCGCCCGCGCGCAGGAACGTCATCAGGACCGCGTTGACGGCGGCCATCCCCGAGGCGAACGCCTGCCCCGCCACGTCCTCGGGCGCCGCGGCGCCCTCCAGGGAGGCCACCGCCGAGGCGAAGGCGGCGGTGGTGGGATTGTCGATCCGGCCGTACGCGTAACCGGGCCCCTTCTCGTCGAACACCTCGGCGTACCCGGCGGAGTCGCCGAAGCCCCACGCGGAGTTGCGCCACACGGGAAGGCCGAGGGGGGTCTGCCGGGGCGTCTCGGGAGCGGGCAGGTGCACCGACCGGGTGTTCTCGCCCTTGCGTCTGCGCATCCGTCTGTTCATCGACCACGCCGTCCGTTCACAGGCCGTATCGTTCCGGCTTGGGAGTCCGCGACATCAGGAGCACCCCGGCCTCGCTGGGGGGCATCGCGTCGTGGACGACGGCGACCACCACCTCGGTGATCGGCATCTCCACGTCGTGTTTTCTGGCCAGTTCCAGCACCGACTCGCAGGACTTGACCCCCTCGACGGTCTGTTTCGTGGTGGCGATGACCTCGGCCAGCGTCATGCCCCGCCCAAGATTCTCACCGAAAGTACGGTTCCGTGCCAGTGGGGATGTACAGCTCGCCACCAGATCGCCCATGCCCGCGAGGCCCGCGAAGGTGTGCGGGTCCGCGCCGAGCACCGTACCCAGCCGGGAGATCTCGGCCAGCCCGCGCGTCATCAGCATCGCCCCGACGTTGTCGCCGAGCCCCATCCCCGCCGAGATGCCGACCGCGAGGGCGATCACGTTCTTGACGGCCCCGCCGAGCTCGACCCCGATGACGTCGGGGTTGGTGTACGGGCGGAACCAGGGTGGCAGGTAGCAGGCCGCCTGGAGGCGCTCCATCGCCCGCTCGTCGGTGCAGGCGACCACGGTGGCGGCCGGCTGGCCCCGGACGATCTCACCGGCCAGGTTGGGGCCCGACACCACCGCGACCCGCTCCTGAGGCACCTCGGCGACCTCGCAGATCACCTCGCTCATCCGCTTGGTGGTGCCCAGCTCGATGCCCTTCATCAGGCTGACCAGCACCGCGTCGGGCGGCAGGTGCGGCCTCCAGCGGGTCAGGTTCTCCCTCAGGCTCTGGGAGGGCACCGCGAGCACCACGAAGTCGGCGCCGTCGAGGGCCTCGGCGGGGTCGGTGGTGGCGCGCAGCGTCTCGGGCAGCACCGCGCCCGGCAGGTAGTCGGGGTTCTCGTGCCGCCGGTCGATCGCCTCGACGACCTCCGGCCTGCGGCCCCACAGCGTCGTCCGGGTGCCCGCCCCGGCGAGGATCATGCCGAAGGTCGTCCCCCACGAGCCCGTGCCGAATACAGCCGCCTTGGTCATCGGTTCTCCTCGGGCGTGGAAACCCCCGCCTCGGGGCGAGGGAGAGGGCGCGGCACGGCGCCGTACGGTTCGGCGACGGCGGTCACCAGGTCACCGCGGGGATGACCGGCGGCGTCCTGGCCGCCGGGATGGCGGAGCGGTGAGACGCCTGTGGAGCTGGGGTAGGACCTCAAGGGATTTCTCCTGGCGGGCGACCGGTGGTGAATCAGGAACTCTCACGGGCGACCGTGGGAACCCCCTCCCTTCGGGGAGGGGAGGATGTCAACACCGTACGCCGAAGTCAGTTGTCGGACGGTCGCTTGAACGGCGTCTCGGGTGCCTTCTCCCCGCGGATCTCGGCCAGCTGAGCCGTGATCGCCGCCATGATGTCGGCGGTCGCCTCGCGCAGCACGTCGGCGGAGAGCGGCTCCCCGTCGCGCAGCGCGTACTTCGACAGGTCGACCGGCGGCCCCGTCTGCACGTGGAAGGTCTTGCGCGGCAGCAGGCGGGGCCTCTTGGCGCCGTACGGCAGGATCTCCTGGGCTCCCCAGTGGGCGACGGGGATCACCGTCGCGCCGGTGGCCAGCGCGAGCCTGGCCGCGCCGGTCTTGCCCTCCATCGGCCAGAAGTCCGGGTCACGGGTGCAGGTGCCCTCCGGGTAGAACATCACGCACGCCCCGGCGGCGAGCCGCCGCCGCGACTCCTCCAGCGAGCGCACCGCGTCGGCGCTCCCCCGGTAGACCGGGATGGCCTGCAGCGCCCTCACCAGGGGGCCGACCAGCGGCACCGAGAACAGGCCCGACTTGGCGAGGATCGTCGGCCAGCGGCCGTGGTTGTAGAGGAAGTGCGCGACGAGGATGGGATCCAGCCACGACAGGTGGTTGGTCACCATGATGATCCCGCCCGTCCTGGGGAGGCGGTCGCTGCGGCGCCAGTCCTTCTTGACCAGGAGCCAGGAGATCGGCTTGACGATCACAACGGCGAAGGCGACCCAGAATCGCGAAGGCCATCCGGGGCGTCTCATGGGCTCCTCCATCTGAGCGGGATGCGCCCCAAGTCTCCCGGTTGGCTCCGGGGAATGTCGAGGCGGGATGCTTAAGGCTATGTCTGCTTCGGAAAACTCCGGCTGGACCCTCGTCGTCCCGGTCAAGACACTGGTCGCCGCCAAGACCCGCCTGTCGGCCGCGGCGGGCCCGCACCGGGCCGCGCTGGCCGTGGCGATCGCCTGCGACACCGTCGAGGCCGCGCTGAGCTGCGCTCTCGTCGCGCGGCTGGTCGTGGTGACGGGCGACCCGGTGGCCGCGGAGGCGCTCGGCGAGATCGGCGCGCACGTCGTCGGCGACCCGGAGGCGGGGCTGAACGCCGCCCTGCGGCACGGCGCCCTGGAGGCGGTGCGGCTGGCGCCCGATGACGCCGTCGGCGCCCTGCAGGCCGACCTCCCGGCCCTGCGCCCGGCGGAGCTGTCCCGCGTGCTGACCGCCGCCGCGGAGTTCGACCAGGTGTTCCTGCCCGACGCCGCCGAGATCGGCACGACCTTCTACGGCGTACGGCCGGGGGTGCCCTTCACACCGGGGTTCGGCGGCGAGTCGCGGGAACGGCACCTGCGGCGCGGCGCCAAGGAGCTCTTCGTGGAGGGGGTGGAGTCGGTCCGCCACGACGTGGACACCCCGGACGACCTGCGCCTGGCGCTCGCCCTCGGCGTCGGCCCCCGCACGCTGGCGATGGCGGAGAGGATCTCGGCGTCGAACCGGGACGGCGGGCGGGCGTCCGGCCCGATCGGCGGGTGAAGCGGGAACGGCCGGACGAACGGACGCGCGGGTTCGGAGGGAAGCGGTTCGGGCGGGGCGGGTCCGCGGGCGGGGGTTAGGCTGGGCGGATGCAGGCGACGGTGCGGGACTTCGACCCGGCGACCCGGTCGGGGTCGGTGTTCCTGGACGACGGGACCCAGATCCCGTTCGGCACGGCGGCGTTCGACGCGGGGCCGCTGCGACTGCTCAGATCCGGCCAGCGGGTCAACATCGTGATGGACGGCGACGACGTCACCTACGTGACCCTCTCGACCTTCCCCCTGCCCGGATAGCCGCCCCGGCGTCCGGTGGACGCCCCCGGACAGACCTCGGGACAAATCTCAGGCGAGCCCCGCACCGGGCCCGGCGGAAAAGCCGGGCGCCCGGACTCCCGTCGCGGGAGGCCGGGCGCCTGTGCCCGACGCCTACCTCTTCTTCGACGCCTTCTTGCCGCCGGTGTTGACGAGGTCCTTGAAGTCGGAGCCCGGCCGGAACTTCGGCCCCCAGCTCTCGGCGACGCGGATCTCGGCACCCGTCGAGGGGTTGCGGGCGGTGCGGGCCGGCTTGTGCACCATCTCGAAAGCGCCGAACCCCGTGATCGAGACCTTGTCGCCGTTCGCGACGGCGGTCTGGATGGCGTCGAGCACCGCGTTCACGGCCTCGGTGGCCGTCTTCTTGTCGCCCACCCGATCCGCGATGGCGTCGACGAGTTCCTTTTTGTTCATAAGGTTGCTCCCCCTGCTTACCGATGTCCGGGAGTGGGTCACGAGGCAGAAAACCCGTCTCACCCGATTTGTCACGGCGAGGGGTCTCATCACAGATCTCTCATCAACGATCACGATGAGAAACCCCTTGCCCGCTTGAAATTAGGGGACGGAGCCGTATGACTCAATCACCTTCCGCAATGTTTCCAGTGCTTGGCGTATCTGAAACCACGACATCAATGCTGAGAAGGAACAAATCAAGACGCCCGGCGGCGTGTTCGAGGTCGCGTTTGGCCATATCGCAGATGGCCAGAAGACGCCGGGCGAGACGTTTTCTCTCCTCGGCGGGGACGGGCAGGGACCGGACGCGGCGGTGCGCCTCGCGCAACCGCCACGCCAGCTCGTCTTCTGAACTCGTCAGACGGTCGTCGGCAGCCATGGCTGCCGACCATTCTCGTATGCCCCTATGGCATCGGCGTTGCGCAGGGTCAGCCCGATGTCGTCCAGGCCCTCCGTGAGCCGCCAGCGCGTGTAGTCGTCGATCTCGAAGGCGACGACCTCGCCGCCCCAGCGAACCTGGCGTTCTCCCAGGTCGACGGTGATCTCCAGGGTGGGGTCCGCCTCCACCGCGGTCTGCAGGGCCTCGACGACCTCGCCCGGCAGGACGACCGGGAGCAGGCCCATCTTGGTGGAGTTATTACGGAAGATATCCCCGAAGCGGGCCGCGATCACGACGCGGAACCCGTACTGCTGCAGGGCCCAGACCGCGTGCTCGCGGGAGGAGCCGGTGCCGAAGTCGGGTCCGGCGAGCAGGATCGTGGCGCCCTCGTGGGCGGGGTCGTTCAGGACGAAGGCGGGGTCCTCGCGCCAGGCGGAGAACAGGCCCTTCTCGAAACCGGTCCGGCTGACCTGCTTGAGCCAGACGGCGGGGATGATCTGGTCGGTGTCGACGTTGCTGCGGCGCAGCGGCACGGCCCGGCCGGTGTGGGTGACGAACGCTTCCATCGCGAGGACTCCTTACAGGTCGGCGGGCGCGGTGAGTTTGCCGGTGACGGCGGTCGCGGCGGCGACCTGCGGGGACACGAGGTGCGTACGGCCGCCCTTGCCCTGACGTCCCTCGAAGTTGCGGTTGGAGGTCGAGGCGCTGCGCTCGCCGGGGGTGAGGGTGTCGGGGTTCATGCCCAGGCACATGGAACAACCGGCCTCACGCCATTCGGCGCCCGCCTCCTTGAAGACCTCGTGCAGCCCCTCCTGCTCGGCCTGGAGCTTGACCAGCATCGAGCCGGGCACGATCAGCGTGCGCGTGACGACCCGGCGCCCGCGCAGCACGTCGGCCACGGCACGCAGGTCCTCCAGGCGCCCGTTGGTGCAGGAGCCCACGAAGACCGTGTC
The DNA here is from genome assembly GCF_039537505.1 of Streptosporangium oxazolinicum. Lineage (NCBI taxonomy): Bacteria > Bacillati > Actinomycetota > Actinomycetes > Streptosporangiales > Streptosporangiaceae > Streptosporangium > Streptosporangium oxazolinicum. The sequence goes on from NZ_BAABAQ010000003.1 coordinate 588,382, forward strand.
GACCTGGACCTCGCGGAGCGGGGTGCCCGCGGTCAGTCCCATGTACTCCAGGGCGCGGGCGGCGGCGGCCGGGTCGTCGGTGTCCTCGGGGCGCGGCACGGACGTCCCCAGCGGGGCGCCCTGGCCGGGGTTGGTGCCCCAGGTGACGAACGGGGTCAGCGTCGCGGCGTCGATCTCCACGACGGTGTCGAAGACGGCGTCCTCGTCGGTCACCAGCGACTTCCAGTACGCGACCGCGGCGTCCCAGTCGGCGCCGGACGGCGCGTGCGGACGGCCCTTGAGGTACTCGAAGGTGGTCTCGTCCGGAGCGATCAGGCCCGCGCGGGCGCCCGCCTCGATGGACATGTTGCAGATGGTCATCCGGCCCTCCATGGAGAGCTTGCGGACGGCCTCGCCTCGGTACTCGACGATGTAGCCCTGGCCGCCGCCGGTGCCGATCTTGGCGATGATCGCCAGGATCAGGTCCTTGGCCGTGACGCCGGGCGGCAGCTCGCCGGAGACCTCGATGGCCATCGTCTTCGGCCGGTAGGCGGGCAGCGTCTGGGTGGCCAGCACGTGCTCGACCTCGGAGGTGCCGATGCCGAACGCGATGCCGCCGAAGGCACCGTGGGTGGAGGTGTGAGAATCACCACACACGATCGTCATGCCGGGCTGGGTGAGGCCGAACTGCGGGCCGATGATGTGGACCACACCCTGACCCGCGTCACCCATTGGATACAGCCGGACGCCGAACTCCGCGCAGTTCTTGCGCAGCGTCTCGACCTGCACCCGCGACACCGGGTCGCTGATGGGACCGCGTACGGTCGGGACGTTGTGGTCCTCGGTGGCGACGGTGAGGTCGGGCCGCCGGATGGGGCGGCCGGCCAGGCGCAGGCCGTCGAACGCCTGCGGGCTCGTGACCTCGTGAATGAGGTGCAGGTCGATGTAGAGCAGGTCGGGTTCTCCCTCGGCACGTCGCACGACGTGCTGCTCCCATACCTTCTCCGCGAGCGTGCGGCCCATGTCGCCTCCTTGCGATCGGCTGTCCCACTCCCACTTGCTTTCTCATATGTCGAGACGGCAGTATCGGTGTATGGACAACTCTAGCGGAGTCGGCGTACTCGACAAGGCCGTCCTCGTGCTCAATGCCCTCGAAGCAGGCCCGGCGTCCCTCGCACAGCTCGTTCAGGCCACCGGCCTGGCACGGCCCACCGCCCACCGGCTGGCCGTCGCGCTGGAGCACCACCGCATCGTCTCCCGTGACACACAGGGCCGATTCGTGCTGGGCCCGCGCCTGTCCGAGTTGTCCACGGCCGCGGGCGAGGACCGTCTGCTCGCCGTCGCCTCTCCGGTTCTCACCCAGCTCAGGGACCTGACCGGGGAGAGCGCGCAGCTTTACCGTCGCCAGGGTGACGAGCGGGTCTGCGTGGCCGCCGCCGAGCGCGCCAGCGGGCTGCGCGACACCGTGCCGGTCGGCTCGGCGCTGCCGATGCTCGCCGGTTCGGCGGCGCAGATCCTGCTCGCCTGGGAGGAGCCCGACCGCCTGCACCGGGGCCTGCGCGGGGCCAAGTTCACCGCGGCCACCCTGGCGAGCGTACGGCGCAGGGGCTGGGCGCACAGCGTCGGCGAGCGCGAGCAGGGCGTGGCCAGCGTCTCGGCGCCGATCAGGGGCGCGGGCGGCAAGGTCGTCGCCGCGGTGTCGGTCTCCGGCCCGATCGAGCGCCTGACCCGCACCCCCGGCCGCCTCCACGCCGCCCCCGTGGTCACCGCCGCCGAGCGGATCACCGAGTCGATGCGCCGCGCCAACTGAGAGCCTGCGGGGGGCCTGCCGGGGCCTGCTGATGGCCTGCTGATGGTCCGCCGGGGGCCGCGTCCGCCCCCGGAGGGCGGATCGCCGGATCGGAGGGGGCGGCGACGGCTGACACCGTCCGACCGGTGGGCGATATGAGGAGGCGAGCACCCCTGCGGCCCCCTAGGCTGGGAAGGTGACAGATCGCATCGAGGCAGCCGCGGCTGAACTGCGTCCCCTGCTCCAAAACTTCATCCTCTGGGCGCGTGAGAACGCGCCCGGCAGCGATTCCAATCTGGTCGGCTCTGTCGCGCTGTGGCACCGCCTGATCGCCTCCGACGACGTCGGCCGCTGGAAGCAGTCCGACCTCCGCACGGTGCTCCTCGATCGGATGCCGCAGGTCGTCGAGGACCCCGACGCCGCCGCCGACGGCATGGTGCCCGCGATCCGCGCCTACCTGACCTTCCTGTCGGAGTCCGACCGCCTGGCCAAGGGCTCCGCCTCGCTGGGCGACCTGCTCGCCGAGCTCGACCGCCTCGAAGACGACTTCGTCGACGCCATGGAGGATCTCGTCGTCGAGGAGGACGAGGACGAGGAGTACGACGAGGAGGAGTCCGAGGGGCTCGGCGACTTCGAGCCGTTCGCCGACGAGCTCTCCGAGCTGCCGACGATCAGGCTCCGTCCGGACAGCGAGCTGGCCGAGGCCACCCGCGGGACGACCCTGATCGCCAAGGCCCGCGACCTCGCGGTCTGGGTCGGCTCCGAGCGCCGGGTGGGCGAGACGAGCCTGCTCGACGACACCGAGATCGCCGAGGCCCTGGCGGTCCTGAAACTCCCGGTCCCCGAGAAGGACGGCGCGTCGCTGGCCGACTCCGTCCCCGCCCTCTGGAACATCTGGAACCTCGCGATCGACCTCGACTTCCTCCAGCCCGAGGGGGAGGACACCGTCAGCGTCGACGCCGACACCGCGGAGTGGCCCTTCGAGGAGGACGACGACGCCCTCGACGCGTGGATGGCGGGCCTGCACTCCATCGACTACGGCGACCCCGAGCTGGAGGACGAGGAGGCCACGATCGCCCTGTCCGGGCTGACCAGGGCGCTGCTGGTCCGGGTGCTGCTGGCGACGGGCTCGAAGCCGCTGGCCGACCTCCGCGTCGAGCTGGCCGAGGCCGCCGCCGAGTACGACGACCTGGGCACCGAGGCCTGGACCGCCGCCACCGCGCAGTACGGCGACCCGCTCAACCCCGTGCTCGACTGGCTGACCGGATACGGCATGGTCGAGGTCGAGCACGACCAGGTGCGGCTCACGCCGCTCGGCATGGAGGGCGTGGTCCACCTCGTGGACGACGCCGACATCGAGCTGGACGCCCGGCCCGCCATCGACGCGATGACGGCCCACGACCTGCTCTCCTTCGGCGCCGAGCTTCCCGAGGAGGAGGCGGACGCCGAGTTCGCGGCCTGGATGGAGCTGCGCGCCCCCGAGCAGGCCGCCAAGGACCTGCTGGAGGCCGCGGCCGAGGACGACGCGGACGCGCTGATCCGGGTCCAGGCGGCCAGCATGGTCGGTTCGCTCGGCGACGTGGCCGTGCCCGCGTGGCGGGAGGCCCTCGACGAGCCGTCCCTGCGCCCGTACGCGGCCACCCACCTGGCCCAGCTGGGCGTCGAGGACGCTCCCACGCCCACCCAGGCCGACACCCACTGGCTCATCCTCGACATGCTGACCATCTCCGCCGGTCTCGGCCGCCCGGAGTTCGTCAGCAGTCTCGACGACATCGGCAACGTGCCGAATCTGGTCAGCCTGCTCGAAGTGATCTGGAAGGTGCCGCACCCGCACCTCGAGGAGCTGCTGGAGGCGATCGGCAAGGCCCACCCGGACAAGCAGGTGGGCAAGGCCGCCAAGCGGGCCCTGTTCAAGGCCCGCTCGGGACAGAACTAGCCCCCCGGTCCCGGAGCCTGTCACCCGGCTCCGGGACCGGAGACGGGATCGGCAGGGGCCGGGGCCATCCGGGGTCGGGGTCAGCGTCGAAGCCATCCGGGAGCGGGACCGGGGACGCCTGAGTACGGATTACGTACCCTGCACGGTATTGGATGAGCGGCACCGGACGGTCACCGGCGTCCGCTCGCGGGGGAAGCGCGAAAACGCGAAGGGGAGCGCGGGAATTTCGAGTAAATCCGGAAAAGCAAAAACCCCGGAAGCCGTTGCTTCCGGGGTCCGCGATGTAGCCCCGACCGGATTCGAACCGGCGCTACCGCCTTGAGAGGGCGGCGTCCTAGGCCACTAGACGACGGAGCCTTGCGAGAGACAGTGGTAGTCCCGACCGGATTCGAACCGGCGCTACCGCCTTGAGAGGGCGGCGTCCTGGGCCACTAGACGACGGGACCCTACACACTGTCATCAGATTCGGAGGGGACCGAATCTGCGGCATCTTCCAGGGAAGATGCAGCTGGGGTACCAGGACTCGAACCTAGAACAACTGAACCAGAATCAGCCGTGTTGCCAATTACACCATACCCCACCGCGCTGGACCCCCTTGCGGGACTCGCTGGCGACTCCGAAAGAATAGCCCAGGTTGGGGGTCAAGACCAAAACGATTGCCGTGGGCCGAATCGCGGTATCACCGGGCTGCCGCCACGAAGGTCAACTGTGTAACGCTGCCGGAGAGATCCAACCGCATGTGAGGAGTTTCCGCCTTGACCGACAACCCGTTCTTCACCCCCAGCGAGCTTCCCTACGGCCTGCCGCCGTTCGCCCAGGTCAGGGAGGAGCACTACCTTCCCGCCCTGGAGCGCGGCATGGCCGACCAGCTGCGTGAGGTGCGGGAGATCACCGAGAATCCGGCGCCCCCGACGTTCGCCAACACGATCGAGGCGCTGGAACGCTCGGGACGGATCCTCCATCGGACCGTCACCGTTTTCTTCAGCATCTCCGCCTCCGACGCGACCGACGGCATCCGGGAGATCGAGACCCAGGTCTCCCCCAGGCTGAGCCAGCATGCCGACTCCATCCGCCTGAACCGCCCCCTGTACGCCCGGATCAAGCAGGTGACCACCGACGACGCCGAGGAGGCGTGGCTGCTGGAGAAGTACCGCGTCGACTTCGTCAGGGCCGGGGCCGACCTGTCCGAGGCCGACCAGGAGCGTCTCAGGGAGCTCAACGAGGAGCTGACCAGGCTCTCCACGACCTTCTCCCAGAACCTGCTGACGGCCTCCACGGACTCCGCGCTGGTCGTCGAGGACGCCGCCCTGCTGGACGGCCTCTCCGAGAGCACGATCAAGGCGATCGAGAAGGACGGCTCGTACGTCCTGACGCTGTTCAACCACACCAACCAGCCCGCCCTCGCGGAGCTGACCAACAGGGAGACCCGCAGGAGGCTGTACGAGCTGTCCACGGGCCGGGCCCCGGAGAACTTCGAGCTGGCGGCCAGGATGGCGACGCTCCGCGCCGAGCGGGCGGCGCTGCTCGGCTATCCCAGCCACGCCGCCTACTCCGTCGCCGACCAGACGGCCAAGACCACCGAGGCCGTCGAGGAGATGCTCGGCAAGCTGGTGGGCCCGGCGGTGGCCAACGCCCGCAGGGAGGCCGAGGCGCTGAGCGAGCAGGCCGGTTTCCCCATCGAGCCGTGGGACTGGTCCTTCTACGCGGAGCGGGTGCGCAAGGCCCGGTACGACTTCGACGGCGCCGACCTGCGCCCGTACTTCGAACTGGACCGGGTGCTGCGCGACGGTGTCTTCCACGCGGCGGGCGAGCTGTACGGGGTCACCTTCTCCGAGCGGGACGACCTGGCCGGATACCACCCGGACGTGCGGGTCTTCGAGGTGTTCGACGCCGACGGCTCCCCGCTCGGCCTGTTCCTGTTCGACCCCTACGCCCGGCCCACCAAGCGCGGCGGCGCCTGGATGAACAACCTGGTCGACCAGTCGCACCTGTTCGACGAGCGGCCCGTGGTGATGAACAACCTCAACATCACCAAGCCCGCCGAGGGGCCGACGCTGCTCACGTTCGACGAGGTCAACACCGCCTTCCACGAGTTCGGCCACGCCCTGCACGGCCTGTTCTCCGACGTGCGCTTCCCCCGGGTCTCCGGCACGGCGGTGCCGCGTGACTTCGTGGAGTATCCCTCGCAGGTCAACGAGATGTGGGCCACCTGGCCGTCGATCCTCGCCAACTTCGCCAGGCACCACGAGACCGGCGAGTCCGTGCCCGCGGAGCTCCTGGAGAAGATGAAGGCCGCCGAGAGGTTCAACCAGGGCTTCGCCACCGTCGAGTATCTCGCGGCGGCTCTGCTCGACTGGTCCTGGCACAAACTGGCCCGGGGCAAGACCGTCGAGGACGCCGAGGCGTTCGAGAACGCGGCCCTGGAGCGCGCCGGGATCACCCTCGGCCTCGTCCGGCCCCGCTACCGGACCAACTACTTCGCCCACATCTTCTTCAGCGGGGTGGGCGGCTACAGCGCCGGTTACTACTCCTACATCTGGAGTGAGGTGCTCGACGCCGAGAGCGTCGACTGGTTCGAGGAGAACGGCGGCCTCGGGCGCGGGAACGGCGACCACTTCCGCTCCACCCTGCTGTCGGTCGGCGGCTCGCGGGACGTGATGGACGCCTTCCGCGACTTCCGGGGGCGCGACCCGCGCATCGAGCCCCTGCTGAAGCGCCGCGGCCTGCAGGTATAGCCGTACAACCCCTGCCCGCGTGGCCCTTCGCGCATCGCCGGGGTGTGGTTTCCCCCACCCCGGCGATGCGCGCGGAGCCAATGTGCGCGGCGCGCGCGGCGGGCATCGTAAAGGTCATGAGACGACCTTGGAACAGGATCGGTACCGCCCTCGTCGCCGGTCTGGCGGGAGCCCTGGTGCTCGGAGCCGCGGACCCGGCCGCGGCCCGGCGGGTGGAGCACGACACGCGAGGAGCCGTGACCTCGCCGACCTCGCCGACCTCCCTGGCCGGGACGGGCAGGGGCACGACGGTCCGTACCGACGCCGGGTGGGTGAGGGGCGTGGAGGCCGGTGACCGCCGGCTCTTCCAGGGCATCCCGTACGCCGCGCCCCCGGTCGGGGAGCTGCGCTGGCGGTCGCCGCAGGCCGTCGCCCCGTGGCAGGGGGTGCGCGACGCCACCGCGCCCGGCAGCCGGTGCGCGCAGAACACCGACGACTGGGGGCTGCCGGCGAGCGCGGCGGAGGACTGCCTCTATCTCAACGTGACCACTCCCACGCGGGACGGCGGGAACCGCCTCAGGCCGGTCGTGGTGTGGCTGCACGGCGGGAGCTTCACGAAGGGGGCGGGCAGCGACTACGACGCAGGCAGGCTGGCCGTGCGGGGCGACGTCGTGGTGGTGACGGTCAACTACCGGCTGGGAATGCTCGGGTTCTTCGGGCATCCGGCGTTCGAGGACTCGGGGGCGTTCGGGATCGAGGACCAGCAGGCGGCCCTGCGCTGGGTGCGGCGCAACGCGGCGGCCTTCGGCGGCGACCCGCGCAACGTCACCCTGGCCGGCGAGTCCGCGGGGTCGCACGCGGTGTGCGCGCAGCTCACCTCCCCCTCGGCGGCCGGGCTGTTCCACCGGGTGATCGCCCAGAGCACCCCGTGCGGGGCGGGGAGCTTCGAGGGCACCCCGCTGAAGCCGGTCCTGGACGTGCCCCTGTGGCTGCCCAGGGCCTCCTACGAGGGCTACGGGCAGTATCTGGCCTCCCTGCTGGGGTGCGCCGACCCGGGGACCGCGCTCGCCTGCCTGCGGGGCAAGCCGGTGGCCGACCTGCTCGCCGTACCCGTCCTCCCGCTGCCGGGGTACGGCAACGCGGTGCTGCCCGAGGATCCGGCGAAGGTGCTCAAAGAGGGCCGCTTCCACCGGGTGCCGGTGCTGACCGGCATCACCCGGGACGAGGGCACGATGTTCACGTCGATGATCTTCGAGGAACCGCTGACGGCGGAGGACTACGAGCTCAAGGTCAACACCACGTTCGGTGCCTTGGGGCCCGGCATCCTGGCCCGGTATCCGGTGGACGCCCACGACGGCCCGCCCCTCCAGGCGGTGGCCGCCATCATGAGCGACCTGGACTGGGCCTGGCAGGCGCGCGACACCGACCGGCGGTTCGCCCGGCACGTGCCGACCTACTCCTACGAGTTCACCGACCGTACGGCGCCCGCGCTCTTCCCGCTGAGGCACGAGGTCAAGCCGCTGGCCGCGCACGGCTCCGAGCTGTCGTTCCTGTTCGGGGTCGGCTGGGAGTCCACCCCGCTCACCCCCGCGCAGCGGCGGCTCGGGGACACGATGATCGACTACTGGTCGAGGTTCGCCGCCTCCGGCGACCCGAACCGGCCGGGCCTGCCCGTCTGGAAGCGCGTACACCCCGCCGACGACACGCCGTACGTGCAGGAGCTGGCCCCGGGGAGAGGCGGTGTCAAGCCCTTCGACCGCGCCTCGGCCCACAACCTCGCCTTCTGGGACGAGCTCGCCGGACGATGAACCCCGCCGGGTGGTGAACCTCGCCGGACGGTGAACCTCGCCGGACGGTGAGCGGAACGGGGGCGCCCTCCCGGCTCCCCGTCCCGAGATCACCTCTCACGGCCGTCGGGAGCCGACGGAGAAGGCGACGGCCCGCCCCCGGGCACAACCCGGGGGCGGGCCGTCAGACTGGAACCCTGGGCCCTCGCGGCCCGGTCCGGAGACCCGGCCGAGCCCGGAGAGCCTTCCCGGCCCGCGAGGATCCGGTCAGGCCTGGAGCCTCGCGAGGGCGGCGCGGAGGCGCTCGATGGAGCGCTCGCGGCCAAGGACCTCGATCGACTCGAACAGCGGCAGGCCCACGGTCCGGCCGGTGACGGCCACCCGCACGGGGGCCTGGGCCTTGCCGAGCTTGAGGCCCTGCTCGGTGCCGACCTCCTCCAGCGCGGTCTTCAGCGATTCCGAGTCCATGTCGACCGTCTCCAGGCGGGCGAGGTAGCCGGTGAGGATCTCCACGGCGGAGTTCTTCATGGCCTTGTCCCACGACGCCTCGTCGAAGACGGGCTCGTCCAGGAAGAGGAAGTCGACGTTCGCCGTGATCTCGGACAGGACCGCGATGCGGGTCTGGGCGAGCTCGGCGACCTTGGCGAAGGTCGCGCGGTCCCAGCCGGGCTCCAGCCACGGCTCGCAGCGGGCGGCGAACTCCTCCAGGGGCAGCGCCCGGATGTACTCGCCGTTGAACGCGCGGAGCTTCTTCTCGTCGAAGAACGCCGGCGAGGGGTTGACGTCCTCCAGCTTGAACAGCGGCACCATCTCCGCCCAGGGCATGATCTCCCGGTCGTCGCCGGGACCCCAGCCGAGCAGCATCAGGTAGTTGACCATCGCCTCGGCCAGGTAGCCCTCCTCGCGGTAGGACTCCAGGGCGACCTTGTCACGGCGCTTGGACAGCTTCTGGCGCTTCTCGTTGACGATCACCGGCACGTGCGCCCAGGTGGGCGGGGTGACGCCGAGGGCCTCCCAGAGCAGCTGCTGCTTGGGGGTGTTGGACAGGTGCTCCTCGGCCCGGACCACGTGGCTGACCCGCATCTCGACGTCGTCGACGACGTTGGCCAGCACGAACAGCGGGGAGCCGTCGCCACGCGCGATGACGAAGTCCTCCATCGCGTTGTTGGGGAACTCGACGGTGCCGCGGACGAGGTCCTGGACCACGGTGGCACCCTCGTCCGGGGTGCGGAAGCGGACCGCGCCCTCGGTCAGGCCCCGGTCGCGGCAGAAGCCGTCGTAGCCCTGGTGCTCGGAGCCGGTGCGCGCCTTCACCTCGTCGCGGGTGCACGCGCAGTAGTAGGCCCGGCCCTCGGCGACGAGCCCGGCCACGGCCTCGCGGTGCTGCTTCTCGTACGACGACTGGAAGTAGGGGCCCTCGAAGACCGGGCTGTCCTCGTTGATACCGATCCAGGCGAGCGCCGAGATGATGCCGTCGGTCCATTCCGGCCGGTTGCGCGCGGCGTCGGTGTCCTCGACGCGCAGCACGAACCTCCCGCCGGTCTGCTCGGCCAGGGCCCAGTTGAACAGCGCGGAGCGGGCGCCGCCGACATGGAACATGCCGGTCGGCGAGGGGGCGAAGCGAACCCTAATCACGGGAGACCACCCGGTTGCTGAGAGTGCCGATTCCTTCGATGAAAACGCTGACCTCGTCGCCGACCTTGAGCGGGCCGACCCCGTCGGGGGTCCCGGTGAGGATGACGTCACCGGGGATCAGGGTCATGACCGCGCTCACGTGGGCGATCAGCGCGGGGATGTCGTACATGAGCTTGGAGGTGCGCGAGCTCTGCTTGACCTCGCCGTTCACCGACGTGACGATGCCGACGTCGCTCGGGTCGAGCTCGGTCTGGATCCACGGGCCGAGGGGGCAGAAGGTGTCGAAGCCCTTGGCCCGGGTGAACTGGACGTCCTTCTTCTGCAGGTCCCGCGCGGTGACGTCGTTGGCGCAGGTGTAGCCGAAGATGACCTCGTGCGCCCGCTCACGGGGCACCTCGCGGCAGAGCCTGCCGATCACCACCGCCAGCTCCCCCTCGTAGTCGACCCGCTGGGAGAGCGCCGTCGGGTAGGCGATGGCCTCACCCGAGCCGATCACCGAGGTCGACGGCTTGAGGAAGACCAGTGGCTCGTCGGGGACCTCGCCGCCCATCTCCCGGGCGTGGTCGGCGTAGTTCTTGCCGATCGCGACGACCTTGCTGGGCAGCATGGGCGCGACCAGTTTGACCTGGGAGAGCGAGTATCGCTCGCCGGTGAACTGGATCGGCCCGAACGGATGACCGGAGATCCCGGAGATGAACTCCTCCCCTGGGCCGCCCTCGACCACCCCGAACCCGACACCGTCTCCTGTGGAGAACCTCGCTATACGCACACGACAAGGCTAGTCGGGCTCCGGGTCCCGCCGGACCGTCCCGCGTCCCCGCCCCACCATCCGGGAACCAACGTCGTACATCCCAAAAACAGCTACAAGTCCGATTTTATCAATACCGCCATGTTTGCCCCAAGAAAAGCTATGTCCTGATTTGTATGTATATGGGGGGTATGACCGCCTCAGAAGCGTCGGGGGACCAGAGGGTCTTCCTTCGGGGGAAGGAACGGACGTGACTGAAGCCAGCACGGTGAACAGGCCCAAGGGCGACGAGGCCACGGTGCCCCGGGCTCGCACCGACAGTCCCGGATCCCAGAGTGGCCTGGTCACCCCAAAGGGGACCACCACCATCGACAGCGGGGTCGTATCGAAGATCGCGGGCCTCGCGGCCAGGGAGATCCCTGGTGTGTACAACATGGGCGCGGGCCCGGCGCGCGCTCTCGGCGCGGTACGCGGGATGGTCGGCGCCGACAAGAGCGCCACCCAGGGCGTATCGGTCGAGGTGGGCGAGCGGCAGGCCGCCGCCGACCTGGAGGTGGTCGTCGAGTACGGGATCGCCATCCCCGACCTGGCCGCCGCCGTACGCCGCAACGTGATCACGGCGGTCGAGCGCATGACCGGCCTTGAGGTCACCGAGGTCAACATCAAGGTCTCCGACGTCCACATGCCCGGCCAGGACAAGGACAGGCCGGAGGAGTCGTCCGAGCCGGAGCCCCGCGTCCAGTGAGAGGCCCGGCAGGCGGCGCGAAGGGACCGGGCCGCGAGCGCGAGGACCCGGGCCGCGAGACCGTCACGCCTCCGGCGCCGGCGGATCCCGGCCGCGGGACGCCCGCGTCCGGAGGCGGGAAACCCGGTCGCGAGACGAACGCTCCCGCGCCACACGGGAAGCCCGGCGGCGAGACGACCGGACCCGCACGGCGTGGGGAACCCTGCGGCGAGACAACCGGACCCACGCGACACGGGGAGCCCGGCGGCGAGACGACCGCGCGCGGGCCGGAGGGTCCCGCCCGCAGATCGGCCGTCCCGACACCGGCGACGGCCATACCCGCGCACAGACCCGAGGATCCGTCCCGCAGACCGGCCGTACCCCGGCAGAAGGCCGCGCCGACGCGCAGGCCGGAGGATCCCGCCCGCAAACCGGCCGGTCAGAGCCGGGAGGCGGGTCCGAGCCGGGAGACCCGGGAAACGGTGAGGACCCCGCGCAAGCCGGAGGACCCGGCCCGCGGGGCGACGACCGCGACGGCCGCGACCCCGGCGCCGGGTCCCGCACGCGGGACAGGCGCGACAGAGGGGACAGGAGGGACAGGGGGCACGACGGAGACTCCCCGAGGTCCCCGGGAGACGGTCGCCGCCCGCGAACCGGAGGACCCCACCCGCGAGGCGGCCGGCCTCGCGCACAGGATCGCCGATGTCGTGCTGCGCTGTCCCGACGTCGTGGACCTGTCGGGCGGGCCGTTCGGGACCGTGGCGACCTACCTGCCCGGCGAGCGGCTGCCGGGTATCGCGCTGCGCGAGAACGAGGTCGAGGTCTCGGTCGTCGCCAGGCTGGGACGCCCGCTACCGGAGATCGCCGACGAAGTGCGAACGGCGATCGCCCCGATGGTGGGCGACCGGCCGGTAAACGTCCATATCGGAGGTTTGAGATGAACAATTTCCCAGTGTGGTCCGTAGTCGGCACGATCGTCGGTGTCCTTCTGGGCTTCGCCGCGGCCTTCGGCGGCCTCGGCGCGTTCCTGCTGGTGCTCGTACTGGGCGCCGTGGGATTCCTCATCGGCCGCTTCGCGGAGACCGGAGAGATCGACCTGTCCCGGATGGCGGCGAGACGGCGATGAACACCCCCGTCGAGCACCGTTCCCCGTCCTCGGGGACGGTCGCGGATCCGGACCCCTCTTCCACGCGGCGAGAGAACTCCGGCCTCGCGGAAGGCGAGCGGTCCGGACTGCCCGCCGTACCCGCCCAGCCGTCATCTCGGGGCGTACCGGCCGAGCGACGCGGCAGGACCGAGATATCCGACCGGGTGGTGTCGCGCATCGCGGCTCACGCGGCCGGAGAGGTGGCACGGGTGGGGGAGGTCGGCGAGCGGGGGCCGTTGTCCTTTCGCGGCGGTACCCGCGCCACCCTCGACGGTGAGCTCGCGACGCTCCGGCTGGACGTGGCCGTGGAGTACCCGGCCCCGATCCGCGAGGTGGCCGAGGAGGTCAGGCGTCACGTCGCCGAGCGGGTCATGGCCCTGACCGGCAAGGACGTCGGCTACATCGACATCATGGTCACCGGTGTGACCCCCGCCCGCGACACCTCGCGGACCCGGGACGCCGTACCGGCCGGGGAGGACCCGGCGCGCGACACCGGGGACCCGGAACGGGCCGCCGAGCCCGCCGACAACCCCACCGAGGACATCGTCCCGCTACGTGAGGAGCGATGATGGCCAGGAAGGTACCCGACCCGGCGGAACCGGTTCCCGGAGCGGAACCGACCGGTGAGACGCCGACCACACCCCGTGCGGAGACGCCGGAACCGGCCGGACCACCGGCGTACGGGGCCGGACCACCGGCGTACGGCACCACGGAACCCGCCGGACCACCGGCGTACGGCGACGTGGAGCAGACCGCGCCGATGTACGGCGCGACGGAACCGGCGCCGCCGATATACGGCACGGTGGCCAAGGACGCCTCCGCGGACCGTGCGGCGATCAGGGCGTTCCGCCCGCGCCGGGTGACCCCCTCGGTCATCACGGCCGTCCTGATGACCCTGGTCGGCCTCCTCCTCGCGCTGGAGGTCATCTCCGCGCTGCTGGGCCGCCCGCTCCGCCTGGTGCCGTACGACCGGCTCCTGTCCTGGGCGACGTCGACACCGTGGAACGACCCTCGGGTGATGGCGGGCGCGGGCCTGGTCGGGCTGCTCGGCCTGCTGCTGGTACTGCTCGCGATCATCCCGGGGCGGCCCACCCTGATCCCGGTGAGGACCGGGGACAAGGACCTGGCCATCGGCATGCAGCGCCGGGGCTTCACCCGGTCGCTGGCCCACGCCGCCGAGCAGGTGCAGGGGATCGAGCACGCCCGGGTACGGCTGCGGGGCAAGGCCGTGCACGTCGCGGCCGACAGCGGCATGCGGGACACCCGCGGGCTGGCCGACGCCGTACGGGAGGCCGTGACCATGCGGATCACCGCGCTCTCCCCCGTCTGGAAGTATCCCGTCCGCGTGTATCTGCGAGAGAAGTGAGCGCCATGGACGACAAGACCGCCCGGGGCAACCGGCTGGGGTTGCTGATCGTGGGACTGGCGCTGATGGTCCTCAGCGCCCTGACGATCGCACGCGGCGCGGGGGCGTTCCCCCGGGTGCCCGCGCGCGGCCCGCTCGTGGACGGCTCGGTACGCCAGCCGTTCGCCACCTACAACCCGTGGCTGTGGTGGGTGATCGCCGCGGCGGGCATCGTGCTCGCGCTGTTCGGCCTGCGCTGGCTGCTGGCCCAGGCACGTCGCGGGAAGCTGGGCGGCATGCGCCTGGAGGGCGGCCCCACCGGGGTCACCGAGGTCGACACGGGAAGCGTCACCAACGCGGCGGCGGCCGAGGCGGGCACGCACCCCGCGATCATCAACGCCACCGCCGACGTCGTCGGCACGAGCGAGCACCCGGCCGTACGGATGCGGATGGTGGTCGCCGAGGACGCGCCGATGAGCGCGATCCGCGAGCAGCTGGGCGGGGTGGTCATCCCGCACATGCGCCAGGCCCTGGAGACCGGGCACATGCCCGCGGTCGCCCGGGTGAACCTGGCGGACGCGCCGCGTCGCCCGAGGACCGTCGCCTGACCCGCGTGACGGAGCGCCGATCATAGAGTGATCAGGGAAACCAACGCTTCGAGGAGACGATGTGCCTTCGGTCGTGAAGATAAACGTGCTGACGGTGTCCGAGGAGATGCGCGAGGAGCTGGAACGCCGCTTCTCCGGGCGTGCGGGGATCGTCGAGTCCGCGGACGGGTTCGAGTGGTTCGAGCTGCTCCGCCCCGTGGACGGCGGCGACCGGTACCTGGTCTACACCCGCTGGCGCTCCGAGGAGGACTTCAGGCGCTGGACCGAGAGCCAGGCCTTCCAGCGGGGGCACGCCCAGGCCGCCGCCGAGGCGGCCCAGGGCCACGGGCACGGCAACGCCCACAGCGCGGCCCAGGGGCACGGGCACGGGCAGGATCCGGGAGACCAGGGCCCGCCCCAGGGTCACGGCCATGGAGCCCAGGGCCAGAGCCACGGCCACGGTCACGGGCAGGGGCCCGCCGCCACCGGGGCCGAGCTGTGGTCCTTCGAGGTCGTCCAGAGCACCGGTCCCGCGTCGGGAGCCTGACCGCCGACGAGAGGACGAGGGCTCCCGCGAGGAGCCCTCAGCGGTCCAGGGGGTTGGCGGCGATGCGCCCGGCGACCCCCGAACGGACGAACCGCCCGGCCAGGCTGTCCGGCTTGCGCGCGGCCTGATCGACGAAGCAGGCGGTGAACTCCGGGCCGATCCCCAGCCGGGGGTAGCGCTCCAGCACCTCGGCGCGGAGCTCCGCCGGGAAGTCCTCCGGCCGCCGCCCGGAGATGTCGAGCCCGGTGGACAGTTCGAGCAGGTAGCCCTCGGGATCCTGCTCGGGGTGCACGTCGTCCCACATGTGGCGTACGACGATCTCCGACGCGCGGACGCGGCGCTCCACGGGCCACCCCGCCCCGGCGGCGAAGACCCACGCGACGTGGCCGCCCGCCTCCTCGAACGGCACGGTGTGGCTGTCGAACTCCTTGACCAGGCCGATGTCGTGCATCATCGACGCGACGTACAGCAGCTCGTCGTCGAAGGCGACGCCGTTCATCGCACCGTGGGCCGCCGCCCACAGGTAGGCGCGGACGGAGTGGTTGAGCAGGGCGGGCGAGCAGTAGGCGGTGGCCACCTCCAGCGCGCCACGGGCGGCCGGTGTACGGGGGATGACGATGTCGGCGAGTCTCATGCCCCTCAGCCTGCCGAAACGCTGCGGCGCCCGCGAGTGACCGGAGGGACATCGATCGATGGAATCGCGCCACGGGAGTGGCCGAGGCTCATCGGGACTCAGCGGACGGTCGGACGGCGTGGACAGCGTGGACGGCGTGGACGGCGCGGACGCTGTGTCCCCTGTGGTTTCGGTGACCGCTGTGAACGCTGTGAGGAAACTGGGAGACCCGCATCTAGTTGCTAACGATGTTCCGGAAGGGACCACCCCAGCTTGACCGGTTTGTTGGGATTCGGACAGCATGATCCGCCCCCCTCGTTCGGCCCGGAAGGAACTGGCGTGCGCCGCCGCACACAAGCACTCGTTCTCTGCATCGTCCTCCTGATGACCTGCGGCGTCACGGCCGGTACCGCGCAGGCGAGGGAGGCGAAACGCACCGCCGAGTGCCAGGGCGACTGGCTGCCCGCCACACCGACGGCGTCGGACATCATGGGCGGCGAGGTCGACTTCCTCGACCTGGCCCCGGTGAAGGTCGGCAAGGACGTCGACTGGCGTACCGACCCCTACCGGAACCGGTCGTGGAGCATGGTCTTCCACTCGCTGCGCTGGATGGGCCGTCTCGTCGCCGACTACGAGACGAACGGCAACGAGGCGTACCTCACGCGGGCCGTCGAGATCGCCAAGGACTGGGTGGCCGACAACCCCCGTGGCGGCGCGAAGACCAGTCCGTACGCCTGGCAGGAGCACCCGATCGCGCTGCGCGCCCCCGCGCTGGTCTGCCTCAGCAAGCACGTCAGCGAGTCGTGGCTCTCCGGCAGCCTGGCCGAGCACGCGAAGATGCTCTCCGACCCCAGGCTGTACGAGAAGGGCCACAACCACGGCATCGACCAGGACATCGCGCTGCTCGGCATCGGCTGCCGCTACGGCCGCGACCAGTGGTCCAGCCTCGCGATCAGGCGCCTCACCGAGACCGTGAAGCTCGACGTCGACTCCCAGGGCGCGCTGCGCGAGCAGGCCCCGCGCTACGCGCTCTACGTCTACGACCGCCTGAAGGTCGCGATGGACAACATCAAGGCGTGCAAGCGGAAGGTGCCCGACGACATCTTCCGGCGCTGGGAGTCGCTGGAGGACTTCATCTCCCACTCCACCCAGCCCGACGGGTTCATGGTCCCGATCGGCGACGGCGGCGCGGACGTGCGGCCGGTCGGCTACAGCCACCCGAAGCAGACCGTACGGGTGTTCGGCGGCGGCTACGTCTACGGGCGCACCGCCTGGGACAAGCCGGAGTCGGCGTTCTACTCCATCCGCTTCGGGCCCGGCATGAAGTATCACGGCCACGAGGACCACCTGGGCGTGACCTACTACGCCCAGGGCCGTGACGTCCTGGTCGACGCCGGCTTCGACTCGTACGAGAACAGCGGCTACCGCGACTGGACGATGTCCCCGGAGGCGCACAACACGTCGATGGTGGCCGGGGCGAGGTTCCGCGGCAAGTCCGCCAGCGCGCTGAGCAGGTCCTCGATCGGGTCGGACCGGCAGAGTTACCGGCTGACCGACAAGGCCTACGGCGTGCCCAGGACCCGCTCGGTGCTCGTCAACCATCGCCAGGACGTGATGGCCGTGCTGGACACGGTTCCCAAGGGCTCGAAGGTCCGCAACGTCTGGCACTTCTCCCGCGACCTGTCCACTGTCTCCAGCGGTGGCGGCCAGGTCGTGGTGAAGGACAAGGCGGACTGGAGGGCGACGCTCGTCCAGGTCTCGATGCCGTCCTGCCGGCCGGTCGCCGGGCTGAAGGTGGTCCGCGGCCAGAAGAACCCGTACCAGGGCTGGGTCTCCTCCGCCTACCTGCAGAGACACCCCGCCCCCGCGGTCGTCTCGCCCGCCTCGGGCGACGCCGTGCTGACCGTGGTGGTGCCCGGCACCGGCAAGCCGTCGCTCTCCTGCTCCGGCGGCAAGGTCAGCCTGGAGACCTCCGAGGGCCAGGTGAGCTTCCGCGTCAGCGGCGCCACCCTCTCCTGACGGGATCTTCCCGTCGGCGGCGACGCGGGCGGGTGCCCCCCGGCACCCGCCGCGCACGGCTTCCGGAGGCCGCCCCCTAGGTGATCCGGGTGCCCCGGGGTGGCCCGGGGCACGGGTCGGGCGGTGTGGGTCAGGCGGTGTGGCCCGCGCGCAGGAGCCCGTAGGTCACGGCCTGCTCCAGCGCCTGCCAGGATGCCTCGATGATGTTCTCGTCGACACCGACCGTGGACCACTCCCCGGCCGCGTCGCTGGAGGTGATCAGCACGCGCGTGACGGCGTCGGTGCCGTGCGCCCCCTCCAGGATCCGCACCTTGAAGTCGATCAGCTCGACCCCCGCCAGCTCGGGGTAGAGCCGCTCCAGCCCCAGCCGTACGGCCCGGTCGAGGGCGTTGACCGGGCCGTTGCCCTCGCCGGTGGCGACGATCCGCTCCCCCTTGGCGTGCAGCTTCACGGTGGCCTCGCTGACGACCTCGCCGCCTCGTGCCCGCTCGACGATCACCCGCCAGGACTCGACCTGGAAGTGGCGCCTGCTCTCGCCCGCGACGGTGTCGCGCAGCAGGAGCTCGAAGGAGGCGTCGGCGGCCTCGAAGGTGTAGCCCTTCGCCTCCATCTCCTTGACCCGGTTCACCAGCTCCCGCGAGGTGTCGGGGGCCAGCTCGTAGCCCAGCTCGCGGCCCTTGAGCTCGACCGAGGCGCGTCCGGCCATGTCGGAGACGAGCATGCGCATGTCGTTGCCGACCTCGGCGGGGTCGATGTGCTGGTAGAGGTTGGGATCGACCTTGATCGCGCTGGCGTGCAGCCCGGCCTTGTGCGCGAAGGCGGAGACGCCCACGTAGGGGGCGTGGGAGTTGGGGGTGACGTTGGTGACCTCGGTGATCGCGTGGGCGATCCTGGTCATGTCGGCCAGGGCCTCCTTGGGCACGAGGTCGAATCCCCGCTTGAGCTGCAGGTTGGCCACCACGGTGAACAGGTTGGCGTTGCCCGAGCGCTCACCGTAGCCGTTGGCGCAGCCCTGCACGTGGGTGGCGCCGGCCTTGACCGCGGCCAGGGAGTTGGCGACCGCGCAGCCGGTGTCGTCGTGGCAGTGGATGCCGATCCTGGCCGACGTTCCGACGGCCGCGTGCACGACCTCGGCCAGCTCGTCGGGGAGCATGCCCCCGTTGGTGTCGCACAGCGCGATCACCGAGGCCCCCGCCTCGGCGGCGGTGCGCAGGACCTCCAGCGCGTAGTCCGGGTTGGACTTGTAGCCGTCGAAGAAGTGTTCGGCGTCGAGGAAGACCCTCTGGCCCTCCGCACGAAGGTGGGAGACCGTGTCGCGGATCATCGCGAGGTTCTCCTGGAGGGTCGTGCGGAGGGCCAGTTCCACGTGCCGGTCGTGACTCTTCGCCACGAGGGTCACCACCGGCGCGCCGGATTCGCGCAGCGCGGCCACCAACGGGTCGTCGGCTGCCTTCATACCTGCCCGGCGGGTCGCGCCGAACGCGGCGAGCTGCGCGTGCTTCAGGTCGAGCTCTGTTTGAGCGCGCCTGAAGAACTCCGTGTCCTTGGGGTTGGCACCGGGCCAGCCGCCCTCGATGAAGCCGACGCCCAGAGCGTCCAGGTGACGCGCGACGGCCAGCTTGTCGACCACCGTGAGGTTGAGCCCCTCCTGCTGGGCGCCGTCACGGAGCGTCGTGTCGTACACGTGGAAGCGATCGTCGGCCATGGTGTTCTCCTTCGCGGGTTCGATGATTCGCCGCGCGCTCATTCGGCTTCTGGAAACAAAAATGACCCCTCACGGACGTGAGAGGTCTGCGCGCCGGCGGTGTCCCTTTTCAGCCAGCGCGCCTGCCGATAATGAGCAGACCGTAGAACATGATGCTTCGGAGTCTGCCACACGCGGACACCATCTGACACATCGATCTCAGGATCCGAGACCCGCGGCATGCCGGAACGGCCCGGATCCAGGCCGAATCCAGCCTGGATCCGGGCCGAGTTCGAGCCGGATCCAGGCCGGATCCGAGCCGTGTCCGAGCCGTGTCCAGGCCGGGCGGGACTCCGGACACGGGCGGGGCAGGGCCTCGCGGGCGAGGTCGGACAGGATCCCCGCGTACGGCCCGCCGAGATCCCGGACACGGGCCGGAGCAGCCTCACACGCGGCCCGGGGCAGGACCCTGGACACGGGCCGGGCGGGATCGGGACACGCCCCGGGATCACCCTCCTCCACCGGCCGGCACGGGCGAGAATGGGCTCCATGAAGGCGACCTATCTCGACCCCACCGTGGGGCAGTATCTGCTCGCGCACACCACCCAGCCCGACGACGTCCTCGACGCGCTCGCCCTCGAGACCCGCGAGCTGACCGGCGACAACGCGTCGATGCAGATCACCCCCGACCAGGGGCGCTTCCTTACCATGATCACCCAGGTCGGCGGCGTCAGGAACGCGGTGGAGGTGGGCACCTTCACCGGTTACTCCTCCATCTGCCTCGCCCGCGGGCTCGCTCCCGGCGGCGGGCTCACCTGTTTCGACGTGAGCGAGGAGTGGACGGCGGTCGCCCGGAGTTACTGGGACAGGGCACGGGTCGCCGACCGCGTCGAGCTGAGGATCGGCCCGGCGGCCGAGCGTCTGCGCGAGCTTCCCGAGCACCCGGCCATCGACCTCGCGTTCATCGACGCCGACAAGATCAACTATCTCGTCTACTACGAGATCCTCATGCCGCGCCTGGCTCCCGGCGGGGTGATCCTCGTCGACAACACCCTGTGGAAGGGCCACGTCGCCGATCCCACCTGGGACGACGAGACCGTCAGGCACATCCGCGAGTTCAACGACATGGTCAGCGCCGACGAGCGGGTCACCTCGATCATGCTCCCCATCGCCGACGGCCTCACCATGATTCGAAAGCACTGACGAGAACTTTCCCGAATCCCGGGCGAGCGGAAACCTTTCCGATTACTTTAAGCGACATGCCAAACACGTTGCGCCCACCCGCTCGGGGGGAAAGGATGACCTCATGGGACTGCTCATGGAGAGATCGACCGCCTACCAGATCACCGATCAGGAAGACCTCGAACGGCTCTACCTGGAGCTCGTCGACCGGTTCGAGAAGCATCGAATCGAGATCGTCAGCGGCCGGATCGTGGTGAGGGAGATGCCCACGATCGCCCACGCCGATGTTGTGTACCACCTGATGGCGCAGCTCATACCGTTCGCGATGGAGAAAGGATGGCGCGTCTATCCGGAGGCCAGGCTCCTCCTGCAGGTGCAGGCGGATCGCTTCGAACCCGACCTCATCGTCGTTCCCCCGAATCCTCCCCTCTGGGATCCCAGCCACGTGTACGCCAACGCCACGCTGTTGGTCGCCGAGGTCGTCTCCCCGAGCAGCGGCCACGATGACCACGTGGTCAAGCCTCGGGCCTGCGCGCTCGCGGGAGTTCCGCTCTACCTGGTCATCGACACCTTCGCGAACCGGTTCAGGCTGCTCAGCCGACCGGGCCCGGAGGGTTACGCCGACGAGATCACCGAGTCACTGGGCAAGCCCCTTGAGCTCCCCGCGCCCTGGAACCTCACGATCGACACCGGCAAGCTGGTCGAGGGGTAGGTCTGTTCGGGAGGAGGCCCGGCCGGGTGGGAGGCCGGGTCGCCTCCTCCACGAGGGATCCCCGCCCGCGCGCCCAGCGCCGCTTGGACGCCGCCTGCGCGCAGTGGGAGGCCCGGTCGCCTCCACGAGGCTCCGTACGGGGCTAGCAGATCTTGTGGACCCAGCTGTGCGGGTCGGGGCGGGTCCCGTACTGGATGCCCACGAGCTCCTCGCGGATCTTCGAGGTGACGGGGCCCTGGGTGCCGTCGCCGATCGTCCAGGCACGGTCGGCGCCCTTGACCGAGCCGACCGGGGTGACGACCGCGGCGGTTCCGCAGGCGAAGACCTCGGTGAGCTCGCCCGTCTCGCAGCCCCGCTGCCACTCCTCGACCGACAGGCGCCCCTCCTCGGCGTGCAGGCCGAGGTCGGCGGCGAAGGAGAGGATCGAGTCGCGGGTGATGCCGGGCAGGAGCGTGCCGGTGAGCGCCGGGGTGAGCAGGCGGTCGCCGTAGACGAAGAAGAGGTTCATCCCGCCCATCTCCTCGACGTAGCGGTGCTCGCCCGCGTCGAGCCAGACCACCTGGTCGCAGCCCTGCTCGACGGCCTGGCGCTGGGCCACGAAGGCCGCCGCGTAGTTGCCGCCGCACTTGGCGAAACCGGTGCCGCCGGGGGCCGCGCGGGTGTACTCGGTGGAGAGCCAGACGGTCACGGCCTTCCCGCCCCCGAAGTAGGCCGCGGCCGGAGAGGCGATGACCATGTACCGGTAGGTCCTGGACGGGTAGTTGACACCGAGCGCCGGCTGTGTGGCGATCATGAAGGGGCGCAGGTAGAGGCTGTGTCCCGGCGTGGTCGGGACCCACTCGCGGTCGGTCTGGACGAGCAGCTCCAGCGACTCGACGAACGTCCCCTCGGGCAGCTCGGGCATCGCCATCCGCCGCGCGGAGGTGTTGAAGCGGGCGGCGTTGGCCTCCGGCCGGAAGGTCACGATCGTGCCGTTCTCCTGGCGGTAAGCCTTGAGTCCCTCGAAAAGCTCCTGCGCGTAGTGGAAGACCGACGTCGCGGGGTCGAGGCTGAGCGGGCCGTACGGCACGAGCGCGGCGTCGTGCCAGCCCTCCCCCTCGGTGTAGTCGATCGAGATCATGTGGTCGGTGAAGACCTGACCGAACCCCGGGCTCGCCAGTACCTGCTCGCGCTCTGCCGCGGTGCGAGCGTGGTCGGAGAGCTGCACGTCGAAGCTGAGCTTCTGAGCGGTGGTCATCGCACGGATCCTTCTCTTGGTGTCTGGCTTACCCTCTGGTCCATTCTGCGTCGGACCGGGTAACGGGAAACTACTCCATCCATGCCGAAAACCGGCAGTGCTGGAGAAACAAAAACGCGCCTGGCGGCTCGGGTGAGCCGCCAGGCGCGTCGGGGTCGAGGGAGGCGGCTTCCTCAGCCGGCTACTCGGGCGGTGATGTCGTCGCCGATCTCGCGGGTGGTCCGGCCGGTCCGGCCGGCCGGCCGCTCGGCCAGGTCGTCGGCGACGGCCTGCTCGACCCTGGCGGCCTCGGCGGCCATGCCGAGGTGGTCGAGGAGCATGGCGACCGACAGGATCGTGGCGGTCGGGTCGGCCTTGCCCTGGCCCGCGATGTCGGGGGCGCTGCCGTGGACCGGCTCGAACATGCTCGGCGCGGTGCGGTCGGGGTTGACGTTACCGCTGGCCGCGAGGCCGATGCCACCGGCGATCGCCGCGCCGATGTCGGTGAGGATGTCGCCGAAGAGGTTGTCGGTGACGATCACGTCGAAGCGCTCCGGCTGGTTGACGAAGAACATCGAGGCCGCGTCGACGTGGCAGTAGTCGGTCTGGACGTCGGGATACTCCAGGCCGACACGGTCGAAGGTGCGGGCCCAGAGATCACCGGCGTAGGTGAGCACGTTGGTCTTGTGGACCAGCGTCAGCTTCCTGCGGGGGCGGCCGAGCGCCTTGTCGAAGGCGTAGCGCACGACGCGCTCGACACCGTAGGCGGTGTTCAGCGACTCCTGGGTGGCGATCTCCTGCGGCGTGCCCCGGCGCATGACGCCACCCGCTCCGGCGTACGGGCCCTCGGTGCCCTCGCGGACGACGATCATGTCGATGTCCTCGGGGCGGGCCTTGCCCAGCGGTGTCTCGACGCCGGGGAAGAGCTTGACCGGGCGCAGGTTCACGTAGTGGTCGAGCTGGAAGCGGAGCTTGAGCAGCAGGTCGCGCTCCAGGATGCCCGGGGGCACGCTGGGGTCGCCGACCGCGCCGAGCAGGATCGCGTCGTATCCGCGCAGCTCGTCGAGGACCTGGTCCGGCAGGGTCTCGCCGGTCTCGTGGTAGCGCTTGGCACCGAGGTCGTAGCCGGTGGTCTCCACCTTCGTGCCGACCGCTTCGAGGACCTTCAGCCCCTCGGTGACGACCTCGACGCCGATTCCGTCCCCGGGGATGACCGCCAGGCGAATGTTACGCGAATCCATGCAGGCACCCTACCGGTCCGTCTCGGTGATCGAACACCGGTCTCATTCCTCGGACGTGACCGCGTGGCGGCACCCCTGATCGTTTTGTCCTTTTTTGCTCGGTATTGACCGTTTCGGGAGGTTTCGTTATGGTCCTCCCATTCACATCACTGCCTAATCCGTACGGGCCATCCCCTTATCGGGCCCGCACGGAGCCGGGGAACCACTCTTTCCGGAATCCGCCGGGCCCCCGGGAACCCCGCTCCTCCCCCGGAGCGCGTTCCCGCTCGCCATCACACGGATTCCTTGGGGCGAATCAGCGCGTTCTCGCGCCGTAGGGCGGCCTCCACGCCCGAGCCCGACAGCTCACCCGGCCGGCCTTATGGAAGGAATCATCCTGTCCGGCACAGTTCTCCCCCGCGTCCTGTCCATCTCCGCCTCCATGATCGTCGCCGGCGCCGCGGTGCTCGCGACCTCCACCGCCGCCCTGGCCGCCTCCCCTCCCCCGGCCCCCGGCCCCGCCGCGCTCAACGCGCCCGCGCTGAAGCAGGCACTGAAGGCCACGGCCGTCAAGCCCGCCTGGAAGAAGGCCGTCGACTGGGCCATGTCCAAGCGCGGAACGCCCTACGTCTGGGGCGGCACCGGCCACGGCGGCTTCGACTGCTCCGGCCTGATGCTCCGCGCCTACCGCGCCGCCGGGATCAAACTCCCCCGCGTCACCTACGACCAGTACGACGCGTTCTCCAAGAAGATCGCCTGGAAGGACCTCAGAGCCGGCGACCTGGTCTTCTTCAGCGGCCTCGGCCACGTCGGCATGATCACCAAGCCCGGCTACATGGTCCACGCCCCGCAGACCGGAGACGTGGTCAAGGAAGAGAAACTCGACTCCTGGCGCCGCGACTCCTTCGCCGGCGCGGTGCGCCCCGACCCGCAGGGCGTCGAGCTGAGCGAGCGGGTCGAGCGCGCGACCCAGATCGTCGCCGGCGGATGAGACACGCCGGCGAACCGTCGCCGGGAGACCCCGGCGGCGAGGGAGACCGGTTCAGCGGCTGGGAGCGCCGCCGTTGTCCCTGCGGTCCAGAGCGGTCTGCAGCGCGTCGATGGCCTCGTCCTCGGTCTCGTCGGGACGGTTCCAGGGATACATGTCGTACATGGCGAATCTCGTCTCGGTCGCATGCGAGCAAGGAAGGTGGTCGAGACTCCGGTCGGGACTCCGACCAGGCCTGATGTCACGGGTCCGGATCACGGACCGCCGACGAGGGGCTTGGAGCCGGCAGGCGCCACGACACCGTGGCGAGTCGCCGGTCCGCCCCTGTCAGGCCCCGCCGCGGCAGGTAGGAATGACAGGAACCTGGCGCATTTCACTCCAGGCTACCTGGCCACGGGAACGCCGTCTCGCCCGGCGTACACACTTCTCACATGCTGAGACGAGCTGTGGCCGCCGCCCCGGTCTCCGGGGCGGCGGCCACAGGGGCGGGACGGTTAGGGTCTGTTTTGTGGATCTTTCCGCCTACTGCGGTCGCCCAGGCGGCGCCCCGCGGCGTTGTCGTCGTCGCCCATAACTCCGTTATGGACTCCTCCTCCGCCTTGCGGGGCATCCACCTGGACGATCCTCGCCACGGCGAAGATCCACAAAACAGACCCTAGTCGGCCAGGTCGACGGAACGGCCGCTGTCGGCGCCGATCTCCGAGCCGATCTGGTCGATCACGTCGGCCGGGATGGCGGTGTCGACGGTGAGCGCGATGAGCGCCTTGCCGCCCTTGGCGTCCCGGGCCACCTGCATCGAGGCGATGTTGATCGAGTGGTCGCCGAGGATGCGGCCGACCACGCCGACGATGCCGGGGCGGTCGGTGTAGGTGAAGAACGACAGGTGGTCGGTCGGCTCGATCTCCATCTGGTAGCCGTTGACCTCGACGATCTTCGTGATCTGCCTCGGCCCGGACAGGGTGCCGGAGACCGAGACCGCGCGGCCGTCGGCGAGGACGCCGCGGACCGTCACGACGTTGCGCCAGTCGGGGCTGTCGGAGCTGGTGATCAGCTCGACCGACACACCGCGGTCCTTGGCCAGCAGCGGGGCGTTGACGTAGGTGACCGAGTCCTCGACCACGTCGGTGAAGACACCCTTGAGCGCGGCCAGCTCCAGCACGCGGACGTCGTGGGAGGCGATCTCGCCGCGTACCTCGACGTCGAGCTTGGTGGCGACCTCGCCCGCGAGGGCGGTGAACACCCGGCCGAGCTTCTCGGCCAGCGGCAGGCCCGGCTTGACGTCCTCGGCGACGGCGCCGCCCTGGACGTTGACCGCGTCCGGCACGAACTCCCCGGCGAGGGCGAGCTTCACGCTACGCGCGACCTGGGTGCCGGCCTTCTCCTGGGCCTCGTGGGTGGAGGCGCCCAGGTGCGGGGTGACGACGACCTGGTCGAGCTCGAAGAGCGGGCTGTCGGTGACCGGCTCCTTCGGGAACACGTCGATGCCGGCGCCGGCGACGCGGCCCTCCTTGATCGCGGAGTAGAGGGCGTTCTCGTCGATGATGCCGCCGCGGGCGACGTTGATGAGGCGCACGTTCGGCTTGACCGCGTGGAGCTCCCTGTCGCCGATGAGGCCGATGGTCTCCTTGGACTTGGGCAGGTGCACGGTGATGAAGTCGGCCTCGCTCAGGGCCTCCTCCAGCGAGACCAGCCGGACGCCCATCTGGGCGGCGCGGGCCGGCTGCAGGTAGGGGTCGTAGGCGATCAGCTCGACACCGAACGGCTGGAGGCGCTGCGCGACCAGCTGGCCGATCTTGCCGAGACCGAGGATGGCGACGACCTTCTCGTCGAGCTCCACGCCGGTGTACTTCGAGCGCTTCCACTCGCCGCCCTTGAGCGCGGAGTGCGCCTGGGCGACGTTGCGGGCCGAGGCGAGGATGAGGGCGACGGTGTGCTCGGCGGCGCTGGTGATGTTGGAGGTCGGCGCGTTGACGACCATGACACCGGCCTTGGTGGCGGCCTCCACGTCGACGTTGTCCAGGCCGACGCCCGCGCGGGCGACGACGCGGAGCCTGGGGGCGTTGGCGATCGCCTCGGCGTCGACCTGCGTGGCGCTGCGCACGATGAGCGCGTCCACGTCGGCGAGGGCGGGAAGGAACTGGGCACGGTCGGCGCCGTCGGTGTGGCGGACTTCGAAGTCCGCGCCCAGAACCGCGAGACCGGCCTCGGAGAGTTCCTCAGCGACCAGTACGACGGGCTTGTTCACAGGCTGGATCCTTACTAGACGGTGAGGGGTGCACGGACCTCACGTAGTCTATCGGCGCTTGTGAACGCGTTCACGAGTGTCCCGCGATCCGAGACGCTCCGCGCCGCCCCGGGAGGCTCCCGAAGGCGCGGGCAGGCCCCGGAACGCTCCAGGACAGCGAGGCGCTTCGCGACCCAGAACGCGGTCTTACCCGTCCTTGACAGATCTCATGCTCCCAAAATTCAAGTTGGTATTGATCCCAGGAAAACTTCGCGATTACCCTGATAAGCCGTGGTCCACTACCTATCGTTCCTCATATGAGCATCGGGAACCCCGCTCTCGGCAACGTGCTCGCGCAGCACGGCGATCCGCACCGGCTGCTTGCGGCGCTGGCCGAATGGGGACTCCTGGTTGCCGTGCGACCCGACCGTTCCGTCGTGCTCGGCACGACCCAGGCCGGTGATCGTGTCCTCCTCGGATACACCTCGGCGGACACCTACGCGCGGCACCGTGGCAGCCACTCGTTGTCGGCGTGCGACGCCGACACCATCCTCGACATCCAGCGCGTCACCGGTGTGCGGGAGATCGTGATCGACGCGGCGGGCCCGGCGGCCGCGGCCGTGCCGATCGAGGATCTCCAGCGCTATCTGCTCTCGACACGCGGCGGCCCCACGCCGGCGCTGTCGAGCGCGGCGCCGACGGCGTACGCGACCGGGGCGATGGCCACGGTCTCGCGTCCCGCGCCCCCGCGCCCGCAGAGAACGCCGGTGCCCGCCGCGCCCTCCCAGTCGTGGATCCCGGCGCCCCGGCCGCACCTGTCGGGCCCGATGCAGCTGGTGGATCCGGGATACCGCCGGTGCGACCACCCGATCCTGCCCGCGCTGCGCGCCGCGATCTCGCACCTGCTCGTCGACTACCCGCTCGTCCACCATGTGTGGATCTCCGAGGCCGGCACCTCCTCCGGCGCCCCGGGGATCATGTTGCACGTGAAGGTGCACATGTCGGCGGCCGAGGACGTGGTCAGGGACATCCATCGCGGGGTGCGGGCCCGGCTGCCGCAGCTCGCCGCGAGCGAGGCGCCGATCCTGATGGCCAGGGTCGCCGACGCGCGCAGCGAGCAGCGGATGATCGAGCTGGGCGCCCACGTGGTCTGCGCCGACGTCACCGACTGACCGGCGCCCCGCCGGTGCGACGCCCCGGAAGGGCGGCTCTGGAGAACGGCTTTCGTACGGGGTGACGCGGAAAGGCGGCCCCGCCGGATGACGGCGTTCTCACGTCGCCGTCCGGGGGCCGCCGTCCGCTCCCGGGCCTCTCACGCGGCGAGGCCCGCCGAGGAGTGCCGCCGCACCCGCCCGTGGCGTCCCCCTCACCGCGCCGGGAGACGCCACGGGCGCTAGCCGGTCCTGCGGGTCAGGGTCACCCTCGTCCGGGCGAACGCCCCCGCCACCAGGGCGGCCAGCACCGGCAGGCCGATCACCACGGCCACGAGGAGGAGCCAGGGGATCTCGATCGTCGGCGGCACCGACGAAAGAGGGGGAATCTCCCCGGCCGGCGTCAGCATGACGCTGCCGTACGTGCTGGTCGTCATGGGCCAGGCCGCGGCGACTCCGGTCACGGCACCGGCGACCGCGCCGGTCAGGACACCGAGCCCGGCGATGAATCCGGCCTGCCCGGCGACGACCAGCCTGCGCGTGCCCGGCGGCGCCCCGACGGCGGCCATCGTCGCGAGATCGGAGCGCATGTCGGCGGCGGCGAGCCCGGTGGCGACGAACGTGCCGCCGAGCACCAGGATGAACGCCGCTCCCATGAGCAGCCACAGCACGGGGACGACGTCGTTCTGGAACCCGTGCTGGATCGTGACCCGGAGGTCGGTCCGGGGGACCACTCCCGCGAGCTCCCACTCCAGATCCAGCTCCTGCCGGGGGGTGAGGTCGTGCGAGGCCGCGTCGGCGTACAGAACGCGGGGCCTGGTCTCCAGGCCGGCGCTCCGCAGGGCGGCGGGTGGCAGCACCGCGACGGCCTGCTGGGGATCGGCGGCCCTGGCCAGGACGGCGGGGACCGTGATCTCACCGGGTGGCGGATCCTCGCCCTCGGTCGGCTCCAGGATCAGGGGGAGTCTTCCGTCCCGGATCAGCCGGGGGTGGAACACCACCGCCTTTCCCGAGGCGAACGCGGCCGACGCCACCGGATCCCGCCGTCCCTGGACGAGCGTGAGCAGGCGCTCGTCCCCGATCGGAAGACCCAGGTAGGAGTCGGCCATCACGGTCCCTCCGGCGGATCGGACCACCATGCCGACGGCCAGCCCCCCGGTGTCCGTCGCCACGGCGCCCTCGATCAGCGGCACCCCGGGCAGCTCGCGCCGGGCGGTGGCTTTCAGCGTGGCCCAGCGGTCGTCGTCGAGCTTCCCGGCCTGGATGGTCATGGTCCCGGCCGGGACGATCGCCTGGAAGCTGTCCCGGTTGTGGGCGAAGTTGCTGTTGTTCGCGATGGCGACCGCGACGACCGCGGCCGTGGCGGTCATGACCGCCGCGACGGCGGACGCGGTGCGGCCCCGGTGGCGGGAGGCGTCGCGAGCGGCCAGGCGGAAGGGGAGCGGCAGCCGGGCCGCCAGGCCCGCCGCCCCCCTCACCAGCCTCGGCGCCAGCGCGACCAGCCCCAGCTGCGCGAGGACGGCGGCGCAGTAGACCCAGACCACGTCGTACCTGACGGCGAGCACGGTCGCCGCGGCCCCCGCGGCGAGCAGGAGCAGGCCCAGCGCCGGGCGTCCCACCCGGTCGCGCACCGCGCTCCCGCGACCGGCGAGCACCGCCGCCGGGTCCTGGCGGGCCGCCCGCGCCGCGGGGATCAGCGCGGCGACGAGCCCGCTGGCCGCTCCGAGCAGGGCGACCGCCGTCACGGGCCCCCAGGGGATCTCCAGGGGACCGGCCACGCCGACCAGCTCGCCCAGCAGCGAGGGGGTGGAGGCCCACGCCAGGCCGACCCCGAGGACCAGGCCGATCACCGCCGCTCCGCAGCCGAGGACGACACCGTCGGCCAGGACGATCAGGCGCAGGTGCGCCGGGGAGCCGCCCTGCGCGGCGACCAGCGCGAGCTCCCGGCGCCGCCGCCGGAGGCCGACCGCGAAGGCGGGACCGGCGAGCAGCACCACCTCCAGCACGATCATGACCCCGGCGAGCCCGATCCCGGCGATCTGGTTCTCGTCGTACGAGGTGCTGAGGAACTCGTCGCCGTCGGGCGGATTCTCGACGACGGCACGGGACACGGCCAGGAGACCGGCCGCGTTCAGCCTCTGGACGACGGCCCAGGTGACCGGTCCGGGGGTGTCGGCCAGCCAGCCGGTGCCCTGGGTGGTGCCCGGCCTGTCGAAGAGGAGCGTGCCGGGAAGGCCGACGATCTCCGCCTCACGGACCCTGTGCGGAGGTTCGACCACGCCGACGACCCTCATCGGTTTCCTGTCCCGCGTGACCTCCAGCGGGGCGCCGAGGCGAGCCCCTCGCTCCAGGATCTCGGGGGTCACCGCGATCTCCTGGGCGGAGACCGGGGTGCGGCCCCTGGCCAGGCGGTACATGCCCGCCGTCAGGGGGTCCCGCAGGTCCACCTCCAGCGCGGAGACGTGATCACGGCCGTCCCGGGCCATGTAGTCGACACTGCCCTCGTACACCGGAAGGAGCCGGGTTCCGGGCTCCAGGAGCCTCGCCACCGCGGCTTCCGTCCAGGGCCGCGTCAGAGCGGTGGAGGAGCCGCTGGGACTCATCCACGTTTTTCCACTTATGTTCTGTTTCAGCTTTCCCTGGACCGCGGTCATTCTGATCCGCGCGTCGGCCGCGCCGATGTCCGCTGTGAGACCCTCCCTGGGGTTGATGTCCGCGGTCGCCACGAGGACGACGAAGGCCGTGATGACGAGGACGGGAAGTCCGATCATCAGCATGATCAGGGCGCTGCGGCCCCTGGCGCGCCGGGCGTCCCCGCGGGAGATCCGCAGCGCGGCGAGGAGGGCGCTCACCTGACGGCTCCCGTCCGCCCAAGGTCCGCGAGCGCGCCCCGAGGGTCCGTTCGCTCGCTCATCGGGCGCTCTCCAGGGGGGTGGCGGTGGAGTCGGCGATCTCGCCGTCGCGCAGGAAGACCACCCGGTCGGCCCAGGCCGCGTAGCGGGGTTCGTGGGTGACGAGCAGCACGGCGGCTCCCGCGTCGCAGCGGGTGCGCAGGAGCTGGAGGATGTCGTCACCGGTCGGGGTGTCGAGCGCGCCGGTGGGCTCGTCGGCCAGGATGAGCCGTCGCTCCCCCACCAGCGCGCGGGCGATGGCGACCCGCTGGCGCTGGCCGCCGGAGATCTCGTCGGGGAGGCGGCCGGCGACCTCGCCGAGACCGATCTCCGCGAGCACCTTCATCGCCTCGCGGCGGGCGTTCTTGAAGGCGATCCCGTCCAGCTCGCGCGGGAGGGTCACGTTCTCCAGCGCGGTGAGCGACGGGATCAGGTTGAGGTCCTGGAAGACGTAGCCCACGTGCCTGCGCCGGAGAGCTGCCAGTTCCCTGGCCGGCAGGCTCGCCAGCGGCGTGCCCTCCACGACCACGGAGCCGGAGGTGGGCAGGTCGAGCCCCCCGGCGAGGTTGAGCAGGGTGGACTTGCCGGACCCCGAGGGGCCCATCACCGCGACGAGCTCTCCGGCGCCGACGTCGAGGCTCACCCCGCGCAGCGCCGCCACGCTCCGCGGTCCGTCGCCGTGCGTGCGGGTCACGTCCGCGAGCCGTACGACCGGGTCGAGGGTCATCTGACTCCCTCCGGTGCGCGGATCGCCGAGCTGAGTTTCGGGAAGGATGTCAACTGTCTGTCTCCTGCGTCTGAGGATCCTGCGCCTGGGAACCCTGCGTCCGGGAACCCTGCGCCTGGGAATCCGGTGTGCGGGGGGAGGCCGTGAGTACGGCCTCGCAGTGGTCGAGCCAGCGTTGCTCGGCCTCGGCCTGGAAGATCATCGAGTCGAGCACCAGCCGCTGGGCGGGGCTCTCGACGCTCGCGCGCTTGGCGCGGACGAACTCCTGCAGCGTGCGCATGGTCGCGGTGCGCTGGGCCTGAATGATCGGCCGCACGTCCGCGGCGGCGGTGACCGCGAGGGCGAGCTTGATGACCAGTTCGTCCCGAGGCCGGTCCGCCTGGGCGACGGGGGTGCCGAACCATCGCGCCATCTCGGCCAGACCGGCCTCGGTGATCGAGTAGACGACCCGGCCCTGCTCGTCCTGCTCGCCGGGGCTCACCAGCCCGTCGCGTTCCAGACGGGAGAGCGTCGTGTAGACCTGGCCGATGTTGAGCGGCCATGTCGCCCCCGTCGACGCCTCGAACTCGGCACGCAACTGGTAGCCGTAACGGGGCCCCTGACTCAGCAGGGCCAGCAGCCCCTGTCGGATCGCCATGGATACCGAGTATGCATACGCAGTATCCACGGTGCAAGAGATCTGCATATTCTGGACAGGTTCCGCCCCTGGGGCCGATACTCGGAGGATGAGCTCGACGCATCCCCCGGCCCGCGCCTCCGACGGGGACCGCGATCGCGCGATCAACGAGCTTCGTGACCGTGCCGTCGAGGGACACCTGTCGCACGACACCTTCCTTGGCCGCGTCGACATGGCCCTGCGCGCACGCAACCAGGGCGAGCTCGACAATCTGGTCGCCGACCTGCCGCAGCGCGGCCGGTTCCGCCGCATGGTCACCGAGGCCGTCGCCTCCGCCTCCGACTTCACCAAGCGCGTGGAGTCGGCCTGGCGGCGCCCGCGACTACCCCGGCTCGCGCTGCCGGGCGACGGCAGGACCCGCTACGTGGTGGGCAGGGGCTCCGCCTGCGATCTGGTCCTCGCCGACCTGACCGTCTCCCGGATGCACGCCGAGCTGCGCCGCGACGAGGAGGGCTGGGTCCTGGTCGACCTCGGCTCGCTGAACGGCACCCGGCTGAACGACTGGCGCCTGGTCGGCCCGGCCAAGGTCCGGCCGGGCGACGTCGTCTCCTTCGGCGACTGCGGCTTCCTGATGATCACGCCTCAGTTGCCCTGAACGACCGCTGCTCCGAACGACCACTGCTCCGAATGGCCGCGCCACGGTCACCTCGGGCCGTGGCGCGTCGTAGCGCGTTCCTGGAACGGGAGCCGTCTCAGCCGCCCTGGGTCCCTGCGGCCTCGGCCTCCCTGATCTTCGTCGCCGTCAGCGTGTAGCGCATGGTCAGCAGGATGCCGACCCCCATCATGAACGCGGGCAGCAGCGTCGAGCCGTACAGTGCCGCCGCGGTCGCCGACGCGGGCTGGGCGACCGGCGTGGAGGGGTCGGACTCGACGAACCCGGTCGCGCCCAGCAACCAGCCGAGCACGAGCGCGCCGAACGCGAAGACCACGGTCTCCGCGGCCGTCCAGAGGCCGGTGAACACCCCGGCCCGGCGCTTGCCGGTGACCAGGGCGTCGTGGACGATCACGTCGGAGAGCATCGAGAACTGCAGCAGCTGGAATCCCGCGTAGCCGATGCCGACGAGGAGCACGCACACGTGCGCGTACGCCCAGCCGAGCGGGCCGGAGAAGGCCATCCCGACGGCGCCCGCCATGAACAGCGCCGACGCCAGGACCATCGCGCCGCGCTTGTCGTAGCGCTTGGACAGCCAGACCCAGAGCGGCATGGTGATCAGCAACGGGCCGACGATTCCCAGGAAGAGCGTGGTGGTCGCCTCCGGGTCGCCCAGCGTGTAGGTGGCGAAGTACGGGGAGCCGGCCAGCATGGTCCCGGCGGCGAACATCTGGGCGCAGCTCAGGCCGAGCAGCACCATGAACGTCGGATTCGAGCGGGCGGCGGCGAACTGGGCCCGGATCGACGGCTCCGCCTCGGCCCGCGCGATCATCGGGGCGCGAGCCGTGCCGAAGAAGGCGGCGAGCATCGACAGCAGCAGCGCGGCGCCGACGACCACCCCCATGGTCCGGTAGCCGGAGACCTCGGTGCCCGCGATCACCGGCGCGACGGCCCCGGAGAGCAGGATCCCCAGGCCGACGAAGACCATCTTCCACTGCAGGAGCGAGGAGCGCTCGTGGTAGTCGTCGGTCATCTCCGCCGGCATCGCCTTGTACGGGACCTCGTAGAAGGCGTAGGCCGTCGCGGTGAGGAAGTAGAAGAAGGCGACGTACAGGGCGGCGGAGAGGCCGGTGAGCGGGGGGCCCGCGAAGGTGAGGGCGAAGGTCACCGGCAGGGTGAGCGCGCCCAGGAGCATCCAGGGGCGGCGGGCGCCGAAGCGGGAGACCGTCCGGTCGGAGCGCTGGCCCACCCAGGGGTTGATGAACATGTCCCAGAGCTTGGGCAGGAAGACCACCACACCGGCGATCCAGGCGGGAACCGCGAGCACGTTCGTCATGTAGAACAGCAGCAGCAATCCGGGGACCGTGGAGAAGGTCGCGGTGCAGATCGAGCCGACACCGTAGCCGACGCGCACTCCGCGCGACACGGTGACGACGGCGGGGGAGGGCGCCGGGGAGACCATGCCACATTCAATCGCAGCGAGTGGACGCTTGGTAGGCCCCCGAACCCCATGATCTCCGGAAGACGAGAATATTCCAGATCTTTTCGGCACGGCACGCCGGGCGGCGGGGCCGCCCTCCGGCCCGCCTGAGCCCCCGCGACACCAACCCCTTCCGCGCGACATTTGTCCAGGCCAGACGGGCTATGAAGGGAAATATCCGGATTGATGAGCCCCTGGCGTTGACAGGAGGACCACCGGCCCCAGACGCCTGTCCGATCACTCTGGTTTACCTGGGACTCACAGTTAATGTCCGGAATTTGCTGACAAGACCGATCCGTCCCCGACAGAATGCGGAGTCATCCAGCGTCTAGCCAACCGGAGGAACCGACATGCGCAGACCGCTAGGGGCGTTGCTCTGCCTCGGGAGCCTGGCGGCCCTCAGCACGCCGATCGCCACGGCCCACGCCGCGGCCGCTCCCCAGGCCGAGTGCCGGGTGTACGCCGCCAAGCCGTACGTCACCGCGACGGGACGGATCCAGGCCTCCGCCGCCCGGCTGGGCTGCGACGACACCGCCCTGGTCCGCATCCGCGTCAAGCGCGCCGTTGCCGGGGCCGACCCGATCGTCAAGAGCGCGTCCCGCCAGGGGATCAACGGGCGAGTGACGGTGAGACTGCGCTGTGCCCCCGGCGTCTACTACGCCGTCGTCACCGACTACGAGGGAAACAGCGGCCGCTCCAAGCCCGTCAGGCTCGGCTGCTCCCCCACCGGAACCCCGGCCCCCACCCCCACCCCCGCGCCGCCGACCCCCGCGCCGACACCGGCCCCGTCGGCCAGCGCCACCCCCACCAGGCCGGCCACCCCCACCACGGCCCCCAGCTCCGCGCCGGGCTCCTCCGTGTCCGAGGAAGTGGTGCGCCTGACCAACGCCGAACGGCAGAAGGGCGGTTGCGGCCCCCTCGTCTCCGACCCGCAGCTGCGCTCGGCCGCGCAGGGCCACTCGGACGACATGGCGGCCAAGAACTACTTCAGCCACACCTCGCAGGACGGCCGTGACATGACCGCCCGCATCAAGGCGAGCGGGTTCAGCCCGATGCGGGCCTGGGCCGAGAACATCGCGATGGGCCAGCGCACCCCGGCCGAGGTGGTCACCGCCTGGATGAACAGCTCGGGTCACCGGGCCAACATCATGAACTGCGCCTACACCCACCTCGGGGTGGGCGTGGCCAACAGTTCCCGGGGCATCTACTGGACCCAGAACTTCGCCAGGCACTGAGCATCCCCGGACCGCCGGGCATCCCACCTGCCGCCCGGCGGAAAACGGCCCGTGCCCCTCGCGACGAGTTCACGTCGCGAGGGGCACGGGCCGTCGCCTTTCCCTCGGCGCCTCCTGCTCGGGCGGGCGCCGTTACTTGAGCCAGCTCATCATCGGGCGGAGCTTCGCGCCGGTCTTCTCGATCGGGTGCTCGGCGAGCTCGTCACGGTAGGCGGTGAACTTCTTCTGGCCGCCGTCGAACTCGTCCACCAGCTCCTTGGCGAACTCGCCGGACTGGATCTCGGCGAGGATGCGCTGCATCTCCTTCTTCGTCTCCTGCGTCACGATGCGCGGGCCACGGGAGTAGCCGCCGTACTCGGCGGTGTCGGAGACCGACCAGTACATCTTGTGGATGCCGCCCTCGTACATCAGGTCGACGATCAGCTTCATCTCGTGCAGGCACTCGAAGTAGGCGACCTCGGGCTGGTAGCCCGCCTCGATCAGGGTCTCGAAACCGGCCTTGATCAGCTCGGACACGCCGCCGCACAGCACGGCCTGCTCACCGAACAGGTCGGTCTCGGTCTCCTCCTTGAACGTCGTCTTCAGCGCGCCGGCGCGGGTGCCGCCGATGCCCTTGGCGTACGACAGGGCGAGGTCCAGGGCGCTGCCGCTGGCGTCCTTCTCCACCGCGACGAGACACGGCACGCCGCGACCCGCCGTGTACTGGCGACGCACGAGGTGACCCGGCCCCTTGGGAGCGACCATGGCCACGTCCACGCCCTCGGGCGCCTCGATAAGGCCGTAGCGGATGTTGAGGCCGTGCCCGAAGAAGAGCGCGTCGCCCTCGACCAGGTTCGGGGCCACGTGGTCGGCGTACAGGTGGCGCTGGATGTGGTCCGGCGCGAGGATCATGGTCAGGTCGGCCTCTTCGACGGCCTCCGAGGGCGTGAGCACGCGCAGGCCGTCGGCCTCCGCCTTCTCCCGGCTCTTGGAGCCCTCGGGCAGGCCGACCCGGACGTCCACGCCGGAGTCGCGCAGCGAGAGCGCGTGGGCGTGGCCCTGGCTGCCGTATCCCAGAACGGCGACGTGCCGGCCCTGGATGATCGACAGGTCGGCCTGGTCGTCGTAGAAGATCTCAGTCACTTGCTTAACCTTTCGGGTTTCTCGTACGCGTTACGCGGTCCGGTCCAGGGCCCGGAGAGAGCGGTCGGTGATGGAACGGGCGCCGCGGCCGATGGCCACCATGCCCGACTGGACAAGCTCCTTGATGCCGAACGGCTCCAGGACCTTGATGAAGGCCTGCAGCTTGTCCGGTGTGCCGGTGACCTCGATGGTCACCGCGTCCGAGGACACGTCGACGCAACGCGCCCGGAACAGGTTGACCAGCTCCAGCACGCTGGAACGGTTGTCCGCGTCGGCCCGCACCTTGATCAGCGTGAGCTCGCGCTGCACCGACTGCGCCGGGTCGAGCTCCACGATCTTCAGCACGTTGACGAGCTTGTTGAGCTGCTTGGTGACCTGCTCGAGCGGCAGGTCGGCGACGTTGACCACGATGGTCATCCGGGAGATGTCCGCGTGCTCGGTCG
The DNA here is from genome assembly GCF_039537505.1 of Streptosporangium oxazolinicum. Taxonomy (NCBI): domain Bacteria; kingdom Bacillati; phylum Actinomycetota; class Actinomycetes; order Streptosporangiales; family Streptosporangiaceae; genus Streptosporangium; species Streptosporangium oxazolinicum. The sequence goes on from NZ_BAABAQ010000003.1 coordinate 625,495, forward strand.
GGCCGACCGCCAGCGAGTCGATGTTGAACCCCCTGCGGCTGAACAACGACGCGACGCGCGCGAGCACGCCCGGCTTGTTCTCCACCAACACGGAGAGCGTGTGCCTGCTCATGCCTAGTCCTCGCTGTCCCAGACGGGCGCCATGTCGCGCGCGAACTTGATCTCGTCGTTGCTCGTCCCGGCCGCGACCATCGGCCACACCATGGCGTCCTGGTGCACCACGAAGTCGACGACCACCGGCACGTCGTTGATCTCCATGGCCTTCTTGATCGTCGCGTCCACGTCCTCCGGGCGCTCACACCGCAGCCCCACGCAACCGTACGCCTCGGCGAGCTTGACGAAGTCGGGGATCCGGCGGACCGTCTGCAGGTCGGTGTTGGAGTAACGCTCGTTGTAGAACAGCGTCTGCCACTGCCTGACCATGCCCAGGTTACCGTTGTTGATGATCGCGACCTTGATCGGCACACCCTCGATCGTGCAGGTGGCGAGCTCCTGGTTGGTCATCTGGAAGCAGCCGTCGCCGTCGATCGCCCACACCGTGGTGTCGGGACGGCCCATCTTGGCCCCCATCGCCGCCGGGAGGGAGAAGCCCATCGTGCCCGCGCCGCCGGAGTTGATGAACGTGCCGGGGTTCTCGTAGCCGATGAACTGCGCGGCCCACATCTGGTGCTGGCCGACGCCCGCGGTGTAGATCGCGTCCGGGCCGACCAGCGCGCCCAGCCGCTCCATGACGTACTGCGGGGCGAGGGAGCCGTCCTCGAACTCGGTGTAGCCCAGCGGGTAGGTCGCCTTGTAGGCGTTGAGCGCCGTCCACCAGTCGGCGTAGTCGCCCTTGCGCTCCTCGTTGCGCACCGCGGTGATCAGGTCGGAGATGACCTCCTTGCAGTCACCCACGATCGGGACGTCCGCGTGCCGGTTCTTGGAGATCTCCGCCGGGTCGATGTCCGCGTGGACGACCTTCGCGTACGGCGCGAAGGTGGACAGCTGGCCGGTGACGCGGTCGTCGAAGCGGACCCCGAGCCCGATGATCAGATCGGACCTCTGCAGCGCGCCGACCGCCGACACCGAGCCGTGCATGCCGGGCATGCCCATGTGCTGCGGGTGGCTGTCGGGGAAGGTGCCCCGCGCCATCAGGGTGGTGACCACCGGGATCCCGGTCAGCTCGGCGAACTCCAGCAGCTGCGCCGACGCCCCCGCCCGGTGCACACCGCCCCCCACGTAGAGCACCGGCCGCCTCGACTCGGCGATCAGCTTCGCCGCCTCGCGGATCTGCTTGGAGTGCGGCCGGGTCACCGGACGGTAGCCGGGCAGCTGCATCACGACCGGCCACTGGAAGGTCGTCTTCGCCTGGAGCGCGTCCTTGGCGATGTCGACCAGCACCGGCCCCGGACGCCCCGTCGAGGCGATGTGGAAGGCCTCCACGATCGTCCTGGGGATGTCGTCCGGGTCGGTGACCAGGAAGTTGTGCTTCGTGATCGGCATGGTGATGCCGGAGATGTCGGCTTCCTGGAAGGCGTCGGTGCCGATGGCGCCGCTCGGCACCTGGCCGGTGATCGCGACCATCGGGACCGAGTCCATGTAGGCGTCGGCGATCGGGGTGACCAGGTTGGTGGCACCGGGACCGCTGGTCGCCATGCAGACCCCGACCTTCCCGGTCGCCTGCGCGTACCCCTGCGCCGCGTGCCCCGCGCCCTGCTCGTGCCGTACGAGCACGTGCCGGACCTTGGTCGAGTCGTAGAGGGGATCGTAGGCGGGGAGAATCGCGCCGCCCGGGATCCCGAACACGGTGTCGACCCCGACGTGCTCCAGCGCCCTCACGAGGGCCTGGGCTCCTGTCATCTGTTCGGTCATCGGCTCGTTCCTTGTGGCTGAGCATGCTTGATGGCATAAAAAATGCCCCATTCCGCCTGGTCGGCGGAGCTGGGGCGGCGCGCGGGTCGGAGTACTCGGCTCAGCGACCAGCGCGCCAGCGAAGTACTACCAGGATCCCACGGTGAAGCTGCATGGCTCCACCATGGCCGACGGAACACCCTCGCGTCAAATTCATGGGACACATATCTCAGAGTCCGAGATGTGAGGTCACGCGGGAGTGCCGAGACTGGAGAGGCTGGTGCGCATCAGCGAGTCGACGCCGCGCGCGGCCATCGGGCGCGCCACCAGGAATCCCTGGCCCCGGGTGCAGCCCATCTCGCGCAGCAGCTCCAGCTGCTCGGGCCGCTCGATGCCCTCGGCGACCACGATCAGCCCCAGGTCGTGACCGAGCCGGACGATCGTACGGGTCAGCAGGGTCAGCGTCTCGTCACGGCCGAGCCCGGACACGAAGGACGGATCGATCTTGATCATGTCGACCGGGAGCTGCCGCAGGAACGCCAGCGAGGCGTAACCGGTGCCGAAGTCGTCGATGGCGAGCCGGACCCCGAGGTTGCGCAGCTCGGAAAGCCGGGTGATGGTCTCCTCCGCGTCCTCGACCAGCATCTCCTCGATGACCTCCAGGGTGAGCGCGCTGGGCGGCAGCCCGCTCTCGACCAGGGCCGCCTCGACGGTCTCCACGAAACGCGGCGCCATGATCTGCCGGGCCGACAGGTTGAGCGAGAGCCCGATCTCCCAGGCGGAGGCACGCCAGGCGGCCACCTCCCGGCAGGACTCGCGCAGGATCCACTCGCTCAGCGGCACGATCAGGCCGGTGTCCTCGGCCGGGCCGAGGAACTGCTCCGGCGGCACGAAGTCACCGCCCCGGCACCAGCGCACCAGCGCCTCGACGGCGGTGACCCGCGAGGTGGCCAGGTCGACCACCGGCTGGTACTCGATCGCGAACTGGTCCTCCAGCAGCGCCCGCTGCAGGTCCGCGGCGAGCTCCAGGCGCCGCACCACGTCGGCGTGCATGTGCGCGGCGAACACCTCGACCCTGCGCCCGCCCAGCTCCTTCGCCCTCGCCATCGCCACGTCGGCGTTGCGGATCAGGTCGGCGGAGGAGACGTCGTCGGCGGCGAAGGCCACCCCGACGCTCGCGGTCAGCGCGATGTCACGGTCGGCGACCCGGAACGGCTCGGACGAGACCGTACGGACCAGCCGCTCGGCCAGGTCGACCGCCGTCTGGGCGTCGACCGGCGCCTCCAGCAGCACCGCGAACTCGTCGCCGCCCCAGCGCGCCAGGGTGTCGTCGGCCCGCACGGCGGCGCGGAGCCTGCGGGCCGCCTGGCCGAGCAGGTAGTCGCCGCTGGCGTGGCCGACCGAGTCGTTCACCGCGGTGAAGCCGTCCAGGTCCAGGAAGACCACGGCGACGTTGCTCGCGCCCGGACGGGCCAGCACCTCCCGGGTGCGCTCCTCGAAGTAGGCCCGGTTGGGCAGGCCCGTGATGCCGTCGTGGAAGGTCAGGTGGGCGACCTGGCTGCGCAGGGCCTCCTGGTCGCTGATGTCGCGGGTGGTGACCAGGAGCAGGTCGTCGCCGCGCACGTGCCGGGTGGCCACCGACTCGGCGGGCCGCCAGGTCCCGTCGGAGGCCCGGACCCGGCAGGCGACCATGCACGCGCCCGGCCCCTCCTCGGCCTCCTCCTCCGGGCTCATCGCGCTCAGCGCCGCCTGGATCCCCGGCACGTCCTCGGGGTGGATGTAGTCGAAGATCTTCCTGCCGACCAGGTCCTCGGGGCGGTAGCCGTACGTGATCTCGACGCCCTCGCCGATCTGCCGTACCACGCCGTCGTAGTCGCACAGCATGACCACGTCCCCGGCGCTCTCGGCGAGGTCCTGCAGCTGCCGCTCGCCGAGATGGAGCAGGCTGCGCAGCCGCCCGGTCTCCATCAGCATCACGAACAGGCGCACCACCAGGACGGCGACGATCGACGCGCACACCGAGGCGAGGACCACCGGAGGTCCCTGCACCCCGCCGCTGATCACGCGGAGGAGCACGACGACGGTGGCCACGGCCACGAGGAAGAGCGGCACCGCCGCGATCAGCGAGGACGTGCTCTCGCGGACGAACGGCTCGTCGTCCGCGGGCTCGACAGACCGCGTCGCGGGCCCGCTCCACGGGACCGCGGCGAGCACGAGGAACGCGGCGGGAGCCAGCCACACCCAGGTCAGGGATGGCGTGTCACCGCTCACCCGCGCCAGCGCGGTGATCGTCTCGGAGGTCGCGACGGCGGCGAGCACGGCGAGCGCGGCGAGGCCGACCGGCCAGGCCGAGCGCCGGATCGGCACCACCGCGGGGCCCACGACGCAGGCGAGGATCAGGCAGAACAGGGGCGAGGCGAAGGTGACCGCGGCGTCTCCCGCGTCACCGCCGTCGCCGTAGACCGGCCCCACCAGCGACACCCAGATGATCACCATGATGGCGGCGGCGCACACGTAGGAGTCGGCGAGGTCGCGCAGCAGGGCGTGCCCGCGCGCGGGCCTGGCCGCCGACAGCGCGGTGCCGACCGCGAGCATGGCCGTACCCGCCAGGAGCACCAGATCGGCGAAGGTCACCACGAAGGGCGCGCCGTCCGCGATCGGCCGCACCCCCATCCCGGCCAGCCAGGTGACCGAGCCTCCCGCCAGCCAGCGCCAGGCCAGCGCCCTGCGCCGGTCGGTCACCCTGGAGGCGGCGGCGAACAGCGAGCCCGCGGCGGCCGCGGCGGTGACGACGCCCGCCACCGCCTCGACGACCACGGCGGGAGCGCCGCTGACCAGAGCGGCCACGAGCCCCACCACGCCGATGGCGGCGGCGGTCAGCGGTACCCGGGGGTCACGCCAGCGGATCAATGTCGTCTGCCCATCAGTGTCGTCGGGTGTCTCGTCGGTGTGTTTCGCTTTCGCAGCATCCCTTGCTCGCCGCACTCGCGCTGCCGCCGCGAGCACGTCGTCCTTCGTCCTCGGCGCTCGCACCGGCACAGGGCCAGTGTGTGCCGTCCGGCCCGCCCGGGTGGCGACAACGCCGTAGTCGTCACCGATCTGATAACCGCGCGGGCGACGGAGATCGCTTTTACCGACGGTACGCACCGCAGGTCACGAGGTAGCCACGGTCCGGATTCCTTTGCCGGTCAGTAGGAACCCGTGATCACATTTTTGAGCGGCTCGCCCGCGAGGTAGCGCAGCAACTGGGAGCGGAGCAGCTTCAGTGTGCGCCGTACGGAGGCCGGATTGCTGCCCGCGACGTGCGGGGTGATGAGAACTCCCGGCGCCGTCCACAGCGGGTGGTCCCCGGGCAGGGGCTCGGGGTGGGTGACGTCGAGCGCGGCGAGGATCCGGCCCCCCTGCAGCTCGGCGACGAGCGCGTCCGTGTCGACCACCGTGCCCCTGGCCGCGTTCACCAGGAGGGCGCCGTCCCTCATCGCCGCCAGGAACCCGGCGTCCACCATGCCGGTGGTCTCGGGCGTCGAGGGGACGAGCAGCACCACCACGTCCGCTTCCGGCAGCAGGCGGGGCAGCTCGTCCAGGCCGTGCACGCCGGGCCTGGCGGTCCTGGCCACCCGGACGACGTCGACCTCGAAACCGTCGAGCCGCCGCTCCAGCGCCTCACCGATCGAGCCGTGGCCGACGATCAGGACCGTGGAGTCGGCCAGCACCCCGGTGTGGTGGTAGGTCCACTCGCCCTCGCGCTGCGCGCGGACGAACCCGGGAAACTCCCGGAGCATGGAGATCATGGCTCCGACCGCCCACTCGGCGGTGCCCGCGTCGTGCACGCCCCGGGCGTTGCACAGCGTCACCCCCTCCCGCAGGTGCGGCCGGTAGGCGTCGACACCGGCCGTGACGGTCTGCAGCAGCCGCAGGCCGGTCATCCGGGAGAGCAGCCCGGGAAGGTCCGCCACCGGCATCAGCGGCGGGATCCAGACCTCGGCCTCCTCGGCCCCCTCGGGCACCGGCTCCGTGCCGTCGTAGACGACGCACTCCACTTCCGGGAGGTCGCACAGGACATCGGCGGCGGCTTTGGAGGGGACCCAGATCTTCATGGACGCATTATCCAGCCGCCCCGCCCATGACGCCGCCCCGCCGACCGCCCCGTCCCGGGGGGACGCCGTTCCCGAGGACACACCGTTCCCGGGAGCACATAGCTCCTGGGGGGCACACCGCTCCCGGTCCCGGGGGGCACATCGTGAGGGCGTGTCGGCCTCGCGGCTATTCAGGCACGCACTTCAGGTCGAGTTCGGGGCGGTAGACCGTGGTCTTCTTGACGCGCTTGATCTCCTTGCCGTCCTGCTTGAAGACGCGCCAGACGTCGATCGTGAAACCGTTCTGGCCGACCATCGGGATGCAGTCGGGGCCGCTGTCGGTCTCGCTCTTGAACGGGGTGACGTTGTATCTCTCGGAGGAGATCGACTCGACCTCGTAACGCTTGGTGCTCCAGAAGCCGACGGTGACCCCGCTGTCGTTGAAGGAGGTCTTCACCAGCACCCCGTACGGCGAGTCGTTCTTCCAGCGGAAGTCGGGCTCCGGCCAGGAGACCGTGGACTCGCGCCCGGCCGGGTAGCGGGAGATGTAGAACTCGTGCGCCACGTGCTGGACGTCCTCAAGGCCGCCGAAGAACACCGCGTTGTACATGGTGGTGACGAACTGGGAGATGCCGCCGCCGACCGAGTCGATCAGCCTGCCGCCCTGGATCATGGGGGCGGGGACGAAGCCGCGGGCCGTGTCGCGCTGGCCGATGACGCCGTTGAGGGAGAAGGTCTCGCCCGGCTTCACCAGGTAGCCGTCCAGGAGCCTGGCGATCGTCCTGATGTTGGTCACCCTGGGCGGGCAGCACTCGTAGGGCGTGGTGAACTGGCTGATCCGCTCCTTGATGCCCAGCTTGCGCGCCTCGGCGTCGGACATCCTCGGCTTCACGGTGGCCAGGAGCACCGGGATCGTCCGGTCGCCGTCGCGGGCGACCATCTCGGCCACGTCCGCGGCGAGCCGCCCGTCGTTGATGCCCTTCCCCTTGCGGCCGGGCACCAGCTTCGGCCTTCCCCCGACGATCTGGAACGTGGGGTCGCGCGGGGCCAGGACCGGATCGACCAGGTCCTTCTCCACGGAGGCCACGGCGCTCTTGGCGTCGAACTTCGGGCTCATGCCGCCGGAGCTGTCCGGCTCGAAGGACAGGTGGGCGGCGAGGGTCTCCACCGGCAGCTGGACTCGCTTACCGGCGAAGGTCAGCGTGACCGGCCCGGACAGGGCCTTCTCCGCGTCGGCGGCGGCCTTCTCGACCATCTCCTTCCCGGCTATCGGCTTGATCACCGAGACCGGGAGGCGGACCTCCTTCGCCGGGCCGAGGAAGGCCTTCGTGATCGCGGCGATCGCGGCCTCCCGCTCCAGCTCCCGGCCGTCGCGGGGCATCACGACGACGGGCTTGACGCCCTCGAACGTGACAGAGCCCTCGCGGACCTTGAGGTCGATCCTCCTGGCCAGGCCCGCGACCGCGGTCGTCATGCTCTCCAGGTCGGCGGAGACCTTGGGCTCCAGGTCGGTGCTGCCGGTGAGGGCCCGCCAGACCTCGGCGGGGTTGGGGAAGCCGCTGGGCGCCTGGTTGATGGTGGCGACCACGTCGAACTCCAGCCCCGACTTGCCGGGGTCGAAGTCGAAGCGCTTGCCAGCGGCCAGGAGGGTCATCTCCCCGGTGGCCTCACCCGCCAGGCGGTCCCTGAGCTTGTCGGCCGCCTCGGTCGCGGTCAGGCCGCCGATGTCGATGCCCCGCACGCTGGTGCCCGGCAGCATCTTGCCGGACATGACGACCGCGGGCACCGCGTAGGCGAGCCCGGCGACGAACAGCACGGCGAAGAGGATCAGGAAGAACCTGCGGGCCCCTCGGCGGGGCGGGGGCGGCTCCTCGTAGCGGAGCGCGTCGGGCTGCGGGAACCCTCCGTCGCCACCGGGGACGAGCGTGGGCTCGTCGCGCTGGAAGGGGCGTTCCGGCGGGGTGGCCATCTGCCAGGGCTGCGGGGGCTGGGCGGCGGGCGGGATCGTCGGCCCGCGGCCCGGCGCGGGGGAACCGCCCCGGCCGGGGGGTCCTCCGAGACCGGGGGATCCTCCAAGGCCGGTGGGGCCGAAGATGTCGGGCGAGACACCCGGGGGAAGGCGCGAGCCGCTCTGGGACTGGGCGACCTGCACTCCGGGAGGGAGCTGCGGGTCGCGGGCGCCCGGCGGGACGGGGTGTGAGGGAAGGGGCATCGCCTCAAAGGGGTCCGTCGGCGGGTTCACAGGCGCTCCGGCGTTCCGCACGGCCTCCGTATCCTCCTGCTTCGCAGCTTCCACCTCCGGCAACCTTAAACCACATTGGTCAGGCGCCGTCCACAATGGAATAACAAATCAGCCCGTCCAGCGGTAGCGGTGTTCGGGCCTTCCGGCGGTGCCGTACTTCGGGCGGAGCTCCGCCTGGCCCGCCGCGCACAGGTGTTCCAGATACCGGCGGGCGCTGACCCTGGAGAGACCGGTGATCGTCGCCGCCTCGGCCGCCGACAGGTCGCCGTCGCTCTCCCTGAGCGCCGCGGCGACCAGGGAGCACGTGGTGGCGGACAGCCCCTTGGGCAGTGGCGGCGGAACCCCCCTGACCGCGCCGAAGAGCCGGTCGATCTCGTCCTGGCGGGCCTCGTCCCCGAGGGTGGCGAGCCGTCTGCGGATCTCGGCGTACTGTTCGAGGCGCTCGGTCAGGGCGCGGGCGGTGAAGGGTTTGATCAGGTAGTTGACCGCGCCGCCGCGCATCGCCGCCCGGACCGTGGCCACGTCACGCGCGGCGGTGATCACCAGGATGTCCACCGGGTGCGCGGCTCCCCTGAGCTTCGTGAGGACGTCGAGTCCTGACATATCCGGCAGGTAGATGTCGAGCAGTACCAGATCGGGCCTGCGCGTGGCGGCCGACGCGATCGCGGCGCCCCCGGTGTGGACGACACCGGCGACCGTGAAGCCGGGCATCCTGGTGACGTAGCCGCCGTGGATCCTGGCCACCATGAAGTCGTCGTCCACGACCAGGACGCGGATGTCCCCCATGTGCGCGTCCCCGGTCACCTCGGCACCTTCCGTTCCGCGGGTTCCGCGGGTTCCGCGGATTTTCCGGGTTTCCCGGCGGGGGTCGGCGCGGGTTCACCGGTGCGGGACGAAGAGGGCTCTCCCCGGGGATCGCCGGTAAGCGGGAGCTCTCCCGGGGGTAAGGAGAACTCTCCGGTTGGCAGGAGCGCGGTGAAGACGGCGCCGCCCGCGTTGTGCACCCGCACCCAGCCACCCCGGCGCGCGCACGCCTGACGGGTCAGGGCCAGGCCCAGGCCGCGCGGCCCGGCGTGGGCGGCCTTGGTGGTGAAGCCCTCCCTGAACACCTCGTGGACCAGGCCCGGGGTGATCCCGGGGCCGGAGTCGCCGACCCGGACGTGCAGCCCGTCCGCCTCGGTACGGACCGAGACCTCCACCGTCCCCCCGGTCTCCTGCAGCGCGTCGAGGGCGTTGGCGACCAGGTTGCCGACGACCAGGACCGCGTCGTGCGGGTCGCCGAGCATGCCCTCCTCCACCCGGGAGTCGTCGGACAGCACCAGGGTGGCGCCCCGCTCGGCCGCCTCGGCCGACTTGGCCAGCAGCAGCGCGGCCAGCGTCGGGTCCGCGACCTTCTCCCTGACGCCCGAGGCGTGCCTGCTGTAGGCCTCGGTGGTCTGGGTGATGTAGCTGACGGCCGTCTCGTGCTCGCCGAGTTCCAGCAGGCCGACCACGGTGTGCATCCGGTTGGCGAACTCGTGGGCCTGCGCGCGCAGCGCGCCGGTGGTGGTGCTGGCCTGGTCGAGCTCGCGGGCCAGGCGCACCAGCTCGGTACGGTCCCGCAGGGTGACCACCCAGCCGCTCTGCCGTTCCCGTACCGCCACCGGGGTCCGGTTGAGCACCAGCACCCGGTCACGGTGGAGCACCACCCGGTCGTCACCGGCGTCCACGCCGTCCAGCACGTCCCGCATCCGGTCGGACAGGGGCATCTCCCGCAGGCTCCGGCCGACGTCGTGCTGGGAGAGGCCGAGCAGGTCGCGTGCCGCGTCGTTGACGAGGGTCACCCGTCCCTGGAGGTCGAGGGCGAGCACCCCCTCCTTGACGCCGTGCAGCACGCCCTCGCGCTGTTCGAGCAGGGCGGCGATCTCCCCCGGTTCCAGGCCGAACGTCTGGCGGCGTACCCTCCGGGCGATCAGCGCGGCGGCGGCCGACCCGGCGACGAGGACCGCGAGGACCGTCCACAGCAGCGGCGGGAGCGCCTCGCCGAGCTGGCCGGCGACGGTCCCCTCCAGGATCCCGACCGAGGCCAGGCCGATGACCCGCCCCGAGGAGTCGAGGATCGGGACCTTGCCGCGCACCGAGCGGCCGAGGGTGCCCGTCTGGATGCCGGTCCAGTGCTCCCCCTTCGTCATGACCTCGGAGCCATCGGTGGACAGCCTCTTGCCGATCAGGGCCGCGTTGGGGTGGGCGTAGCGGATCTGGTCGCGGTTCGCAATCACCACGTAGTCGGCGCCGGTGGCGGCCTGCACCCCGAGCGCGATCGGCTGCAGGCTCAGCTCGGGCCGGGGCAGGGCGAACGCCTCACGCACCTGGGGAAGCCCCGCCACCGACTCGGCGATCGCCAGGGCTCGCTGCTGGTACTGGCGGTCGAGGAGAACACGGGTGTGCTCCATCCAGACGCCCGCCGTACCACCGACCGCGAGGAACACGATCACGGTCTGCAACACGAAAAGCTGGGTGCCGAGCGAGGCGTTGAGTAAGCGTCGCACGAGTTAACTCCCTGGTCAGGGACCTCGATGAAAGCAGTCCGAGGTAACGGCGAGGTCGCGAGGAGGTGTGACCAATATGACCGATACGACGGCAAACACGCAAAGGATCGACAGGGTGGCCTCCTGAAGTAACCATCCTCACCACGTTTTATTTACGTTTGTTTGGAGCTGACCATGCGTCTTCGGAGACTGGCCGCCCTCGCGGTGCTGTCCCTCGCCGCCCTCACCGCCTGCGGTTCCGATGGCGCCTCGGGTACGAGCGCGCTGAGAATCATGGCTCCGGCCTCGCCCGGAGGCGGCTGGGACCAGACCTCCCGCGTCGCCGGCGAGGCGTTCAAGGCCGCCGACCCGTCCCGCAAGATCGAGGTCTACAACGTACCCGGGGCGGGCGGCACCATCGGCCTGGCCCAGCTCGCGGGCGAGAAGGGCAACGGCGACCTGCTGATGACCATGGGCCTGGTCATGGTCGGCGCGGTCGAGCAGAACAAGTCGAAGGTCACCCTGGCCGACACCACGCCGATCGCGAAGCTCACCGAGGAGTACGAGATCCTCGTGGTTCCCGCCGCGTCGCCGTACAAGACGCTCGGCGACCTGGTGACGGCGTGGAAGGCCGATCCGGCGAAGATCGCCATCGCGGGCGGCTCGGCCGGAGGCACCGACCACATCGTGGCGGGCCTGATGGCCAAGGCCGCGGGCATCGACCCCAAGCAGGTCAACTACATCGCCCACTCCGGGGGCGGCGAGGCGCTCAACGCGCTGCTCGGCGAGAAGGTCGCGATGGGGATCTCCGGCATCGGCGAGTTCGCCGAGCACGTGAAGTCCGGCAAGCTGCGCGCCCTCGGCGTCAGCTCCCCCGAGCGGCTCGCCAACGTGGACGCCCCCACCATCAAGGAGGCGGGCCTGGACGTGGAGCTGGCCAACTGGCGCGGCTTCGTCGCGCCCAGCGGGCTGGACGACGAGGCGAAGAAGAACCTCACCGACCTGGTCACCAAGATGCACGACTCCCCGGCGTGGAAGGACGCGGTGACCAAGAACGGCTGGGCCGACGTCTTCCAGACCGGTCAGCCGTTCGCCGACTTCCTCGCGGCGGAGCAGACCAAGGTCAAGGGCATCATCGCGGAGATGGGCCTCGTCTCCTGATGCCGCCAACCGAAGACCCGTCCGGCACCGGCGCCGCCGGTGCCGGTACCGGATCCGAACCCACCGCCGTCGCCCGCACGGGCGGCGGCGGTACCGGCCGTGACACCGGCGCCCCGCCCGGCCCCCCTCCCGCCCCGGACCCGGATTCCGTCCCGGGCTCCATCCCGGACTCCTTCCCGGATTCCGGAGGCGATCCGGACGCGCGTCCCGGCGCGGCGTCCGAGGCCGGGACCGGGTGGTCGTGGCGGCGGCCCGAGCTGGGGCTGGCCGTGCTGGTCCTCGCGCTGGGGGCGTTCGTGATCGTCGGAACCGCCGACGTGACCGCCGCGGGCTCCGCCCTCGGTCTCGGCCCCCGGTTCTTCCCCGCCCTGGTCGGGGGGGCGATGCTGCTGATCGGGCTGTTCTACGTGGTGGACGTGCTCAGGGGGGGCCACGGCGACCCCGAGGACGCCGAGGACGCCGACTCCGCCGCGCGGGCCGACTGGCGGACGGTCGCGCTGGTCAGCGTGATCTTCCTGGCCTTCGCCGGACTGCTCGACCTGCTCGGCTGGATCATCGCGGGCGCGCTGCTCTTCTTCGGCCTGTCCGTGACGCTCGGGGCGGCCCACCGGCTGCGCGCGGGCGTCATCGCGATCCTGCTGTCCACCCTCACCTACCTGATGTTCGTCAAGGGCCTCGGCGTGACGCTGCCGGCCGGGCTGCTGTCGGGGGTGATCTGAGTGGAGTCCTTCCAGCTGTTGATGGACGGCTTCGCGACCGCCCTCACCCCGGTCAACCTGCTCTACGCGCTGGCGGGCGTCACGCTGGGCACGCTGGTGGGCGTGCTGCCCGGCATCGGCCCGGCCATGACCGTGGCGCTGCTGTTGCCGATCACGTTCACCGTCCCCCCGGCGAGCGCGTTCATCATGTTCGCGGGCATCTACTACGGCGGCATGTACGGCGGGTCGACCACCTCGATCCTGCTCAACACGCCCGGCGAGAGCTCCTCGATGATCACCGCCCTCGAGGGCAACAAGATGGCCAAACGCGGCCGGGCGGCCCAGGCGCTGGCGACGGCCGCGATCGGCTCGTTCGTCGCGGGCACCATCGCCACCGCGCTGCTGGTCGTCGCTGCTCCCCTGGTGGTGGACTTCGCGATCTCCTTCGGTCCCGAGGACTACTTCGCGCTCGCCATCCTGGCCTTCACCGCGGTGTCGTCGGTGCTGTCCCGCTCCGTCGTGCGGGGGCTCGCCTCGCTGGGCCTCGGCCTGGTCATCGGGCTCGTCGGCATCGACCAGCAGACCGGGCAGGCGAGGCTGACCCTGGGCATCCCGCAACTGCTCGACGGCATCGACGTGGTGATCGTCGCGGTCGGGCTCTTCGCGGTCGGCGAGGTGCTCTACGTCGCCTCGCGGCTGCGGCACGGCCAGCCCGAGGTGATCCCGGTGGGCCGGGCGTTCCTCGGCCGCTCCGACTGGTCGCGTTCCTGGCGGCCGTGGCTGCGCGGCACCGCGCTCGGCTTCCCGTTCGGCGCGCTGCCCGGTGGCGGCGCGGAGATCCCCACGTTCCTGTCGTACTCGATCGAGAAGCGCCTGGCGCGCGGGGTCGCCCGCGAGGAGTACGGCAAGGGCGCCATCGAGGGGGTCGCCGGCCCCGAGGCCGCCAACAACGCCTCGGCGGCGGGCACGCTCGTCCCGCTGCTCACGCTGGGCCTGCCCACCTCGGCGACGGCCGCGATCCTGCTGGCGGCCTTCCAACAGTACGGGCTGCAGCCGGGCCCGCAGCTGTTCGACCACAACCCGGCGCTGGTCTGGGGCATGATCGCCTCACTGTTCGTGGGCAACACCATGCTGCTGGTGCTCAACCTGCCGCTCGCCCCGATCTGGGCCCGGGTGCTGCAGATCCCCCGGCCCTACCTCTACTCGGGGATCGTGCTGTTCGCGGCGCTCGGCGTCTACGCGCTGAACTCCTCCTGGGTGGAGCTGGTCATCCTCTACATCCTGGGCCTGCTCGGTTTCGCGATGCGCCGCTTCGGCCTGCCGGTGGCCCCGGCGGTGATCGGCCTGATCCTGGGCCCGATGGCCGAGATCCAGCTCCGCCGGGCCCTGGCCATCGGCGCGGGCGACGTGACGGTCCTGGTCAGGAGCCCGATCGCGGCGACGCTGCTGGTCATCTCGCTTCTGGCGCTGTTCACGCCGCTCATCAGGAAGGTGGCCGCCCGGCGCGGCGCCTGACCGGAACCGGCCGCACCGGGTGCGGCACACGCGGGCACGGACGGACGTCCGTGCCCGCTTCCGTTTCCGTGTTCTCCTACGCGGGCGTACGCCGTTCCTGACGCGGGCGTACGCCGCCCCTCGCGTGGGCCTACAAGGTTTCGCAACGCCGGGTGCTTCGTGACGCCGGAGGTCTCGTGATGGGAAACGGCCGCCCGGCCGTGGGGAACCGGGCGGCCGGGCCTGTCCCGGGAAGGGGGCTATTCCCGCAAAGTGTCGACGGCCGGACCGTCGAATTTCCGGCCGTCCTCCCTGGCCAGATAGGTGCACGAAACCCATCCCGTGGTGCCGGACGGCAGTCCCGAGGCCGACCTGGCGCCCAGCCGGAAGTTACACCAGCCGTTCGTCGAGGTCGGATTGAGAATCCGCCCGTAATCGCCGTAGTAGAGATAGCCGATAACCGTTGACCCTCCGGGACTCGACCGCAGGCGCACCCCGTCGGCGATGACCACCGCGTCCACGGCCGGAACCGCCGACAGGGTGAAAGCACTGCTCACAGGGGCCGCCTGAGCGGGAACGGCCGCTGTGGCCATTCCCGCGGCGACCGCCAACGTCGCGACGGCGAATACCAGGGACTTTTTCATTGGGTGTTCTTCCGATCGCGAGGTCAGGTCGTGCCGGAGTGAAAGGTGAGACTGTAGTGATTACTGTGCAAGCCATCAAGAATTTCGTCAATACCTATTCAGTTTCAGAAACATGAATTACCACATAAAAAAGGCCGTTCCGATTACAGGAATGAAAGCGACCGAAAGGATCTTCAACCTCCGTCGCACGGCCGGGAGCCCGGCGGGGCCGGCCCGGCCGCCGAGGCGACCACGCGCGCCGCAAGCGGGACACAAGTGGTCCACAAGTGATCATTCCTAGGTTCCTCCGCAGGACCGGGGACCGAAGGCAGGGATCCGGTGACCGGCTCTCGACACCGAGACCGGAAGCCAAGCGGGGGTCGCGGCGACGCGGCCGAGAGGAATGATCATGTCGAAGATCACGATTGACGACCTGCCCTTCGAGGGCGCCGAACTGGCCGAGGCCGAGCTGGGCCAGATCTCCGGTGGCAAGTGGTCGGTCAGCGCCTGGAAGAAGGACCTGCCGTGCGAGTGGTGGCAGTACTAGTCCGCGCACCTCACATGGCCGGACAGGAGTGATCATGTCGGAGATCACCACTGGCGGCCTGCCCTTCGAGGGCGCCGAGCCGGGCCAGGTCTCCGGCGGCCTCCCCGGTGGATGGGGGCCGACCCACCGCCCGGAGGGCCGCGTTCGCGAGTCCACCGGCTGATCGGGCCGACCCACCGGCACCGGGAGCCCGCCCGTCGCGAGACGGGCCGGGCTTTCGGCGGACGGCCGACGGCGTATCGAGCGCATCGGACGAACACGGCGCGGCGGAACGGGAGCGTTCCGCCGCGCCTTCGAGACGGGACCGGACAGTGATTCTGATCATCAGCAGGCGAGGGGACGGGGCGGTCGAGAGGGTCCTGACCGCGCTCCGGCGGCGCGGCGCTCGCCCGGTGGGACCGGTCGGCGACGCGGACACCACCGCGGACGGCCCCGGAACGCCGGTGCTGTGGTGGGACACCGGTGACTTCCCGGGCCGCAGCCGGATCACCGCGTCGTTCACCGGCGGGGAGCGACGGCTGCTGCTGGACACCGGTGCGGAGACGATCGACCTGTCCCGGATCACCGCGGTCTGGCGCAGCCGGCCGAGCGCGCCCTCCGCGGCCGGCAGCGTGACCGAGCCGAGTCACCGCGCGCACGTCGACCGGCAGGCGGAGTTCATGCTGGACGGGGTGTGGAGCCTCCTGCCCGCGCGCTGGCTGCCCGGCCGCCGGGCGGACGAGCGCCGCGCGCACAACAAGATCTTCCACATGGCACGGGCGATCGACCTGGGCTTCTCCGTACCCGACACGGTCTACACCAACGACCCCGAGGAGCTGGCGGGCGCGTACGAGTCGGCGGAACGGCTGGTCGCCAAGCAGATCACCGCCGAGCCGTTCCAGGTCGACGGCGCCGAGCACCGTGCGTTCACGACCGTGGTCACCCGCCGCCACCTGACCTCCCGGCACCGGGTGCGGCACGAGCCGGTGATCCTGCAGCCCTACGTTCCCAAGGCGGTCGAGCTGCGGGTGATCGTCGTGGGAGCGCGGGTGTTCGCCGCGGAGATCGACGTGTCGGCCTCCCGGACGGCCAGGGACGACTGGCGGCACTACGACAACGACCGGGTCAGGTACGGCGTGCACGAACTGCCCGCCGAGGTGGCGTCGCGCTGCGCCCGGCTGGTCGCCGACGTCGGCCTGACCTACGCGGCGCTGGACTTCATCGTCACCCCCGGCGGCGAGTACGTCTTCCTGGAGCTGAACTCCAGCGGCGCGTGGGGGTTCGTCGAGCTGTGGACCGGGCTGCCCGTCAGTGACGCGATCGCGGGCTGGCTCATGGATGGAGGAACACCGTGACCGATTTCGCGAGAGCCCTGCAATCCGGGGTCTCCCTGCTTCGTACGCTGCCCCGCCGAGGCGTGGGCGTCGCCGACGCCCACCGCGCGGTCGGCGAGTGGGCGGCGCGGTATCCGGAACTCCGGGCACAGCTCGTCGTCGACCGGCGCCCCGGAACCCCGGTGGTCGACTACGACCTGCTCCTCGACCATCCCGACGGTGGCACGGTCGCGCTGACCGCCTCTCCCGAGGACGGGGTGCCCTGGCTGATCGACCACTCGACGCACTGGGCGGCCGGGTATCTGGTCAGCGTCAACGACGTGGACGTGACGGTCCCCCAGGCACTGACCATGCTGCGCTCGCTCTCCCGGCCGGACGCGTCACCGTACCGGGAGATCGTCGACCAGTGCCTGCTCGTCGAGGCGGCCGACGACACCGAACCGCTCACCGCCGCCGACCTCCAGGCGACGGCCGACGAGTTCCGCAGGGGACGGGGGCTGCACGACCGCGAATCCACCCTGGCCTGGATGACCGAGGCCGGCATGTCGGGCGAGCGGTTCGAGGCGTACATCGCCGAGATCGCCCGCCGCCGCCGGTTCCGCCGGGACAAGGAGGCCGAACTCGCCCCGGGCCACCTGGCCGCGAACCCCGGCGACTTCGCCCGGGTCAGGGCCGTGTGGGTCACCTCCGGGGAGAGGGTGACCGCCGCCACCACGGCCGACCTCCTCGCCGTCCTGGCCTCACTCGGCGAGACGGCGTCGGCCTCGCCCGGAGAGATGGCGTCGGCCTCACCCAGCGAGACGGCACCGGCCTCGCCCGGAGAGGCGGCGTCAGCCCAGTCCGGCGAGACGGCCTCAGCCCCGCCTCGGGAAGCGGCGGGCTCCCCCGACGAGACGGCGCAGACTCCGCCCGTGGAGGTCGCGGTGACCTTGCCCGGGAAGGTCTCGGTGACCCCGTTCGGGGAGGCGGCGGTGACCTTCGCGACTCGCTGGGAGGCGGACCTACCGGCGGTACTGCGCGGTACGGAGTCCGGCCGGGTCGTCGGCCCGGTGGAGCTACCCGACGGCGGCTTCCTGACCGGCGCGGTCCTGTTCAGGAGCCCCGCCGTCGCCGACGCGGAGACGCTGGCCGCCGCCGGGCGCGCCGCGTTCACCGGCTGGCTGGCGGAGCGCCGCGCCGCGGCCACGATCGAGTGGCACTGGTCGTGATCGATCCGGACAGCACCCAGGCCGTCCCGGCCTCCGGCCGGCACAGGGTCAGGCACTGGGAGGACACCGAGGGGTACCGTACGCGGCCCCCCTACTCCCCTCCCCCGGCAGCCGCTACCGACCCCCGGGCACAATCCCCGGAGGCCGCCCCCACCACCCCGCCACGGCCCTCACCGACCGGCCCTCCCACGGGGAGCGGCCCTGGGCGGCTCGTCTACCGGGAGGAGGCGCTGCGCCGGCATGCCGAGGCCCGCGCCACCGCGCGGATGCCACTGGTGATCAGCGGCCCGTCGTTCCTGCTGCTGTGGATCGTGGTGGTCGCCGTCCTGGCGGCCGGTGCCGCGCTGGTCATGCTCGCGCTGGGAACAGGCGGACTGGGAGCGACCGGACTGGGGGCAGGCGGACTGGAAGCAAGCGGACTGGGGGCGGGCGGATGAGGAGCCGCGTACCCGTCCTGCTGCAGAACTCCGTCACCGAGTGCGGCGCGGCGTGCCTGGCGATGGTGCTCTGCCACCACGGCCACCGCACCACGCCGCACCAGGTGTCCGAACGGCTCCAGGTCGGCAGGGACGGGCTGAGCGCCAAGGCGATCGTGGAGGGCGCCCGCGAGCACGGCCTGAAGGCGCGCGCCTTCTCCCTCGCGCCCGAGGACCTGGCGCGGGTGCCGCTCCCCGCGGTCGCGCACTGGGAGTTCAACCACTTCGTGGTGGTCGAGCGCTGGTCGCCCGACCGGGTGGACCTCGTCGATCCCGGGCGGGGCCGCCGCCGCCTGACCTCGGAGGAGTTCGGCGCCGGGTTCACCGGCGTACTGCTGGTCTTCGAACCCGGCGAGGGGTTTCACCGCGGCACGTCCTCGATGGCGAGCGCCTGGCGGCGAGAGTTCGTCCGCACCCTGTTCCGGCGCCGTCGCGGCCTGCTCGCGCAGGTCATCGCGGCCTCGCTGCTGCTGCAACTGCTGGGGCTCGCCCTGCCCCTCCTCTCCCAGCTGCTGATCGACAGGGTCATCCCGTCGGGGGGAGCGGACCTGCTGCCCCTGCTGGGCGGGGCCGTGCTGCTGGCCGGGGTGGCCCAGTTCGTGATCGGCTACCTGCGGGCGGCGCTGCTGGTGGCGGTACGGGCCCGCGCCGACCAGGAGCTCACCGAGGGGGTGATCGGCCACCTGGTGTCGCTGCCCTACCGCTACTTCGCGCAGCGCGGCAAGGGCGACCTGCTGACCCGGGCCGCCAGCGTCTCCACGCTGCGCGACATCCTCACCGGCCAGATCGTCGCGGCGCTGCTGGACGGCCCGCTCGCCGTCGGCTACCTCGTGCTCGTGTACGTCTGGGATCCCGTCTTCGGGCTGGCGCTGACCGGGGTGGTCGTGGCCCAGGGGCTCCTGGTGCTGGTCACCACCCGCCGGATCGACCTGCTCACCCAGCAGGAGCTGGCCGCCTTCTCCGCGTCGCAGAGCAGCCTCATCCAGGCGATCACCGGGATCGAGACGCTGAAGGCGTCCGGCGCCGAGAACCGGGCGGTGGAGCAGTGGTCGGCCCACTTCACCCGGCGGCTCAACGCCGACGTACGCAGCGGCCTCACCCAGGGCCTGGTGGAGGCCGCGCTGTCCGCGATCCGGGTGGTCGCCCCGCTCGGCCTGCTGTGGCTCGGCACGTGGCGGGTCCTCGACGGGGAGCTGACCGTGGGTGCGCTGATCGCGCTCAACGCCATCGCGCTCGGCGCCCTGATCCCGCTGGGCTCGCTGATGACCGGCCTGCAGAGCCTGCAGCAGGCGGGCGCGCACTTCGACCGCCTGTCCGACATCCTGGCCTCGGAACCCGAGCCCGGCGACGGCATCGAGGTGCTGCGGCTGCGCGGCGCGGTGGAGCTGCGCGGCGTGGGCTTCCGGCACGACCCCCGAGGCCCGTGGGTGGTGCGGGACGTCTCGGTCTCCATCCGGCCGGGGCAGAAGGTCGCCCTGGTGGGCGCCTCGGGGTCGGGCAAGAGCACGCTGGCCAGGCTGCTGCTCACTCTGCACACCCCGGTGGAGGGCGAGATCCTGTACGACGGCGTCCCCGCCTCCGAGCTCAACCTGCGCACCCTGCGCCGCCAGTTCGGCGTGGTCGGCCAGGACCCCTCCCTGTTCAGCGGCTCGATCCGGGAGAACATCGCGCTGAACCTCCCCGACGCGTCCCTGGAACGGGTGGTCGCCGCGGCCGAGGTGGCGGCACTGCACGAGGAGATCATGGCCATGCCGATGAGGTACGAGACGATGCTGACCGACGGCGGCGGTCTCTCCGGCGGCCAGCGCCAGCGGCTCTCCCTGGCCCGCGCCATCCTGCCGCGCCCGAAGATCCTGCTGCTCGACGAGGCCACCAGCAACCTGGACAGCGCCACCGAGGCGACCATCGAGTCCAACCTGTTCTGGCTCACCCAGACCCGCATCGTGATCGCCCACCGGCTGAGCACGATCCGCGACGCGGACCTGATCCTGGTGGTCGACTCCGGCCGCGTCGTCGAACGCGGCACCCACGACGACCTGATGGCCGTCGGCGGCAGGTACGCGGACCTCGTCGCCGCCCAGACCGCCTCCGCCTGACCTCTCCACGCGACACGGAAGCGGTGCGCGGGGGCGGCCGTCCACGGTTCTCACCGCCGGCTCGGGGGGATCTGTGACATCGCCCGGCCGGGGTGTGTCCGCTCCCCCGGTGCCGGAACCATGACCCCGCCGAAGCGGCGGGGTCTCCGCGCGGGTTCCCCCGGAAACCCTTCGTGCCGGCCACCCACAGGCCCTTCACGTGAGCTTCCGGGAACCCCCGCGCGGGTGTCCGGGACACCGGCTACTCGGAGACGCCGAGGCGCTCCAGGATGAGTTCGCGGGCGCGGCCCGCGTCGGCCTTGCCCCTGCTGGCCTTCATGACGCCGCCGACCAGGGCGCCGACGGCGGCGACCTTGCCGTTGCGGACCTTGTCGGCCGCGTCGGCGTTGCTCGCCAGGACCTGGTCGATGATCTCCATGAGCTCGCCCTCGTCGTTGACGATCTGCAGGCCGCGGGCGGCCACCACCTCGTCGGGAGAGCCCTCGCCGTTCAGCACGCCCTCGAGCACCTGGCGGGCCAGCTTGTCGTTCAGCGCCCCCCCGGCGACCATCGCGCACACCCTGGCGATCTGGTCGGGGGTGATGCTCAGCGCGCTCAGCGGGAGGGCGGCCTCGTTGGCGCGGCGGGCCAGCTCGCCCATCCACCACTTGCGGGCGTCCGCGGGCGGGGCGCCCGCGGCGACCGTCGCCTCGACCAGGGAGATGGCGTCGGCGTTGTGCATGGCCGCCATGTCCAGGTCGGACACGCCCCACTCCTGCTGGAGCCGCTTGCGCCGCGTGCCCGGCAGCTCGGGCAGGTCGGCCTTGAGGGTGGCGACCCACGCCGGGTCGGGGGCGATCGGCACCAGGTCGGGCTCGGGGAAGTAGCGGTAGTCCTGCGCCTCCTCCTTGGACCGTCCCGAGGTGGTGGTGCCGGTGTTCTCGTGGAAGTGGCGGGTCTCCTGGATGATCCGGCCGCCGTCGGCCAGGATCGCGGCCTGGCGCTCGATCTCACCCCGTACGGAGCGCTCGACGCTGCGCAGCGAGTTGACGTTCTTGGTCTCGGTGCGGGTGCCCCACTCCGAGGAGCCGCGCGGCATGAGGGAGACGTTCACGTCGAAGCGCATGGAGCCCTCCTCCATGCGCACGTCCGAGACGCCGAGGCCGCGCACCAGCTCGCGCAGCTCGGTGCCGTAGGCGCGGGCGACCTCGGGGGCGAGCCTGTCGGTCCCCGGGATCGGCTTGGTGACGATCTCCACCAGCGGGATGCCCGCCCGGTTGTAGTCGACGATCGAGTAGTCGGCGCCGTGGATGCGGCCGGTCGCGCCGCCCACGTGGGTGGACTTGCCGGTGTCCTCCTCCAGGTGGACCCGCTCGATCTCGACCCTGACGGTCCTGCCGTCGACCTCGACGTCGAGGTAGCCGTCGAAGCAGAGCGGCTCGTCGTACTGGCTGATCTGGTAGTTCTTCGGCATGTCCGGATAGAAGTAGTTCTTCCGGGCGAAGCGGCACCACTCGGCGATGGAGCAGTTGAGCGCCAGGCCGATGCGGATGGTCGCCTCGATCGCGGCGGCGTTCGCCGTCGGCAGCGAGCCGGGCAGCGCCAGGCAGACCGGGCAGACGTGCGTGTTCGGCGGGGCGCCGAACGTGGTCGGGCACCCGCAGAACATCTTCGACGCCGTGCCCAGCTCGACGTGCGTCTCCAGGCCGAGCACCGGCTCGAAGCGCTCCAGCGCCTCGTCGTACGGCATCAACGTCTCAGCGCTCATTGTCGTTCACCACTTCCTGCCTCAGAGAAAACGTCATAGATAACCAAGTCCCTTCAACGCGTTCCTCGTCTCGGCCACCCAGTTCGCGTAGGTGGGCACCTGGGCCAGAACGGCGAGGTCGATGTTGCGTCCTATGTACTCGAAGTAGTCGCGGGCGGGCTTGCCGCGCCGGGGGACGGTCGTGGCCAGCACCCCGGCGGGGTCGGAGATCCTCTCGACGTCGCGGGGTCGCGCGGGTAGCCTGCTGAGGTCGCTGCCCTCCAGTTTCGCCCACGCGGCGGGGTCGGCGAGCAGCCAGCCCTCCGTCTCGCCCAGCCCGATCACCGGCACCAGGTAGTGGGAGTGGTAGCGCACCCCGTCCCTGCGGCGGCGCTCCCGCTCGTCGTCGTGCGTGAAGAGCAGGTGGCAGTCGGCGGCGAGCTCCTCCAGCGCGGTGACCAGGTGCTCCCGGTCGCAGGAGAGCACCTCCGTCGCCTCGACGTCGACGGCGTACGGCGACATCCAGGTGAGCTCGCGCAGCTGCCTGGAGATCACGATGCCGAGGAAGCCCTCGTCGGCCTCCCCCTCCGCGATGAGTCCCGGGACCAGCGGGCGGCTGCTCATGCCGCCGCGCCCAGGTATTTGCGGACCTGCCGGGGCGAGACGAACGTGCCCGGCTCGCCGTCCGGCTGGATCGGCTTGGCCACGGTCACCCGCGACACCCGGTCGTTGTCGGGGTCGACGCGGACCGCGGTGTCGAGGAACGTGAGCGCGTCCGGCTCGGTCCGGTAGACCTCCGCGACGACGATCGGGGACTGGCTGGTGAGGATGAGCTGCCGCAGCGGCTCGGCACCCCCCGGCACGGTGATCCGGCGGCGCACCCGCCGGAGCAGCTCGCCGAGACGAGCCGGATGGACGCCGTTCTCGATCTCCTCCACCAGCAGCGTGCCCGGGTGGTCGGGGTCGTGCAGGGCGGCGAGCAGGCCGAGGATCCGCAGGGTGCCGTCGGACAGCAGCGCCGCCGGGACCACCCCCTGGCCGTCGACGAGCAGGTCGAAGGAGCACTCCCCGCGCTCGACGCGCGGCACCAGCCCGATGACGTCGGGGACCACCCCCGCGAGGTCGGCCGCGAGGTCGGCCAGCGCCTCCGTACCGGCCATCCGCCCGAGCACCGCGGCCAGGTTCGCGCCGTCGGCCGCGAGCGGCCCCCGGTCGGCCGAGGGGCACCGGCGGCGCATCGCCGCCGGTGACGGTGAGTAGCGGCGCCACGACTGGACCGTACGGCGGGGCGTGCCCTCCGGGTCGGGGTCCTCGACCATGAGCTCCAGCAACTCCTCGGGGATCCGCTGGACCGCGTGGCTGACGACGGCCCCGCTGGATCTGGGGATCTTCAGCACCATCTCCGCGCCCACGTCGAACCTGATCGGCACCACGGAGCCCGGCTCCGGGGTGACCAGCGCCTCCACCGAGACGACGAACCCGGGCACCGCCGAGCCGTGGGCGACCCGGTGGAACTGCTCGCCCGGCAGCCCGCGGGCCGCCCCGAGCAGCCCGCCGGAGCCTTCGATCTCGGCCGCCACGAACCCCACGGCGTCGAAGAGGTTCGACTTGCCGCTCGCGTTGGGACCGACCAGCGCGAGGAAGGGCGGCACATCGAGATCGAAGCTCAAGAAGGACTTGAACCCGTCGATCTCGATCCGAGTGATCATGCCGCCGTTCTCCCTGTCACCTGTCGCCCCCTCGCCCTCGCCCCACGTCCCGGAAAAGCCCTACAGCTCCGGGGCTCTGGACAGCAGGTCGCCGCCCCACCGGCTCTGGAGGGCCTTCTCGACCGCCGCGCCGACCCGGTAGCAGCGGTCGTCGCCGAGCACCGGGGCCATGATCTGCAGACCGACCGGCAGGCCGTCCTCGTCCGCCAGGCCGCACGGCACGGAGATGGCCGCGTTGCCCGCCAGGTTGCTCGGGATGGTGCACAGGTCGGCGAGGTACATCGCCATGGGGTCGTCGGCCCGCTCGCCGATCGGGAACGCCGTGGTGGGCGTCGTCGGCGAGATGAGCACGTCCACCTGCTGGAAGGCGGCCTCGAAGTCGCGCGCGATGAGCGTGCGGACCTTCTGCGCCTGCCCGTAGTAGGCGTCGTAGTAACCGCTGGACAGCGCGTACGTGCCGAGGATGATGCGGCGCTTGACCTCGGGGCCGAAGCCCTGCGCCCGGGTCAGCGCCATGACCTCCTCGGCGCTGCGGGTGCCGTCGTCGCCGACGCGCAGGCCGTATCTCATGGCGTCGAAGCGGGCCAGGTTGGAGGAGCACTCCGAGGGGGCGATGAGGTAGTACGCCGGGAGGGCGGTGGTGAAGGACGGGCAGGAGACCTCGAAGACCTTCGCGCCCAGCGACTCCAGCAGCTCCACGGTCTCGTGGAAGCGCGCGAGCACGCCCGCCTGGTAGCCGTCGCCGCCGAACTCCTTGACCACGCCGATGCGCAGCCCCGCCACGTCGCCGTTGCGCGCCGCCTCCACGACCGAGGGCACCGGGGCGTCGACGGAGGTGGAGTCCATGACGTCGTGCCCGGAGAACGCCTCGTGCAGCAGTGCCGCGTCGAGCACGTTGCGGGCGAAGGGGCCCGGCGTGTCGAGCGAGCTGGCGAAGGCGATCAGGCCGTAGCGGGACGAGCCGCCGTAGGTTGGCTTCATGCCCACGATGCCGGTGACCGCGGCGGGCTGGCGGATCGAGCCGCCGGTGTCGGTGCCGGTGGACAGCGGGGCCTCGTACGCGGCGACCGCGGCCGACGAGCCGCCGGAGGAGCCGCCGGGGATGCGCGACAGGTCCCACGGGTTGTGGGTGACGCCGTACGCCGAGTTCTCGGTGGAGGAGCCCATCGCGAACTCGTCGAGGTTGGTCTTGCCGAGGATCACCAGCCCGGCCTCGCGCAGGCGGCGGGTCACGGTCGCGTCGTACGGCGGCCTCCAGCCCTGGAGGATCTTCGATCCGGCCGTGGTCGGCATGTCCCCGGTGGTGAAGACGTCCTTGTGCGCGATCGGCACCCCGGCCAGCGGGCCGAGCTTCTCTCCGGCGGCCCTGCGGGCGTCGACGGCGCGCGCCTGCTCCAGGGTCGTCTCGGCGTCGACGTGGAGGAAGGCGTTGACCTTCGGCTCGACGGCGGCCATCCGGTCGAGGTGGGCCTGGGCGACCTCGACGGCGGAGACCTCGCCGCTCGCGATCAGCGCGCCCAGGTCCGCGGCGGACTTGCGGATGAGGCTCATGCTTCCTCCCCGAGGATACGCGGGACGCGGAAGCGGTCGTCCTCGACCGCCGGGGCGCCGGACAGCGCCTCTTCGGGCGTCAGACTGGGGCGTACCTCGTCGGGACGGTAGACGTTGGTGAGCGGGAGCGCGTGCGAGGACGGCGGGATGTCGTCGGCCGCCACCTCGGCGACGCGGGCGACCGCACCGATGATCACATCGAGCTGGGCGGCGAAGTGGTCGAGCTCCTCGTCGGCCAGCGCCAGCCGGGACAGCCGGGCGAGGTGAGCGACCTCGTCGCGGGTTATGGCGGACATGAGTCGTTGAACCCGTTTCGTGGAATGGCAATTGGACACTGTCATCCTATGGCTCGCGACCTGAGGGTCCCGACTCATTAACACCGCCGCAACCAAGCGAAGATCTCTTACTCGAAGCGGTCAGGCCGTCCCCGGGCCGTCGGCACCGGAGGAAGCGGCCCCGGAGCCGCCGCCACGGGCCCGGACGGGCCCGCGATCATGCCCGGACGGCGTCCCGGCCGTTCCCGCTCCACGGCGAGGAATCGATTTTCCGGCGCGACTTTGACGGCAGCCGGGTCCAGCGACGGGCACCGCCCTCGCGTCCCGGTCCGGGCCGCCGGTCCCACGGTCTTCACCGACCCCAGGAAAGATCACCGGCCACGGACAAAGCGAGGAGTGTACTTCGTCGAAGTACACTCTTACTTCCACTGGAGATACTATCGCCAGCGATAGTATCTCCAGTGGAAGTATCGCTGATGGAAGTATTCGGAGGAGCGCGTGGGCCGGTTCATCGGCAGGGAGCACGAGCTGGCGGCCCTGGATTCCCTGCTCGACCGCGTCCGGGCGGAGGCGACGACAGGACGTCCCGGGCAGTGTGTGCTGATCCGAGGACGCAGACGGATCGGCAAGTCGGCCCTGGCCGAGGAGTTCATCGGCCGCAGTGGCCTGCCGTCGCTCTTCTACACCTCGGCGCGGGCGGACGCCCAGAGTGAGCTCCACCAGCTCATAGCGGATGTCGCGATGTCGGACCTGCCGGGCCGGAACGCCTTCTCCGAGATGGCGCCCAGCACCTGGAACGGGGCGTTACAGCTGCTGGCGGACGCGCTTCCCGACGACAGCCCGTCCATCGTCGTGATCGACGAGGTTCCCTATCTCATGGACCGCGTGGACGCCTTCGAGGGATTGCTCCAGCGTGCCTGGGACCGGTTCCTCAGCCGCAAGCCCGTTCTGCTGATCCTCATCGGATCCGACCTGTCCATGATGGAGGCGCTGAACAGCTACGAGCGGCCCTTCCACCAGCGCGGCACCGAAATGATCGTCGGGCCGCTCAACCCCCGTGAGATCCAGCAAATGCTCCGTCTCACCGCCGCCGACGCGTTCGACGCGGCCCTCGTCACCGGTGGCCTCCCGCTCATCTGCGGGGAGTGGCCTCGTGGGGCGTCGCTCTGGGAATACCTGCACATCGCGCTGACGAACCCGGTCTCGGCCCTTCTGGTGTCCGCCGAGCGCTCCCTCGCGGCCGAATTCCCCTCCACCGCCCAGGCGAGTGAGGTGCTGCGGGCCATCGGCAGCGGCGAACGCACCTTCACCAACATCGCCAGAAGCGCGGGCGGGATCTCACACAGCACCCTCTCCAGGGCGGCCGAGCTTCTGATCTCCAAGGGGATCGTCATCGGTGAGCTGCCGCTGTCCACCCGCCCCTCCAAGGATCGCCGATACCGCGTGACCGACGCCTACCTACGTTTCTGGCTTCACTTCCTCCGGCCGCACATGCCCGAGATAGAGCGCCGCAGGGGTGACCTGACCATGCGGCGGGTCGCCTCGCAATGGAGCACCTGGCGGGGGCGAGCCGTGGAACCCCTCATACGAGAGTCACTGGCCCGGCTACTTCCCGACGACAGATTGCCGGAAGCACCCGCGATCGGCTCCTACTGGACCAGGAGCAACGACGTGGAGATCGACGTCGTGGGCGCGGACAGGGGGCCGATCGCCCGGCGGCTGTGTTTTCTGGGGTCGATCAAGTGGCTGGAGAACGCCTCGTTCGACGACCGTGACCTCGCCGCGCTGGCCAGGCACCGGGCGGCCCTGACGGACGAGTTGATCCCGCTCGTCGCGGTCTCGCGCGGCGGAGTCTCCTGCTCCGGCCTCACCGCCGCGTACGGCCCCGACGATCTCATCCGGGCGTGGACCCAGCCGGCTCGACCCGGGGCCGGGACATCCGACGCCTGAACGTCGGCCGGTACGACGACCGGCCCCGAGGCCGGGCTACGCCCTCTGAGGGTCGAGGATCTCGGCAGGGCGCGGGAAACCGAAGTCGTGCGTGGCGAGGGCCCGATGTTCGCGCAACCACACGGTCGCGTCGGCGGCGGACATGGGTTCGGCGAACAGCCAGCCCTGACCCAGGTCGCAGCCCATCGCGGCCAGGCGGGCGGCCACCTCGGCGGACTCGACGCCCTCGGCGACAGAGCGCAGGCCGAGGGAGCGGACCAGGTCGACGATGGAGCGGACGACCCGCTCGTCGTCCTTGGACTCGCCGATGCGGCGGACGAACGAGGAGTCGATCTTGACCTCGGCGACCGGGAGGCGCTGCAGGCGGACCAGCGAGGAGTAGCCGGTGCCGAAGTCGTCCAGCGCGAGCGGCACCCCCAGCGCGGTCAGGGCGCGGACGGCGCCGTCGGTGTAGGCCTGGTCGGTCATCAGGATGCGCTCGGTGACCTCCAGCTGGATCGCCTTGGGCGGCAGCCGGTATCGCGCCAGGCCCTCTCCCAGCTGGTCGGAGAGGGCGCAGTCGAGAAGGTCGCGGGCCGAGACGTTGACGGAGATCTGCTCGTGCAGGCCGGTGTGCCACCAGTGGGCGGCCTGCTCCAGCGCCGCGTCGATGACGTATCCGGTGAGGTGACGCATCAGATAGGACTGCTCGGCCATCGGCACGAACTCCCCGGGAGAAATCATGCCCCGCTCCGGGTGGCGCCAGCGCAGCAGTGCCTCCACCCCCCGGACCTGCCCTCCGGCCAGGTCGAGCTTGGGCTGGTAGTGCAGCCGCAGCTCGGAGCGGTCGATGGCCCTGCGCAGGTCACCGAGGAGGTTGAGCCGCTCGGGACTGTTGCGGTCCTTGTCGGCGGCGTAGATCTCGACCCCGGTCCTGCTCTCCTTCGCGAGATACATCGCCACGTCGGAGCGCTGCAGGAGCATCTCGAAGTCGGGCGCGTGGTCGGGGTAGATCGCGATGCCGAACGAGGCGTCCAGGTCGAAGCTCATGCCCTCCAGCCGGACCGGCTCGGTGATCGCCACCCGCAGGCGCGCCGCCACCTCCCTGGCCGCCGCGGCGTCCCTGACCGAGGGCAGCAGGACGGCGAACTCGTCGCCGCCGAGCCTGGCCACCACGTCGCCGGGACGGACACTGTGGGTGAGCCGGTGCGCGACCAGCTGCAGGAGCCGGTCGCCGACCGGGTGCCCGAGGGTGTCGTTGATCTCCTTGAACCGGTCGAGGTCGAGCAGGAACAGGCCGACCCGCTCCCCCTCCCGCGCCTCGGCGAGCGCCTCCTCCGTGCTGAGCACGAGCATCTTGCGGTTGGGCAGCCCGGTCAGCCCGTCGTGCGTCGCCTGGTGGTCGCGGCGGAGCGACATGGTGGCGGTGAAGTAGACCGCCACCATCGGGGCCAGGAACAGCGGCACCAGGGCCGGTGAGTGGTTCATCACCACCACGACGAGCGGGGCCAGGCCGAGCAGCCCGGCGTAGACGAGGCTCTGGTGGCCGATCGTGGTCCTGATCACCCGGTGGATCGACCTGCGCTCGTGCAGCGCCACCGCGCCGGAGACCAGCAGGGCCCGGACCGTGAAGTAGGTGAGCCCGGCCAGCCCGATCGCCAGCAGGTCGGACCCCTCCGGCACCCCGGAGGTCACCGTGACGAGCCGGTCGCCGAACAGCCCGAGCACCAGCCAGGCCGCGGCGCAGGCCAGCGTCACCTGCGCGATGTTGAACATGACCCGGTGGCACGCCTTGCGGGTGACGGCCCCGTTGACGACCATGGCGACCGCCTGCAGCAGCACGGCGACGGGCAGGCCGTAGTGGAGCAGCGCGGCGAAGGTGAACATGGTCGACGGGTACGTACCGCCCACCGTCATCGACGACGACAGGACCACCGGCCGCAGCTCGCCCAGCACGACCAGGGCCGCGAGCATCCAGAACAGCGGACTGCGGACGAGCTCCGCGGCCTCGGCCACGTCTGTGCGCAGCTGGGACACGACGAGGGTGGTGAACCCGATCGTGATGACCGCGGCGAGGTAGGCCCACAGGGGCGTTCCCGGTCGCGGTCCGGTGTCGCGAGTGTCGTTTGGGTCGGCCATGAGTAACAAAACCCCCATTAGTTCACTATGGGAGAGTACGGCCTGCGGGCCACTTCGCGGAACCGATTGCGCACGTTCTGTCACTGACAATTCGCACGTTTTTGAGACACAAACGTGGACGGCCCGTTATTCCTCGGGCCGCACGGTGACCTCCGACGCCGCCTCGGGTCCCTCGGTCAGCAGAATCCGCAGGCCGGCCTCGTCGAGGATCGGCACGCCGAGCTTGACCGCCTTGTCGAACTTGGAACCGGCGTTCTCCCCCACCACCACGAAGGAGGTCTTCTTCGACACCGACGCCGAGACCTTGCCGCCCCGGCCGGTCAGGGCCTCGCCCGCCTCGTCGCGGGTGAAATCGGCGAGCGTGCCGGTCACCACGAAGGTGAGGCCGGCCAGGGTCTGCGAGAGCTGCTCGGCCGGGGGGTCGTCGACCATCCGGACCCCGGCGTCCGCCCACCGGGCGACGATCTCCCGGTGCCAGTCGACCGTGAACCAGTCGTGGATCGCCGCGGCCACCCGCGGGCCGACCCCCTCGACGGCGGCGAGCTCCTCCTCGGAGGCCTTCGCGATCGCGGGGATCGAGCGGAACTCGTCGGCGATCGCCTGGGCCGTCGGGGGGCCGACGTGCCGGATGGAGAGCGCGACGAGCACCCGCCAGACCGGCTGGCTCTTGGCCTTCTCCAGCTGCTCCAGCATCTTCTCGGCGTTCTTGCTCGGCTCGCCGCTCTGGTTGGCGAAGAAGGTGACGACCTTCCGCTCGCCGCTCTCGGGATCGGTCCTGGGCAGGCCGGTGTCGGGGTCGCGGACCACCGACCTGATCGGCAGCAGCCGCTCCATCGTCAGGTCGAACAGGTCCGCCTCGGTGCGGACCGGCGGCTCCTGCGGCGGCAGCGGCTGGGTCAGCGCGGTCGCCGCCACGTAGCCCAGCCCCTCGATGTCGAACGCCCTGCGCCCGGCCGCGAAGAAGATGCGCTCGCGCAGCTGGGCGGGGCACGCCCTGGTGTTGGGGCAGCGCAGGTCGGCGTCGCCCTCCTTCTCGTACGCGAGGGCGGTGTCGCACTCCGGGCAGCGCTCCGGCATCGTGAACTCGCGCTCGGTGCCGTCGCGCAGGTCGACGACCGGGCCGACGATCTCGGGAATGACGTCGCCCGCCTTGCGCAGCACCACGGTGTCGCCGATCAGCACGCCCTTGCGCGCCACCTCGGAGGCGTTGTGCAGCGTGGCCCGCTCGACCGTGGAGCCCGCCACGACGATCGGCTCCATCACGCCGTACGGGGTGACCCGGCCGGTGCGGCCCACCGCGACCTGGATGTCGTGGAGCTTGGTGTTGACCTCCTCCGGCGGGTATTTGTAGGCGATCGCCCAGCGCGGGGCCCGGCTGGTGGAACCCAGGTTGTTCTGCAGCTCGATGCGGTCGACCTTGACCACGACGCCGTCGATCTCGTAGGCCGGGTCGTGGCGGTGCTCGCGGTAGAACTCGATGAAGGCGTTGATGCCGTCGAGATCGTCGACGACCCGGTAGAGGTCGCTGACCGGCAGGCCGAAGCCCCTGAGCCGTTCGTAGATCTCCGACTGGGTGCGGGGCGCGGCGGCGCCCTCCCACCTGCCGACCCCGTGAACGATCATGTAGAGCGGCCGCTGCGCGGTGACGCGCGGGTCCTTCTGCCGCAGGGAGCCCGCCGCGGAGTTGCGCGGGTTGGCGAACGGGGCCTTGCCCGCCTCGACCAGCTGCTCGTTGAGCTTCCCGAACTCCTCGACGGGGATGTAGACCTCGCCCCTGACCTCCACCACGTCGGGCACGTCGTCACCGGTGAGGCGGTGCGGGATGTTGGCGATGGTGCGGACGTTGGCCGTCACGTCGTCGCCGACGCGGCCGTCTCCCCTGGTCGCCCCCCTGGTCAGCCGCCCCTTCTCGTAGAGCAGCGCGATCGCCAGGCCGTCGATCTTCAGCTCGCACAGGTAGGGGGCGGGGTCGCGCTCGGCCAGCCGCTCGGCCTTCGCCTGCCAGGAGGCGAGGTCGTCGGCGTTGAAGGCGTTGTCGAGGCTCTCCATGCGCTGCAGGTGCTTGACCGGGGTGAAGTCGCTGGAGATCGGCGCGCCGATCTTCTGGGTGGGCGAGTCGGGCGTGCGGAGGGTGGGGCTCTCCTCCTCCAGCTCGCGCAGCTCGCGCATCCACCCGTCGTACTGGGCGTCGCTCACGGTGGGCGAGTCGAGCACGTGGTAGCGCCAGTTGGCCTCCTCGACCAGCTCGGTCAGCTCCGCGTGCCGCTCCAGCGCCGACACCGGCACTCCCTCGACCTCAGCGCCCATCGCCCGCTTCTCCCATCGTCGTGGCCCACGTCAAACGTATCTTCGAGCACCGACACCGCGACTCCGCCATTGCTCCGAGTTGGACAAGCCCTCGCCGCTCCCGTACGGCGACGGGCGCGGGATCACTCGCCGGGGTCGTCGCGCAGCACGCCGGCGGCCTTGCGGCAGGCGGTCAGGGCGGCCCTGGCGTAGCCGGGCGAGGCCCCGGCCAGGCCGCAGGCGGGGGTGAGCACGACCTGCGAGGCCAGGGTCGAGCTGGGGAAGCCGAGGCGGCGCCAGAGCCCGACGGCGGGTTCCGCGACCGCGCCGATGTCCGGGATCGTGGAGTCCACGCCCGGCACGACCCCGAGGAACAGGGCGGTCCCGGCCTCGACGGTCTCGCCGATCGCGTCCTCGTCGCGCCTTCTCATGAGGTGGGCGTCCAGCGAGACGCCTCCCACGCCCGCCGCGCGCAGCACCCCGAAGGGCACGCCGGGGGCGCAGCAGTGCACGACCGTGAACGTCTCGGCGGGGAGCACCGCCCCGAGCCGGTCGGCGACGATCTGGCGGTCGACGGCGGCCAGCCGCCCGAAGCCCGAAGCGGTCGGCACCGTGCCCGCCAGGACGCCGGGCAGCCCCGGCTCGTCGATCTGCACCACGATCCGCGAGGCGCCGGGCACCCTGCGGCGCACGTCGGCGACGTGCGCGGCGAGCCCCTCGGTCAGGGACTCCACCAGGTCGCGCACCGCCCCCGGGTCGGCGAGCGTCTTGTCGCCGTGCCGGAGCTCGATCGCCCCCGCCAGCGTCCACGGCCCGCACACCTGGATTTTGAACGGCCCCTCGTATCCCTGGGCCACCTCCTCCAGCCCGTCGAGGTCGCGGACGAGGTGGTCGCGGGCGCGCTTGGAGTCTCGGCCCGGCCGGTCGGCGAACCGCCAGCCCGACGGCTGCACCTCGACGGGCAGCTCCAGCAGGAGCGACGCGGTGCGGCCGATCATGTCGGCGCCGACGCCGCGGGCGGGCAGCTCCGGCAGGTACGGCAGCGCGGGCGACTCCCCGAAGGCGACCCTGACCGCCTCGGCGTGGTCCTCCCCCGGGTGCGACCCGATGCCGGTCGCGGTCGCCTCGCCCCATGGGTACTGGCTCAAGACTGCTCCTGGTTTCGCGTCGGACGTGGGCGGTCGGACGTGGGCGGGACGTGGGGAACCCACCGGCACCTGCCCGGCTCGCCCGCCCACGCCAGCTTAGGACCGCCGGATCGTGCCTCCGGCCGGGTGGGGGAATCCCCGTCGCGCCGTGACGGCGGGCGATCAGGCTGAGTAGGGTGCTGCCCGGTATTCACCCGTTTCCGGGGGCGTCTCGGCGTGGGGGCCGTTTCGCTCGGGGACCGTTCGTTCTTGTGCTGGTTTGTTCTGGGGGCGTTTCGTGGTCGGTCGGATGCTCGTCACGGTGCTGGTGCTGGCGGCGGTCGCGGCGCCCCCGGCCCTCGCGGAGGCCACAAAGGCCACGGAGGTCGCGGAGACGCGGGCGGGGACGGCCGCGCCCGTCAAGTGCAATCCCAAACGCGGCACGACCAGCATCGGGGAGTCCTGGGCCCAGCGGCGGCTCAGCCTCCCCGAGGTGTGGGAGCTGACCAAGGGGGCCGGGGTGACCGTCGCGGTCGTCGACAGCGGGGTGGACACCCGGCACCCCCAGCTGAGGAGGACCCGGTCGATCGACCTGACCGCCACCGGGACCCGCGACTGCCTCGGCCACGGTACGGCGGTGGCGGGCATCATCGCGGCGGCCGAGATGAAGGGGGTGCCCTTCACCGGGGTCGCGCCCCGGGCGAGGCTCATCTCCATCAAGCAGACCTCGGACGGCACCGGCGACGTGGGGCGGCTGGCCGCGGCCATCGTGCGGGCCGCCGAGCTGGGCGCCGACGTGATCAACGTGTCGGTCCAGGCGAGCGACCAGGCCGACCTGCGTAACGCGGTCACCTACGCCCTCGCCATGGACGCGGTCGTGGTCGCCGCGGCCGGCAACGTACAGAAGGAGGACGGCACCCCGGCGCCCGCCTACCCGGCCGCCTACGAGGGGGTCCTCTCGGTCGGGGCCGCCGGTCCCGACGGGGCGAGGGCCGACTCGTCCAACGCCGTCACCCCCGTCTCCGTCCTGGCCCCCGGCCGGAACGTCACGAGCACCTGGGCCGGGCGGGCCTACCGGGAGGACCTGGAGGGCACCAGCTTCGCCGCCCCGTACGTGGCCGGGGTGGTCGCGCTGGTCCGCGCCCGCCACCCCGGGCTGGACAACGTGCGGGTACGGCGGCGCGTCGAGCTGACCGCCGACGGCGGCGCGGGGGCGGGCACCGGGGCGGGGATGGTGAACCCCCTGCTCGCGGTCTCGGCGATCCTGCCGTCCGAGCAGGTGGCGCTCGCGCCGCGCCAGGCGGCCCCGCTGCCGGGGAACGCGGTGCGCCCGGCGCCTCCCGAGGACTCCCGGGCCATCTCGATCTCGCTCTGGGTCGCGCTGGGGGCACTCGTCGTGGGCGTCCTGGTCACCGTGGCGGGCATCGCCGTCCCGATGGGACGGCGCAGGGGCTGGCAGCCGGGCTCCGTCGAGAACCAAACGTAACGAACGGGACTAAAAAGACGATCTAGTCCGGCAAATTTGGTTGGATGGTGCCCGATTAGCTTAAAGCGGCTTTATTGACAGCTGTGCTGGAAGGAATGCAATGGGGTATTTGCACCCATTACTGCCTGAAGATCCTCAGCGTATCGGCGTGCACATCCTGGTCGGCCGGCTCGACCCGGATCCAGGACACGCCGTCTACCTGGGACATCTTCCCGACGACGACACCATCCGCGTCATCCGCCTCCTCGCCGCCGAGCCGGAGGCTCCCGACCCCCGGACCCGGGAGCGGATCACCAACGAGCTGCACGCCGCCAAGCGCGCGTCCGGGGCGCACACCGCCAGGCTGCTGGAGGTCGGCTGGTTCGACGACCGCCCGTACGTGGTCCGCGAGCACGTCGAGGGACCCACGCTGCGGCAGGCGGTGGCCGAGGACGGGCCGCTCACCGGCGACGCGCTGGAGCGGTTCGCCACCGGCACGCTCACCGCGCTGACCGCGCTCCACCTGTCCAATCTCGCCCACGGGTCCCTCACCCCCGACACCGTGCTGCTCGGCCCGGACGGCCCCCGCGTCTTCGACATCGGGCTCGAACCCGTCACGGGCGAGCGGGAGCCGGACTACCGCGCCCCCGAGCACATCCGCGAGGAGGCCGCCGCCGACGTCCCCTCGGCGCCGGAGGCGAGCAGGCCCGCGGACCTCTTCGCCTGGGCGGCCACGGTCGTCTACGCCGCGACCGGCCGGCCGCCCTTCGCCGGTCGGCCGGAGAGGGTGCTGGAAGGTCCCGCGGACCTGACCGCCCTTCCCGCGGAGCTGCGTCCCCTCCTCGCCTCCTGCCTGGACAAGCGATCGCGGGAACGCCCGGACGCCAAGACCGCCATGCTGCGCCTGCTGGGCGAGCCGGAGGCGCAGGACGCGCCGGTTTCCCTTCCCGGCGTCGCCACCGGCCCCGCGCTCCCCTCGCTTCCCGGTCTTGTCTCCGGCACCGTCTCGGGTCCCGGAACGGACCTCGGGGCGCCGGGCAGGGAGGGCACACCGGGTACGGAGGGCACAGAAAACACGGGGGGTACCGGGAACGTCCCCGGTGCCGTCGTACCGCGACAGGCGGAGCCCGCGACGTCGGTCTGGGGAGCTCCGCAGCTTCCCCAGGGCGCGTCCCCCGCCCCCGGAGCCCCGGCCCCGGAACCCGCGAAGGCCGCCAAGGACCGCCCGAGGACGGGCAACTTCTCGATGGCGCTGGCCGCCTGCGTCGGTGTGATCGTCCTGCTCTCCGGGCTCGGGCTGTGGGCCGCCGGGCGGTACACCGCCCTGAGCGACCTGGAGCGGGCCTCCGCCAACGGCGCGCTCCCCGAGGTGTCGCTCGGGCTGGCGGACCAGTCACGAGACGAGCCGCAGGGGCAGGACCCGGTGCAGAACACCGGGGACGCCCCCACGGGCAAGGTGACCGTGCCCTGGGGTACGACGCCCGACCCCGAGGTCGCGGAGGTGGGGCCGCTGCAGCTGCCCAGCGACGCCCCCACCGGGCTGCCCCAGGTCCCGACCATCGGCCCGTACACCAACCCTCCGCCCGTGCCGACGGCGCCGCTCACCACGGCTCCGACCGTGCCCGGGGTGCCGACTCCCACGGCCGGGGTTCCCTCC
This sequence comes from Streptosporangium oxazolinicum, assembly GCF_039537505.1. NCBI lineage: Bacteria > Bacillati > Actinomycetota > Actinomycetes > Streptosporangiales > Streptosporangiaceae > Streptosporangium > Streptosporangium oxazolinicum. Next base: position 661,630 of record NZ_BAABAQ010000003.1, read on the forward strand.
ACCGCCACGTCGCCCACGCCCTCGGTCCAGCCGACCCCGACGCCGACCCCGTCGCTGACCGTCGAGCCGGAGGGTCCCCCGACCGGGACGCCGACCCCGATCCCGAGCCCCACGCCCACCCCGGCCCCGCCGGGCACCCCGGGGCCCACCCCGACGCCGACGCCGACCCTGCCCCAGGGAACTCCCGGCCTGACGCCCACCCCGACCCCCACACCGACACCGCCCCCGACGCCGACGCAGCAGGCCGCGAAGCCGACGGCGTCCCCGGCCAAGCCGTCCTGGAAGCCCTCGCAGACGACCAGGCCGACCATCAGGCCGACCATCAGGCCGACGGTGCGGCCGATCTCGCCCACGGCCGTGCGGCCGTCGTCGTCCCCGCCGGCGCAGCGCATCAACCCCCACACCCCGGAGAGGGTCTGCGGGCCCGGCTTCTCGGTGCAGCGACATGCCCCGTTCAAGGGCGGGACGACCTACCAGCTCTTCAACAGCGCCACGAAGAACGTCTGCGTGGTCACCCTGAAGAACGTGGACGTGGGTGTCGCGTCCCCGCTCTGGGCCACCCTTGAGGTCCAGGGGGGCCAGACCAGGACCGACCGAGGCAACTACGAGTACTACGCGGGCCCGGTCATCCTGTCGGCCCAGGGCAAGTGCGTGCGCTTCAACGGCGGCGGTCCCGCCGGCTCCGCCGCCCTCGGCTGGGTGAACTGCGGGTAGCGCGACGAGCGCTCCTGGAAGACCCCTTCGGGGACCGGCCGTCCGACCGGACGGCCGGTCCCGATCACGAGTCCGGCCCCGGGCGAAGGCCCGGGGCCGGCTTGCGGTTGCCGCCGATCTCGCGGTAGTCGTCCCCGATGTGCTCGACGTGGCCTTTGGCCTCGTCCCCGGCCGCGAGGTGGCCCGTGCCGCCCGAGGCGCCCGCGAATCTCCGGCCCGGCCTCGTCGTCGCCTCGGAAGGCTCCCAGGACGTCAAGGTCGGCCATGGCCCGGATGAAGGCCAGGCCGGGTTCGTCCCTCTCTGCGCGGAGGTCTTCCTTTCGCCCGGACTGATGTCCGTCGGCTCCGGAGAAAAGGACACTTCTCAGTAAAGTCCCCTGAACGTTACGCACGTTCATGGAGTGAACCGGTAACGCCTCAATTCTCCGGATCGGGCTGGGGAACGAACGCGGTCTGGATGAGGCGCACGCCGCTCCTCCGGTCGGAGAGATAGGCCCGTCCCGGCGGCAGCGCGTGAGGACGCACCCCGAACAGCACGCCCTCGTCCTTGTGGCCCGACATCATGACGGCCGGGGTCGCCATGTCCTTGAGCCGCTGGAGCACCGGGTCGAACATGGCCCGTCCCGCGCCGCCCATCGCGCGGGCCAGCACCAGGTGCAGGCCGATGTCGCGGGCCTGGGGCAGCAGGTCGAGCAGCGCGCCGAGCGGGTTGGCGCCCGAGGCCACCACGTCGTAGTCGTCGACCACGATGTAGATGTCCGCCCCCTTCCACCAGCCGCGCGACCGCAGCTCCTCGGGCGAGAGGTTCGCCGGGGGGAGCCGCTTGATCAGCGACTCCCTGATCTCGCCGATGAACTCGGTCGCGGCGGTCGAGGAGGCCGCGTACCCGATGCGGTGCTCGGTGTAGGCGGCGTCCAGCAGCGAGCGGCGGTAGTCGATGACGACGAGACGGGCCTCCGAGGGCTGGTGGCGGGCCACGACCCCCTCGGCCACCAGACGCAGCAGGTTGGACTTGCCGCTCTCGTTGTCGCCGAGGACGACCAGGTGGGGATCGGCGTCGAAGTCGGCGAGCACCGGCGAGAGGGTGCTCTCGTCGATGCCCAGCGGGATGCGCGCACCGGTCTCCTCGGGTCCCGGCAGGCTCTCGGGCGCGAGGACGGCGGGCAGCAGCCGCACCCTGGGGGCGGGCGTGCCCTGCCAGGCGGCGGCGACGGACTCGACCATCGCCCGGGTGGCGACGGGCAGGTCGTCGCTCTGGTCGCCGCCGTCGACGCGGGGCAGCGCGCTCAGGAAGTGCAGGCCGTCGCGGGTGAGGCCGCGCCCCGGCACGCCCTCGGGAACCGCCATCGCGGTCCTGCGGTTCACCTCGGACTCGTAGGCGTCGCCCAGCCTCAGCTCCACGCGGGAGCCGAACAGGTCGCGGATGGACGGCCGGAACTCCGACCACTTGTTGGTCGCGGCGACCACGTGGATGCCGTAGCCGAGACCGCGGGCGGCGAGCTCGGTGATCGTGGGCTCCAGCGACTCGAACTCCTGGCGGACCGTGAGCCACCCGTCGACCACGAGGAACACGTCCCCGAAGCCGCCGGGATCCACGGCCCCCTCGGCGATCTGGCGCCGGTAGGTGGTGATCGAGTCGATGCCCCGTTCGGCGAACTCCCGCTCCCGCCGCGCGAGCAGCGCGGTGACCTCGGCGACGGTACGGCGGACCCGGTCGGCGTCCAGCCGGTTGGCCACCCCGCCGACGTGCGGCAGGCCCTCCAGCGAGGCGAGGGCGCCGCCGCCGAAGTCCAGGCAGTAGAACTGCACCTCGGCGGGGGTGTGGGTGAGGGCGAGACCGGCGACCAGCGTACGCAGCACGGTGCTCTTGCCGCTCTGCGGGCCCCCGGCCACGGCCAGGTGCCCGGCGGCGCCCGACAGGTCGAGCCAGTACGGGTCGCGCCGCTGCTCGAAGGGGCGGTCGACGACGCCGAGCAGCGCGTGCAGCCCCCCGCGCCCCTGCCAGTGCGCGGTCGTCAGCCCGTGGTCCGGGGTGACGGACAGGGGCGGGAGAAGCCGGTCCAGCGACGGCGGCTCGGCCAGCGGCGGCAGCCAGATCCGGTGCGCGGGCGGACCCTGCCCGCCCAGCCTGCGGACCACGACGTCGAGCAGCGTGTCGCGCCCCGCGGTGACGGGCTCCGGTTCCTCCTCCGGCTCGGCCTGGAGGGGAGGCGCGATGTAGGCGGGGCCGTACGGGACGATCTGCCGCCCCTCGGCGCGCTCGCGCCGCACGACCCGCCGCTCGGGGGTGTAGGGCCCGGAGACGTACGCGGCCTTGAAGCGGACCATCCCGGTGGTGTCGAACTTCAGGAAGGCGTTTCCCGGCGCGGAGGGCAGCTCGTAGGCGTCGGTCACGCCGAGCACCACCCGGCTCTCCATCGCCGAGAAGGTCCGCAGGCCGATCCGGTACGACAGGTGGGTGTCCAGGCCGCGCAGCCTGCCCTCCTCCAGCCGCTGCGAGGCCAGGAGCAGGTGCACCCCCAGGGACCTGCCGAGGCGGCCGATCATCACGAAGAGCTCGATGAACTCGGGCTTGGCCGACAGGAGCTCGCTGAACTCGTCCAGCACCACGAAGAGGGTGGGCATCGGGCGCAGGTCGGCCCCCTGCTCCCTGGCCTGCTCGTAGTCGCGCAGCGAGGCGTAGTTCCCGGCGGCGCGGAGCAGCTCCTGGCGCCGTACCATCTCGCCGTGCAGGGCGGCGTGCATGCGGTCGACCAGCGGCAGTTCGTCGGCGAGGTTGGTGATGACGGCCGAGACGTGCGGCAGGGAGTCCATGCCCAGGAAGGTCGCGCCGCCCTTGAAGTCGACGAGCACGAAGTTCAGGACCTCCGACGAGTGCGCGACGGCGAGCCCGAGCACCAGCGTGCGCAGCAGTTCGCTCTTGCCCGAGCCGGTGGCGCCGATGACCAGGCCGTGCGGGCCCATGCCGCCCTGCGCCGACTCCTTGATGTCCAGTTCGACCGGGCGCCCGTCGGTACCGACGCCGATCGGCACCCGCAGCCGGTTGCGCGGCGCCCTGGGACGCCAGAGCAGTGCCGGGTCCAGCCCCGAGGCGTCGCCGAGTCCCAGCAGCTCGGCCAGCGTGGTGTCGGCGGCGAGCGCGTCGCCGCCCCCCGCCCCGGCCGGGGAGCCGCGCAGCGGGGCGAGCCGCCTGGCGAGCCCGTCGGCCTGAAGGTAGGAGAACCGGTCGGGTTTGCCGAGCGGGGTGACGACCTCCTTGCCCGCCTGGTCGGTGGTGATCCGGCTGAACAGGTCCTCGGTGACGCGCAGCCTGAGCATCGTCTTCTCGCCCGCCGGGGTGGTGGTCCCGTCGAGGTCGATGAGGGTGACCCCCTCGATCGCGTCCGCGCCCAGCGGGGAGTCCTGCGGGACGTGCCCGCCGTCGATGATCACAATGTGGTACGGGAGCGCCTCGGCGGAGACGCCCGGCCTGAACCGGGCCCGGTTCTTGAAGTCGGCGCCCAGCAGCCGGTCGAGCTCGCCCAGGTCGTCGGTCATGAGGCGGACGGGCCCCGCGGCGTCGGCCTCGTGCGGGTGCAGGGCGTGCGGGAGCCACTTGATCCACTCCCAGTGGGCCATCCACTCCTTGGAGGCGCACACCGCGATCCTGAGCTCGTCCGGCGAGTGGAAGACGGCGAGCTGGCCGACGAGCGCCCTGACCATGTCGCGGACGGCCGCCTCGGGGCCGATGGGCCTGACCCTGGCGAAGGAGTGCAGGGAGATGGCGATGGGCAGGTCGGCCACGGTCGAGTGGGCGCGGACGAAACGGCGCAGCGCCCCGGCGGACATGGCGTCCAGGTCCTCGACCGGCTTGGACTCCGGCGGGACGAGCTGGACGGCCAGGCGCTGGGAGCCGGTGCCCACCCGGACGGCGCCGAAGTCCGGGTCCGAGGGGCGCCGCTCCCACAGGCGGGCGCTCAGCGCGATCGCCCAGAGGGCGTCGGGGTCGGGGCCGTTCCAGCTGAGCGCCTCGCGCTGCCTGCTCGCCGCGCGCCTGACCTTGGCGCGGGTCTGGGACAGGTAGCGGAAGTAGTCGCGGCGCAGGCCGTTGATCCGCTGCTTGCGCTCCCCGCCCGCCCGGCCCATCTGGCCGATGGTCATGCCGACCATGGAGAGCGCGAACATGCCGCTGGCCACGTACATGATCGGGTTTCCGCCGCCGCCCCCGGCGAACATCAGGCCCATCGCGGCGCCACCGGCCACCATCGGCAGGTACATGAGCACCTGGGTGAACCCCGCCGAGGTGGTCTCCGGGACCTCGGGCGGCGACTCCAGGAGGATCTCGCCGCGCGGCGGTACCGGAGGTGGACGCCGCTCGGGACGCCGGACGACCACGATGCCCACTTCGCCCCCGATGTGAGTTAAGCAAATATTGTCCAGTCCGGATCACCGTAGCGAAACCGTCCCCCATGTTCGACGGAATCCTCGGGAACGACTCGGCACCGATGCCGGACGATCGCCGAGGCGGATCCCCGCGCCCCGCGGACCGGGCGGGCACGGAGTGAACACCGCGAACCTCTCACCGCCCATAGAGACCGGGTGATCACAGAGCGAACACCGCGAAACCTCCCACCCCCGACGGGCGCCGGGTGATCGCGGGATGAACACCGCGCACCTCTCGACCCCGGCAGGTGCCGGGTGATCGCGGGGGTGGCTACCATGCGGCCTGTGAACCAGGTGACCGCAATCCCCCTGTGCCGCATCACCGTCGTCACCCCGCGCCGCCGGGTCGACCTGGCGGTGCCCTCGGACCTCCCCCTCTCCCACCTGCTGCCCGACCTGCTCGCCGCCACCGGCGAGAGCGCCGAGGAGGTCGCGCCGGCCGGAGGCTGGGGGCTCCAGCGGATCGGCGCGGCGCCCATGCCCTCGGGCGCGGGCCTGAACGAACTGGGCATCAGGGACGGCGAGGTCCTCTACCTGCTGCCCCGCTCCTCCCAGCTGCCCGAGGCGATCTTCGACGACGTCGCCGACACCGTGGCGACCGGTGTCAAGGAACGGACCGGCCGCTGGCAGGCCGCGCACACCAGGGGCGTGGGGCTGGGCGCCGCGGCGCTGTCGATGGTCGCCGCGGTCGCGGTGCTCGTGGCGAGCGGACCGCCCTGGGGACCGGTCGTCGCCTTCGCCGGGGCGTGCGCGATCCTCGCCGTCGTGGCGGGCGCCGCGCTCTCCAGGGCCGTGGGCGACGGCCGGGCCGGTGCGGCCATCGGCTACACCGCGCTGCCCCACGCCTTCCTGGCCGGGGCCTGCGTACCCGCTCCCCCCGCCGGTCCCGCCGCGTTCGGAGCGCCCAACCTGCTGGCCGGGTTCGCGGTGACCGCGCTGGTCGCCACCGTGACCGGCTGGATCGTCGCCGAGGGGCTGCCCAACTTCTTCGGCGTCGGGCTGGCCGCGGTGATCGGGACGATCTGCGCGGCGGTCGTGATGTTCACCGGGGCGCCCACCGCCGGGGTGGCCGCGGTGGCCGCCTCGGTGACCCTGGCCTGCGCGCCGCTCATCCCGACGACGTCCTTCCGGCTGGCGCGGCTCCCGCTGCCCGCGCTGCCCGCCAACGCCGAGGAGTTGCGCGCCGACACCGACGACATCGACGGCGCCGACATCCGGCGGCGCGCGACGGAGGCCGAGCGGTTCGCGACCGGCCTCACCGCGGGCGTCGCCCTGGTGGCGCTGGGCACGCTGCCGGTCCTGCTCACCGCGAGCGGGTGGACCGCCCCCGCGACCCTGGTCACGCTCTCGCTGGCGCTGCTGATGCGCGCCCGCGTCTTCCAGGGGACCGGTCAGCGTCTCTGGCTGATCGGCGCGGGGCTGACCGGGCTGCTGGCGCTGACCCTGGGCGTGGCGTTCACCGTGCCGGGCTCGGCCCTCGCGGTGACGATCGGCCTGGTGTGCGCGGCGGCGGTGGCGGGCGGGATGGCGCTGTTCCTCCCCCGGCGGCGGCCCTCCCCGTTCTGGGGACGCGCGGGGGACGTCCTGGAGTTCTGCCTGATCCTGGCCCTGTTCCCGCTCGCGCTCGGGGTCATGGACGTGTACGCGGCCATCAGGGGCCTGTCGGGCTGACCGGTCCGGCGCATGGCCGCCCGCAGGGTGATCGCGGGCGGCCGTCGGCGGCCATGGACGGTCAGTCGCGTCTCAGGTCGTCCAGGGTGCGGACCAGATCCTGGCCGATGTCCTCGAAGCGGCGCCGGGCCTCGGCCATGTCCAGCGGGAGCGGGTCGCCGGTGGCGGCGTGGAGCAGCTCCTCGTTCGCGCGCGCGGCGGCCTCCTGGGCGGCGCGGACCGCCTCGGTCACCGCCTCGGCGATGGCCTGGCTGTCCAGGCGCATGATGCGCGGCTCAAGGGTGATCTCCTTGATCCGCCCGGCGCCGTCCACCAGGGCGCGGGCCAGGCCACCGGCACCGGACCCCTCGCCGGTGACGGTCTCCAGCTCGCCGAAGACCCCGCCGAGGCGCCGCAGCGTCTCCTCGCTCTGCCGTACGACGGCGTCCAGGTCCTCCAGGCGCAGGTTCTCGGGGTTCTCGGGGTTGAGGGCACTCACTTGTACGGCTCCGGCATCTCTTTCTTGGGGGACAGCCACTCGAACGTCCCGCCCTTGGGCAGCTGGGGCGCCTGGCCGGGCGCACCCGTGGGCGCCTGCTGGTACGGCAGGAGCGAGGGGTCGATCCTCGCCTTGGTGAAGTCGACCTTGGCCGAGCCGGTGGGCTCCAGGTTGAACGACTGGACCCACGCCTTGCCGGAGAAGTAGACCGACATGCTCCCGGCCACCGAGGCGACGAGCTTGCCCAGCGCGCCGGTCGAGACGGCGATGACCTGGCTCGCCAGGGTGCCCAGCATCCTCAGGTTGACCATGGCACTGGCCGCGTACGGGGTCGCCAGCATCGCCGCCGCGATCGTGGCGAGGGCCAGCAGGGTCGCCGCGATCTTGGCGATGGCCAGCCAGTACGCGCGGTAGGCGTCTCCCAGCTCGTCGACGATCCCGGCGACGTTCTTGACGTAGGCGCGCAGGCTCTCCAGCGCCTCCTGCATCCGCTGGACGGCGTCGTCGAACGCCTCCCTGTCGTCGGCGATCCAGCCCTCCTTCTCCTTGGTGAGCAGGACGGCGACGTAGCTCTTCACCGCGGTGTCCAGGCGCGAGTGGACGGACTCCCAGTTGTTGTAGGCGTCGGCCATGCCCGGCACGTTCGCCACGGCGGTGCTCGCGATCGCCACGCCCGCCCAGGCCGTGGGCGCCAGCCTGGCACCGCCCTTGAGGGTGGACAGGACCTTGGTGGAGTTCGTGATCACCCCCTTCGCGCTCTTGCCCGCCGTCAGCGGGCTCGGTCTCCCGCCCGGTCTCGCGGTCATGTCAGATCCCCCTCCCCCGATTCACTCGTACACGGCTCACTGGTACACGACGGTGCTGTTGTCCTCCGCGGTCCGCCAGTTGACGCGGGCGGTGGTCAGCGCGGCCGTCCACGACTCCAGCACCTCCACGGCGTCGTCGAACTTCTCCCCGACGTCCCGCTGGACCTCCCGGTAGCGCATCCCGACCGCGAGCTCGCCGACGGCTCCCCAGCCGGGGAATCCGACCGTCGTGTCGCCGAGCATCGCGTGCAGTTCCCTGATCCTCGGGATGACGTCCTCCTCGATCTCCTTGCGAATGCTCTCGATCGCCGAGGAGGTGACGTACTTCTCCTGGGTCATGCGGCCTCCGTGATCACGTGTTCCCGGACATCTCCTACCATCCCGATCCGGCCCTCCCGCCCACCTCAAGGGCCTGTTCACGGGGTCGCCGACAGCCGGAAACGTCCGGGACCGCCACCGTTCACCATCGGCGCCCGCTGCGCCGATCGCCGATCACGCTTCTATGCTGTCGGCGACCAGGCACCCGGCGAGGCGGAGGTGGGATGCAGACCCGTCGTGATCTCTATCAGGCACACAGGCTGATGACCCAGCGCCTGGGCATGGCCCTGCTCCAGGGCGAGCCCGACGTGCCCGAGTCCCCGATGCGCAGGCACAACGTCGCGACGTTCTGCGGCGTGCTGGTCGCGGTGCTGGTGGCGGTGGCGTTCGGCATCTACGGGCTGCTGAAGCCCGGCGGCGCCACCGCGCTCACCGAGCCGGGGACGGTGATCGTCGAGGAGGAGTCGGGCGCGACCTTCGTCTACAGCGCGACGCGGGGTCAGATGATCCCTGTCGCCAACGTGACCTCGGCGCGGCTGCTGCTCGGCGGCGGGCAGAACGTGGCGGTCCGCACGGTCACCACGGCCTCACTCGCGCGTTTCCCCCGCGGGCTCATGGTCGGCATCCCCGGCGCCCCCGAGTCGCTGCCGCCCCGCGACCGGCTGGTCCGCGCCCCCTGGTCGGCCTGCGTGGTCGAGGGCGTGGACGCCGCGGGGACGCGTACCCCGCACACCTCGCTGGTCGGCGGCTTCGCGGTCGGCGGCACCCCGATCGGGCGGGACACCGCGATGGTCGTGGAGGAGGGCTCGCAGACCTGGCTGCTCTGGTCGGACCGGCGGATGCGGGTGCCGCAGGAGAGCCTGCGGGCGCTGACCGAGGAGCAGCCCCGGCAGGTCCCGGCGGCCTGGCTCAACGCGCTGCCCATCGGCCCCGACTTCCGCGCCCCGGCGCTCGCCGCCCGAGGCAGGGTGGTACGCGGCCCCGACGGCGCGCGTTCCGTCGCGGGCCGGATCTACACCGTGCGGGCGGTGTCGGGCGGCGCGGCCAAGTGGTACGTCCTGCTCCCCGACGGCCTGGCCGCGCTCACCCCCGCCCAGGCCGAGCTCCTGCTCCAGGACCCGGCCAGCAAGAGGGCGTACGGCAGGGCTCCGGTGCGCGCCGTGGAGATCGACGCGGCGACCGCGAACGGGATGCGGCGTTCGGCCACCCGTTTCGATCCCGCTGGGCTTCCCGCCACCATGCCGAGGGTCATCACCCCCGATCCGGCCTCGCCGGTGTGCGCGGTCTACGCCGACACCGAGCGCGGATCGACCCGGGCCCGGCTGACCGTCGGCAGCACCCTGCGCATTCCCGCGCCGCCGGCGGGCCGGTTCGACCAGGATTCGGTGGACCAGGTCGTGCTCCCGCCGGGCACCGCGTCGCTGGTCGGCGTGCTGCCGGGCAACGGCAGGCTGGACTCGGTCACCTCGGTCTTCCTCATCAGCGACCAGGGGCGGCGGCACGCGATCACCGCGAAGGAGTCGCTGGCGAGCCTCGGCTACACCGCCGCGGACGTCGCGCCGCTGCCCGCGCACATCGTGCACCTGATCCCGCAGGGACCCGCGCTCGACCGGACGGCGGCGGCGGTCCCGGTGCCCGTGGGACAACCGTGACCCCCGTTACCAACGGTACATTCGTTCGTTATTGGTGAGAGACACGGCGGCTGTCCACTTTGTAATGATCGAAAGTCCCATGCCAGTCGAACACCATGGAGGTGTCACGTGGTCCAGAAGACCTCCGCGTACCATTCGCGGCTTGGCGAGGCGTCGCAGAAGACCGACGACGCCAAGAACACGATCAACCAGATCAAGACCCAGCTCGAAGGCCACCGGGGCGAGCTGCGCTCCGGCTGGGACGGTCAGTCCGCGGTCTCCTTCGACGGCGTGTTCAACGCCTGGAGCACCGAGATGACCAACATCCTGCGGGAGCTCGAGGGCCTGTCCATCAAGCTCAAGAACATCCAGAAGAACTACGAGACGGCCCAGGAGAACCAGACCGCCGTGTCCAGGCGGCTCGGGGCCGACATCAACAGCTGACGGATTCGGAACGGGGATCACCATGGCTAGCGACTTCGACCGCACTCTTGTCGACTTCGGCCAGATGGACCGCTCTGCCGGCGACTTCGCCCGGCAGTGGCAGATGCTGGAAGGCACCCTCCAGAACCTGGAAGGGGACCTCGACCGGTTGCTCGGAGACTGGGAGGGCGACGCGCGCACGGCCTACTACGGCGCCCGCGCCCAGTGGGACGCCGCGTCCGGCCGGATGGCCGCGCTGCTCCAGCGCCTCGGTGGCGTCATCGAGATCGGCAGGGAGAACTTCGCGATGACCGAGAAGGTCAACGTCACGATGTTCGACGGGCGCTGATCCCGGAGGCGGAGCGGGTCACGGCGGTGCCGCGGACCCACCTCACCGGGGAGAACCAACCGGGTCGCGGCGGTGCCGCGACCCCTTAGTAACGGGGAGAGAGGTATGGCAGCTCCCGAAGACATAGACAGAGGCGCGTCCCCCTGGCCCGGCCTCGACAAGGCCCGTCCGGCCGTCGAGATCAAGCGCGACCGGATCAAGCAGCTCCTCAAGGCCCTGGAGGAGGACGTCGCGCGCCTGGAGAGCTCCAACGAGGGAGCCCTGCAGGACATGCGGTCCATGACCAACCTGACCGAGGCCCACTTCGGCACCTGGGACACCGCCAAGGATCTCGCCAGGACCACGGGCAAGGCTCACATGAAGGTCGGCGCGGTCTACCAGGAGACCATCGCCAAGTATCGGGCCGCGATCGAGCTGCTGCGGGCCGCCGCCTACAACTACCAGGACGCCGAGCAGGCCAGCACCACGAACAAGGCGAGCTGAGGCGATGGGCAACGACCACGCGCTTCACCACATCAAGTTCGACGGTGAGGGCTCCCCGGGAATCGGCAGCCGCGGCCACTACAGCGGCTACAGCGCCGACGAGATCAAGATGATGCTCGAGGCGACCAACCCTCGGGCCATCGAGGACGCGGGCCACGCCTACAGTTCCGCGGCGAGCACACTGCGCGACAGCCACCTCCTGATCAGGCAGGTCGCCGGCGAACTCGCCCAGGTCTGGAGCGGTGACGCCTCGATCGAGGCGCAGAACGCGCTCCAGCTGGTCCACAAGACGGTCAACGAGCTGTCCACCCGCTGCGGCCAGCTCGGGCCACCGCTCACCCACTACGGCAGGGAGGTCCTTCCCACCTACATCGAGGCCGCCGCCAGCAGGCCGTCGATGGGCTTCCTCGACGCGGTCGACTTCCTCCCGGGGGACGACATCGCCGTCGGGAAGGTCGGCGACATGTACCTCTTCAGCAACAAGTCGACGAACGACTTCGCCCGCGAGGACCTGATGGCGCTCAACCAGGAGCTGGTCAACCTCTACGAGCGCATTCCCGCGACCGTGGAGAAGGACCTGCCCCAGCTGAGTGCCGCGGCCGACCCCCCGCTCACCACCCAGAACTACCCCGGCACCGGAGACTACCCGGGCGGCGGGGGCGGTTACCCCGGGGGCGGTGGCATGCCCGGCTTCGGCGGAGGCTACTCGGGTGGCGGCGGCGCCGGTTACCCCGGCACCGGAAACCTGCCCGGCTTCCCGGGGGGCGTTTCTCCGGGCGGGAGCGACTATCCCGGCGTCTCCACCCCGGCCTATCCCGGCGGTCCCGGCGTTCCCGGCACGGGGGCTCCCGGCACCGGTGGCCCCGGCACAGGGATTCCCGGCACGGGCGACCCCGGCGCGGGGATTCCCGGCACCGGCGGTCCCGGTACGGGCGCCCTGCCGGGGAACGGCACCATTCCGCCCGCGTACTCCACCGACCCGGCGGCCCTGAACCCGAACGATCCGCGCAACACCCAGCTGGCGGGCTTCGAGCCCACCGTGCCGGGCGGTCCCGGCACCGGGCTCGGTCCCGGCACGGGTCTCGGCCCGGGGACCGGGCTCGGTCCCGGCACCGGCCCCGGCACCGGGCTGCCCCCCTACACCGGGGGCGGCGGGGGCGTGGGTCCCACCACCGCGTTCGGCCCGAACGGTCCCGCGGGGCCGAGTTCCTGGGTCGGCAACGGCGGCACCGCCGGGACCGGCGGTGCCTTCGGAGGCGCCGGTGGTGTCGGCGGCATGCGGGCCGACGGCCGTGGCGGCATGGGCATGGGCGGCATGCCGTTCATGCCGATGGGCGGCGCGGCGGGCGAGGGGAACCAGGACCGTGAGCGCTCCACCTGGCTCACCGAGGACGAGGACGTCTGGGGTGGCGACGGCGGCACCGCGCCGCCTGTGATCACCTGACCGGACCGCGCGGGGGGCGCCGCCTCCAGCGGCGGCCTCCCGCGCGTTCCGTTCTCCGGGCACGACCCCGGCCTCACCCCGTGTGCCACACCCCGTGCGCCACGCCCTCGTACGACTCCGGCGTGGCCTCTCCGGCCCGATCCACCGGGCACGGCCTCGCGCACTCTCCGGCCCACCGGCGCGGTCGCTCCACGGCATCGCCGCCGGGGCCGGAACGGAGGCGCGACGGCGCCGCCCCCCACGGGATCATGATCCGGCGCGCCCATAAAGTGAGGGGATGAGACTCACGAAATTCGGGCACGCGTGTGTCCGCCTGGAGAAGGACGACTCCGTCCTCGTGATCGACCCGGGCTCCTTCAGTGAGGAGTCCGCGCTCGACGGGGCACAGGCCGTCCTCATCACCCACGAGCACTTCGACCACGTGGACGCCGACCGGCTGCGCCGGGCGGCCGGGACCAACCCGTCCCTGGAGATCTGGACCAACGAGGGCGTGGCCGCCACGCTCACCGACGTTCCCGCGAAGATCCAGGTGGTACGGCAGGGCGACGCCTTCGACACGGCCGGTTTCGGGGTGAGGGTCGTCGGCGAGTGGCACGCCCCCAATCACCCGGACCTGCCGATCGTGCGCAATGTCGGCTTCCTGGTGGACGAGGAGGTCTTCTACCCGGGTGACGCGTTCACCCCGCCGGGTGTCGAGGTGCCCACGCTCCTGGTGCCGACCAACGCGCCGTGGATGAAGGCGTCGGAGATGATCGAGTATCTCCGCCAGGTCCGTCCCGCCCGCGCCTTCTCCACCCACGACGGCCTGCTCAACGACCTCGGGCTCCGTCTCGTCGACATGTGGCTGGAGATGGAGTCGGACCGGCAGAAGGCCGACATGCGCCGCCTCAAGCCCGGCGAGTCGGTCACCCTGCCGTAGGACCGGCCCCGCCGGGCGGGGAACCCCGGGCGGGGAACCGGCCTCGCGCCCGTGGGACGGGGACGTGACCGCCCGGGGACGCGGAGCACGTGCCGGGAACGCGCCCGGGAGAACGCGCTCAGGAGGCCGAGGCGATGGTGGCCGAGCCGATCACGGTGTCGCCGAGATAGAGCACGGCGGCCTGCCCCGCCGCGACCCCGGTGGCCGGGGCGTCCAGCGTGATGTGGACCTCCCCGCCGGAGAGCTGGGCGCGGCACCCGTACACCTCGCCGTGGGCGCGGAGCTGGACCGTGCAGGCCAGCGGCTCGCGCGGCTCGTCCACCGGGCCGTTCCAGACCGGCCGCTCCGCGACGATGGTCGTGACCTGGAGGGACGAACGCGGGCCGACGGTGACCGTGTTGGAGACCGGCTCGATGGACAGCACGTAGCGGGGGCGGCCGTCGGGGGCCGGGCGGTCGATGCGCAGGCCCTTGCGCTGGCCGATCGTGAAGCCGTAAACGCCCTCGTGATCGCCCACGACCTCGCCGGACTCGTCGACGATCGAGCCCCTCGACGCGCCGAGGCGGTCGGCGAGGAAAGCCCGGGTGTCACCGTCGGCGATGAAGCAGATGTCGTGGCTGTCGGGCTTGTCGGCCACCAGGAGGCCGCGCCGCGCGGCCTCCTCGCGGACCTGCGCCTTGGTGGAGTCGCCCAGCGGGAAGATCGCGTGACCGAGCTGCTCCCGGGTGAGCACGCCCAGGACGTACGACTGGTCCTTGCCCTGGTCGGGGCTGCGGCTCAGGACGCCGTCCGCGACACGCGCGTGGTGCCCGGTGGCCACCGCGTCGAAGCCCAGCGCGAGGGCCCGGTCGAGCACCGCCTCGAACTTGATCTTCTCGTTGCAGCGCAGGCACGGGTTGGGCGTGCGGCCGGCGGCGTACTCGCTGACGAAGTCCTCGACCACGTCGCGGTGGAACCGCTCGGCCATGTCCCATATGTAGAAGGGGATGCCGATCACGTCGGCGGCCCTGCGGGCGTCTCGCGAGTCCTCGATCGTGCAGCACCCGCGGGCGCCGGTCCGATAGGACTGGGGGTTGGCGGAGAGGGCGAGGTGGACACCGGTGACGTCATGGCCCGCCTCGGCGATGCGGGCGGCCGCCACGGCGGAGTCGACGCCGCCGGACATGGCGGCAAGCACACGAAGACTCATAACCCCTTGAGCGTACCCGCGCCGGCGCCCACCCCGTCGGGCCGGGAGGCCCCGGGATCACCCGCGGGTTCGCGCGGAAGGCCCCGGGCGAAGGCCCCGGGAGGCCGCGAGGAACGAGCCTGCACCATACGGGACCAACTCAGACCCGCACGGCAGACACCCATACGGCACGGATCAGCTCAGGCCCGCACGGCGGGCACGCTCGACGACGAGGCCGATGACCTCGGCCAGCCGGTCCACGTCCGCCTCGGTCGAGGTGTGCCCCAGGGAGAAGCGCAGCGAGCCACGCGCCCGGACCCCGTCGGCGCCCATCGCGAGCAGCACGTGGGAGGGCTGGGCCACCCCGGCCGAGCAGGCCGAACCCGTCGAGCACTCCACCCCCTTGGCGTCCAGCAGCATGAGCAGGGCGTCGCCCTCGCAGCCGGGGAAGGAGAAGTGGGCGTTGCCGGGAAGGCGGTTCACCGGGTCGCCGTTGAGGATCACGCCGGGCACCGCCTCGCGGACCCTGCGGATGAGGTCGTCGCGGAGCCCGGTCAGCCGGGCCGAGGTCTCGGCCTGCCCGGCCACCGCGGTCCGTACCGCCATGGCGAAACCGGCGACGGAGGGGGCGTCGAGCGTGCCGGAGCGGATGTCACGCTCCTGGCCGCCGCCGTGCAGCACCGGCACCGGGTCGACGCCCCGGGCGAGCAGCAGGGCACCGACGCCCATCGGGCCGCCGACCTTGTGCCCGGAGAGCGTCAGCGCGTCGATCCCCGAGTCGGCGAAGACCAGGGGAAGCTGCCCGACGGCCTGGACCGCGTCGGTGTGGAAGGGGATGTCGTGCTCTTTCGCGATCGCGGCGAGCTCGTGGACCGGCTGGACGGTGCCGACCTCGTTGTTGGCCCACATGACGCTGACCAGGGCGACACTCGCAGGGTCGCGCTCGACGGCGTCGCGGAGGGTCTGCGGGTGCACCCGGCCGAACTCGTCGACGTCGAGCAGCTCGACGGTCGCGCCCTGGTGGGCGCTCAGCCAGTGCGCGGGATCCAGCGCGGCGTGGTGCTCCACCGCGCTGATCAGGATCCGGTCCGCGCCCCCGGCGCGGCGGGCCCAGTACAGGCCCTTGACCGCGAGGTTGTCGGCCTCGGTACCGCCCGAGGTGAAGACGACCTCGCTGGGCCTGACGCCGAGCGCGGCGGCGATGGTCTCCCGCGACTCCTCCACCACCTGGCGGGTGCGGCGGCCGGCGGCGTGCAGGGAGGACGCGTTGCCGACCTGGCCGAGCTGGGCTGTCATCGCCTCGATCGCCTCGGGAAGCATCGGCGTGGTCGCCGCGTGATCGAGATAGGCGGACTTCACGGCCGCATTCCCCTCCCCAACTCGCTGTCAACCTTCCAAGCGTATCCGCGCCCGCGTGGGACCTGTATCCCGGAGTTGCCACTAAACCGTCCAGACGGTACAGTAACTGCCATGAGACGGGAAGAGCTGTTGGACGCGGCAGAGGATCTGCTCTGCGACCAGGGCTCCCAGGCGCTCACCCTGGCGACCGTCGCGGAGCGCGCCGGATGCAGCAAGGGCGGCCTGCTCTACCACTTCGGCACGAAGGAAGCCCTGATCAAGGGCATGGTCGAGCGGCTGATCGAGGAGTTCGACGAGCTCGTCGCCACCCAGGGTCACGACACCTACACCAAGAACTATCTGGCGGCCACGTTCGCCGCCGTGCGGAGCGGCAGGCTGCGCCGCTGGGCCGTGGTGACCGGAGCCTCCGGCAACCTCTACCTTCTGGCGCCGCTGCGGGTGGCGATGGCCCGGTGGCACCGCGAGGGGCTCGACAGCGAGCCCGACCCGGGGGCGGCGCAGATCGTGCGCCTGGCCTGCGAGGGATTGTGGGACGTGGCGAGCCACGACCCCGATCTCTACGACGCCGAGCACCTCGAGGGCCTGAAACAGCGCCTGCTGGCCCTGCTGCCCGCCTGATCGCCCCGTCCGCCTGACCCCCCGGCGCCACGACGCGCCGGCCTGCGGACGCCCATCTGATCATTCACCTGACCGGGGGAAACACTCACAAAGATTGGTGGTCGCTTTCGCACGCGCGAAAGCGACCGACTTTGGTGTGCCCGCTCCCCGGTTTGTCAAAACATTTATTGAAGGGATTGCGTCATGACCCGCGACCTGAGAGCGGCTCGAACCGGGGCGGTTCTCACATTCGTGCTCGCCGGACTGCTGTGCGGATCGATGACCGTGCGCATTCCGGCGCTCTCCGACAAACTCGGCCTGTCCGAGGCGTCGGTGGGCGTCACCCTCCTCGTGTGGGGGCTGGGAGCGCTCATCACCATGCAGTCGATGCGCGGGGTGATGGCACGCTTCGGCAGCCGGAGCATCCTGCGGGTCGCGGCCCCCCTGACCGCGATCACCCTGGCGCTGCTCGCGGTGGCGCCGTCGTTCCCCCTGGCCGTCGCCGCGAGCGGCCTGTTCGGCATGGCGTTCGGCGCGGTGGACGTCGCGATGAACGCGCAGGGATCGGTGGTCGAGCGCGCCTACGGCCGCCCGCTGATGAACGGCATGCACGCAGGCTGGTGCGTGGGGGCGATCTCCGCGGGCCTGCTGGGCACCGTGGCGATCGCGGCGGGACTCTCGATCACGGTCCACCTGGCCCTGGTCGCCCTGCTCGCGCTCCCCGTGGCGGCCCTCGTCAGCCGCTCCTACCTGCCCGACCCGGTGACGGCCCCCGCTCGCGGGCGCGGTGCCGCCAGGCCGCCGCGACGCCGGATGCCCCCGGTCGTCTACCTCCTCGGCGTGATCGCCTTCTGCGCGTTCATGGTGGAGGGTACGGTCGCCGACTGGAACGGCCTGTACCTGCGGAACACGCTGGGGGCGCCGGAGGCGCTCGCCGCCCTGGGCTACCCGATCTTCGAGGCGGGCATGCTGGCCGGGCGCCTCGCCGGTGACCGTGTCCGGAACCGCTTCGGCGCCCGCGGCATGATGGTCGCCTCGGGCCTGGCCACCGCCGCGACCTTCGGCGTGGTCATCACGGCCCCCACGGCGCCGATCGCCATCTCGGCCATGCTGTTCGTCGGCGTGGCCGTGGCGACGGTCTCGCCGATGGCCATGTCCCTGGCGGGCGGCGCGACCGGCACTCCCGGACCGGCCATCGCCCAGACCGGCGCGATGGGCTACGCGGGACTGCTCCTCGGCCCGGTGATCATCGGTCTCCTCTCCGACCTGGTCACGCTCAGGGTGGGCCTCGGCCTCGCCGTGGTACTCGGCGTCCTGATCGCCGTGGTCGCGTGGTTCCTGCCCCGCTCCCGCGCGGTCGTCGTCCCGCTGGAGACCCCCAGGCGCGAGCTCTCCATGGCGGCCTGACCCCGGCGGGCCCGCGGGCCGTCCTGGCCCGCCGGTGAGAGCCGGAACACCGAGAGGGCACCGCACGACGCGTGCGGTGCCCTCTCGCGTTCCTCTGCCCGCCGGTACGCGTGACCCGGCCGGTCACTTGCGCTTGGTGATCTCCTCGGTCAGCTGCGGGATGATCTGGTGCAGGTCGCCCACGACGCCGTAGTCGGCGAGTTCGAAGATCGGCGCCTCGGGGTCCTTGTTGATCGCGATGATCGTCTTGGCGGTCTGCATCCCGGCCCGGTGCTGGATGGCCCCGGAGATGCCCGCCGCGATGTACAGCTGCGGGGAGACGGTCTTGCCGGTCTGGCCGACCTGGAACTGGTGTGGGTACCAGCCGGCGTCGGTGGCGGCGCGGGAGGCGCCGACGGCCGCGCCGAGCGAGTCGGCCAGCTCCTCGATGATCGAGAACTTCTCGGCCGAGCCGACACCCCGGCCGCCGGAGACCACGATCGCGGCCTCGGTGAGCTCCGGGCGCGCGCCCTTCTCCTCCTTGACCCGCTCCACGATCCTGGCGCCCTTGGCGGCGTCGGACACGGTGAAGGTGACGCGCTCCTCGGCGCCCGCGCCCGCGGCGGCCTCGACGGGGGTGGCGTTGGGGCGGATCGCGACGATCGGGACGCCCTTGGTCACCCGCGACCGGACGTTGATGCCGCCGCCGAAGATGGACTGGTCGGCGACCAGGCCGTCCTCGATGCCCACGACGTCGGTGAGCACACCGGAGTCGATCTTGATGGCGAGGCGACCGGCGATCTCCTTGGCCTCGGCCGTCGCGGCGACGAGCACCGCGATCGGCGACCTCTCGGTCACGAGGTGGGCGAGCAGCTCCGCCTTGGGGGCCACGACGTAGTCGCTGACCTCGGCGGAGTCGGCCAGGTAGATCTTCTCCGCGCCGTACTCGGCCAGCCTGGCCTGGGCGTCGGGAGAGTAGCCCGCGCCCGTCCAGACCGCCGCCGGGGTGCCCAGCTTCCTGGCGAGTGTCAGCAGCTCAAGGGTGACCTTCTTGACCTGGCCTTCGACGTGCTCGACCAGAACGAGAATCTCGGACATTCCAGCTAACCCCCGCTCTCAGACGAACTTCTTCGACGCGAGGAAGTCGGCGGCCTTCACGCCGCCGTCGCCCTCGTCCTTGACGACCGTGCCCGCCGCGCGCAGCGGGGCGACCGCGAAGTCGGCGACCTCGCTCCAGGAGTTGGCCAGGCCCACCTGGGAGGCGTCGATCTCGGCGTCGGCGACACCGAGCTTCTCGACCGGCTTCTTCTTGGCGGCCATGATGCCCTTGAAAGACGGGTAGCGCGGCTCGTTGATCTTCTCCACGACGGAGACGACGGCGGGCAGCGAGGCCTCGACCCTGTCGTAGCCGTAGTCGGTGACGCGCTGGATGGAGATGGAGCCCTTGTCGGCGATCTCCACGCGGTTGGCGAAGGTGAGCTGCGGCACGCCGAGGCGCTCGGCCAGCATGGCGGCGAGGACGCCGGTGCGGGCGTCCGTCGACTCCGAGCCGAGCACGACCAGATCGAAGCCGATCTTCTTGAGGGTCTGTGCCAGGGCGTGGGAGGTGCCCAGGGCGTCCGAGCCGTGCAGCGCGTCGTCCACCAGGTGGACGGCCTTGTCGGCGCCCATGGCCAGGGCCTTGCGGATGGTGTCGCTCGCCTTGTCGGGACCCATGGTGAGGACGGTCACCTCACCGCCGTGGGCCTCCTTCAGGCGCAGCGCCTCCTCGATCGCGTATTCGCACAGCTCGTTGATGACGCCGTCGGCGGCGTCGCGATCGAGCGTATTGTCATCGGACCTCAGCTTGCGCTCGGTCGCCGTGTCGGGGACCTGCTTCACGCAGACGACAATGTTCATGGCCGGTGGCCGACCTCCCGTGTTCGCGTACGCCACCGCGTCGCTGCGGTTGACGTCGGATGCGGTGCGCGCACGCGGGGCACGTGCACGCGCTGCCAAGACTGCCACAAGACTGCAACAAGACCGCCAGGTGCCCTCGGGCGGTGTGGCAGCGGGTGGCCCGAGCGATACGTACCCCGCCCCGGCCTCCCGTCCTTATGTTACCCATTGGTAGCTTAGGTGCAAACCACCAGGTCGCGCAGCTCTCGCCGGGCAGCCGCGACCTTTCCCAAGGATCATTCCCCTACCATACCGAACTATGTTCCGGTATTCGCGGGAGGGCTCCACGCCACGCGTACGGTCCGGGCCCACTCACCCGGCCGCGTTCAACCGGCCACCAGGATCCCGACCAGGACGAAGACGACGGTGCCCAGCACCAGCGCCAGGGTGAACGTGCTGAAGAACGCGCTCAGCACCGCTCCCAGCGCGACGGCCCCGGCCCCCGCGGCCAGGTCGAGGATCGCGCGCCCGCGGTTCCGGTGGGCGAACAGGGCGATGCCCGCGTCGACGAGCAGCACCGAGCCGTACCCGGCCAGTAGCAGCAGTGCCACCTCGGGCAACGGCTCCCTCGCGGTCGCGGCCGTCAGGGCGACGAGCAGGCCGGTGCCGACAACCCAGCGGCGGTGCACGACGGCCCTGCGGCGCTCAAGGGCCTCCTCGGGCGAGGGCCTGCCCGCCGCCGGGCGCGGCTGCCCCGGCCGCCACTCCCGGGTGCCGAGATCCCGCACCCCGGCGTCCGCGGCGTCGGCGTCGGTGTCGGCGGCGTCCTGGGGCGGCCTGCTCCTCGGCACCGCGATGTCCCGGAGGCGGAATTCCGGGCCGTCCGCCTCCGCGAGCGGCGGAGGGTCACGGAACTTGGCCGTCCGGTGCCATTTGGCCTCGGCCTGGGCGCTCCTCCGGGCGTCGGCGGTGTCGCGGCGGGATCGGGCCGGCCGTGCGACGGGAGCGCCGCCCAGCCACGCCACGATCCTGTCCGCGGACGGCCGGGCGGCGGGATCGCGCAGCAGGCACTCGCCGAGCGCCGGCTCCAGCCACCCGGGAACGCCGTCGAGGTCGGGAGGGTGATGGACGACGCGGTAGCCGATCGCCGACGCCGGGCCGGTGCCGTAGGGGTGCCGTCCCGTGGACGCGTACGCCAGCGTCGCCCCGAAGGCGAAGACGTCGGCCTCGGCACCGGCCTCCGCGCCCTCCAGCACCTCGGGCGCCAGGTAGCCGGGCGTGCCGAGCACGGCCCCCGAGGCGGTGACCGAGGGCGAGTCGAGCGCGGAGGCGATGCCGAAGTCGATGACGACCGGCTCGCCGTCGGTCAGGATCACGTTGGCGGGCTTGAGGTCGCGGTGCACCACCCCGGCGGCGTGCACGGTGGCCAGGGCCTCGGCCAGGCCGCGCGCCAGCCGTACGAGATCGTCATCGAGGACCGGCCCGTCGGCGGCGACCACCGCGCCGAGCGGGCGGCCCTGCACGTAACGGGTGACCAGATAGGGGCGGGCCCCCTCCAGGGAGGCGTCCAGGACCTCGGCGACACGCGGGCCCTGGACCAGCCGCATGGTCTCGACCTCGCGGGACAGCCTGGTCAGAGCCGTCTCGTCCGCCGCGACATGGGGATGCAGGATCTTGACCGCCACCGTGCGCCCCTCGGGGTCCAGCGCCAGGTGGACCTCGCCGAAACCTCCGGCGCCCAGTCTCGACAGCAGGCGGTAGGGGCCAAGGTGTTCACCGTCCGCCGCGACCATGCGACTCCTTCCGGCCGGTCTCCTCCATCGTGCCGCAGAGAAGGCCGTCGCGCACCGGTCGGCGGCCGGGAAACACCCGTCAGCGGGCCGTTACTTCCAGAATGTCAGGAATCCCAGACCGAGGCTGTTCATCAGGTTGTCGAAAAGCCCGCCGACGAGGTCGAGCGCGCCCATCGCGCCCTCGTTCGCCGACTGCCGCCACTGCGCCGTGAGGCTGTCGACGACATCGGTCGGGTTGCGCCACGGGGAGAAGGACGGGACCACGCTGAACGCCGCCATCACCGCGAAGAACGCCAGCGTGCCCAGCACGATCGTGGTCACCATGCCCGCGCCGGGACTGCGGATGACCCCGCTCAGCGTGCGGGCGACGGCCTTGCGGGGCTTGCCCCCGCCGGGCAGGACGAACAGCCCGGCCACGAAGGCACCCGCGGCGTAGGCGGCCGCGAAGTTCTTGTTCATGTCCCCGGCGTAGACGAGGAACCCCCACACGCACATGCCGAACATCGCGGACAGCACCCCGGTGACCAGCGTCCCGAACGCGGACCTGATCAGCGCCCACGGGGTGCCGAGCACCGCGAGCAGGGGGTCGCTGGCGCTGTTGCCCCGGATGGAGCGGCGCTGGGCCAGGTCCCCGAGCAGGTGTTCGCCCACCCGCAGGCAGAGCGCGGCGGCCAGCGCGAACACGCTCACCACCACGGGCAGCACGCAGGCCAGCGCCACCAGGATGGTCAGCAGCAGCATCGAGGCGAGCGGGTGGGCGGCGCGGTAGCGCTCCCGCGGAGGGGTGCGGGGCGCGGGCGCGGGCCGGTCCTGGGTGGGGGCCTCACGCCGCGCCTGGACCGGCGGCGGGTAGGGCCGCGCCTGGCCGGTGGGCGGGGGCGCGGGATATCCGGCCACCCGCTGGTCGGCGAAGGGCGGCGGGGCCGCGGCCCTGGCCTGCGCCGAGGGCGGCGCGGGGACGTAGGGCGGCGGCTTGGGAGCCGGGACGTACGGGGGCGGTGCCGTCGCGCCGGACACCTGGCCCTGCTCCTGCCTGGGCCTGCGCTCGCGCCGCTCCGGCTTGGCGTACTCGACCGGCGGGAGCAGGTCGGCGTACCCCTCGTCCTGCGGCAGCGCGCGGGTGCCGTTCCGGGGCGGCGAGGACGGCGAGACCGGGGCGGCCGGGGACTGGGACTGGGTCTGGCCGTCCAGGACCCTGGTGCCGTCGGCGTTGAGGACCTTCGTCCCGGCGTCGAGGACGGCGGTGGGCGGCGTCTCCTGCAAGGCCGTCACCCTCGGGTCGAGGGCGCGGGCCATCCGGTGCAGCTCCGTCGCGGACGGCCGGGCGACGGGGTCGACGGCGAGGGCCCGCCGCAGCCAGCCGCGCAGCCACGCGGGGGCCAGGTCGATGTTGGCCCGGCCCTCCATGATGTTGAAGCAGACGACCTCGAAGCTGCCCGTGCCGAACGGCGGCTTGCCGGTCGCGCCGAAGAAGACCGTCGAGGCCAGCGCGTGCACGTCGGCCGCCTGGGTGATCTCGGAGTCGCGGATGATCTCCGGGGCGAGGTAGCCGGGGGTGCCGACGAACATGCCGGTCTGGGTGAGCCGGGTCGCGTTGACCAGGTGCGCGATGCCGAAGTCGATGACCAGCGGGTCACCGTTGACGATCATCACGTTGGACGGCTTGAAGTCGCGGTGGATGACGTCGGCGGCGTGGATGGCCACCAGCGCCGCGCACATGCCCCGCGCCAGCCGGATGATCTGGTCGGCGGAGAGCGGGCCGTCCTCCAGGACGGTCTCCTCCAGCGTGCGCCCCGGGGCGAACCTGGTCACGATGTAGGGCTGCTTCGCCGTCAGCTCGGCGTCGAGCACCTCGGCGACGTGCTGGCTGCGCACCCGCCGCATGGTCTCCACCTCGCGGGTGAGCCGGTCGCGGGCCTTGAGGTCGGCGGCCACGTGCGGGTGCAGGACCTTGACGGCCACCTCGCGCCCGTCCTCGTCGAGCCCGAGGTGGACGACGCCCATGCCGCCCTCGCCGATCTTCCTGAGCAGGCGGTACGGGCCCAGCCGCTCGGGCGCCCGCGTGTCCCCGGTCATCACGCCGCCTTCTCTCGTAGGGCTTCCAGTTTCTGCACCACCGTTTCGACGTCGACCGGCGTCCACACCGCCTGTCGTGCCTTCTCTCCCACGGTGCCGATCGCCAGGAAGACCATCAGCGCCGCCACCGCCGCCAGCCCCGCGGCGGCGACGATGGCCGCGCCGCGCGACGGCAGCAGTGATGCCAGCGTACGTCGCATCTGGCGGCTTGGGCCCTCGACGCCGGGTCCGGCGCAGAGGGTCCAGAGCGTGACGGCCGTCCCCCAGCTCAGCGCGTTGGTCTCCGACATGCCCCCGACCCACACCGTGAGCAGGAGCGTCACCGGCAGGCCGAGGACCAGCGCGTACGGCACGAGGGCGACGGTGATGCCGATCGACTTCAGGAGCGCGGCCGGCTGGCCGAGCACCCGGAAGACGTCGGCCGCCGCCTCGCCCGCCCCCCTTCTGGCGTTGAGCGCCGGCTGGGCGATGTCGGCGGCGCGCAGCAGGATCGCCACCGGGATCACCAGCACGGCGACGATCACCGGGGCGATGACCGCCGCGACCGTCATGACGACCAGCATCAGCACGCTCGCCACCCCGTACGCCTTGGAACGCTGCAACGCGTGACCCGGACGCTGGCCGGGGTGGAGCGCCGCCGGCACGGGCTGCTGAGGCTGCTGGGCATGCTGCTGGGAGGGCTGCTGCGGCTGGGGGTGCGGGTAGGGGTAGGGCGGTGGTGTGGGGGTGCGGACGTGCGGGGTCTGCTGCTGGTCGGGCGGGGCCTGCCGCTGCGGGTAGACCGGCGGGGGCGGGCCACCCGACTGCGGTGACCGGCCCTGCTGACCCGGCTGGGCCTGCCGGCCGAGCTGACCGTGCTGGGCCTGCTGGCCGTGCTGGGCCTGCTGGCCGTGCTGGCCCGGCTGGCCGGTGTACTGGCGGATGTATTCCTGCAGGTCCTGGGGGCGGACCCGCTGGGTGGGGATGTCCCCGTCGGAGACCGGCGCGGTGGCGCCCTGGTCGCGGGCGGCGGGGATGGGCGGACCGGACGCCGGACCGGGCACGACGCCCGGGGTGCGGGTGGGGATGTCCTCGGGGGCGAGCGCGCCGGTGGGCAGGTCGTACGCGGCCTGCTGGGCCGCGGCGGCCTGGCGCAGCTCCTCGGGCGTCACCCGGCGGGTGGGCCACGGGTCGGGCTGCTCCTCGCCGAGCAGCGAGACGTACTCGTGGGGCTGGGCCACGGGGGCGGGGGGCCAGGGGGTGGGCTGCTGGACCGCCGGGCGTGACGCCACCGGGGTCGGCACGTCGCCGGGCTCGTCGACCGCGGCGCCCTGGCGGCCGGGGACGTGCGGGGCCTGGGCGCCGGATCCCGTGGGCCCCTGGCCTCCCTGGGCCACCTGACGGCCGTGACCCGGCTGGCTGTCCCGGCCCGGCCGGTCGCCCTGGCCGGACGTGCCCGAGGCGCCGTGACCGAACGCGCCGGAGGACCCGGGAGCGCGGGAGCCGGTGGCGGGGCCGTCGAACTCCGCGACCGTGGCGACCTCGTCGGGCACCCGGGACCTGCCGGAGGCGGGCAGCAGGCGTGCGACCCGCGCCGCCAGCTCGGCGGCGGCGGGCCGCCTGGCCGGGTCGCGCTGGAGGGCGGCCCGCAGGACCGGCTGGAGCGCCTGGGGGACGGCGTCGACGTTCGCCTTGCCCGCGGTGATGTTGTAGAAGATCATCTCCAGCGTGCCCTTGCCGAAGGGCGGCAGGCCGGTGGCGGCGAAGACCAGGGTGCCCGCCCAGGCGTGCACGTCGACCTCGGGTCCGGCCTCGTGCCCCTCGATGATCTCGGGGGCGAGGTAGCCGGGGGTGCCGATGAACATGCCGGTCTGGGTGAGCCGGGTGGCGTCGACGGCCTGCGCGATGCCGAAGTCGATGAGGACCGGCTCGCCGTCCAGGATGAGGACGTTACCGGGCTTGAGGTCGCGGTGGATCACCCCGACCGAGTGGACGGCGGCCAGCGCCGACGCCACCCCGTGCGCGACCCGCAGCAGCGCGGGCAGCTCCATGGGGCCGTCCTGCTTGACGACCTCGTCCAGCGGCCTGCCCGCGACGTAGCGCGTCACGATGTAGGGGCGGTGGCCGGTCACGTCGGCGTCGAGGACCTCCGCGATGTACTCGCTGCGCACCCGCCGCATCGTCTCGACCTCGCGCGAAAGACGGCGGCGCGCGACGTCGTCGCCCGCCACCTCCGCGCGGAGGACCTTCACCGCCACCTGCCGGCCCTGCGGGTCGACGGCTAGGTGAACCACGCCCATACCGCCCTCACCGAGCCGCCGCAGCAACCGGTAAGGACCCAATCGGTCGTCCTGATTCATGGCATGAAGCACCATATCGGCTTAGACCTCGCCCACGAGATGAACCATCGGGCCACATTTTCCGACTGAATAACGTTCACAGAACCACGACGGTTTCCCGATTCCCGCTCCCACTTAGTCTCATTTCCGCCTCAGTTCGCCAGGTGAAGAACCTGCGCCGTCTTCAACCCGGCCAGCAGGGAACCGGCCACGGCCAGTTTGGAGCGGCGGACGCCGCTGCCGATCACGACCCCCGGGTGGGCCGCCACCGCCTCGTCGACGAGCACCGGCCAGTCCTCGGGCAGCCCGAGGGGGGTGATCCCGCCGTACTCCATGCCGGTCAGCGTGACCGCGTCGTCCATCGGCGCGAACGAGATCTTCCGCGCGTCCAGGTGGCGCCGGATCACCCCGTTGACGTCGGCCCTCGTGGTGGCGAGCACCATGCACGCCGCGTAGCGGGTCTCCCCCGCGCGCCTGGCCGCCACGATCACGCAGTTGGCCGACTCGCCCATGCTCACGCCGTAGCGCTCGCAGAAGGCCGCCGTGTCGGCCAGCTCCGGGTCGATCTCGGCGACGGTGATCCCGCCGACCCCACCGGCCCCGTCAAGACCACCGAGCCCGCCGAGCCCGCCGACGGCCCGTGCCACCGGCTCGGCCAGCAGGTCCGGCCGCCGCACGGCACTCGTCCACTCCAACGTCCCGATCGCCATCGCCGTCTCGTCTCCCTAGGAATTCCCCCGGAAATTCTCTCGCACCGAAGACTTTACGGCCGCGCGGTGACACTCAGGAGGTCGCCTGGAGCACCCGGCGGTGCAGATCGGTGACCGCCCTCCTCGCGGACTCCATCGCGCCGGCCTGCCAGGCGGTCAGGTGCGTGAGCCAGTCACCGGCGAAGTAGACCCGGCCCGCCGGGCGCTGCAGCAGGTCGAAGGCGGCGTCGAAGGAGGGCCAGCTCGCCCAGCCGCCCTCGATGTACGGCTGGCGCCGCCAGGCGATCGAGACACTGGACCGCAGCTCGGCGCGGTACTTCTCCCCGTGGATCTTCTTGCCCTGGGTGAGCGCGCGGTTGCGCCGTTCGCGGTGGGAGAGGCCGGTGTACGCCTCGGCGTTCTCCTCGACGTTGTAGTAGCCGACCACCAGACCGCCCCGGGAGTGGAAGCCGTGGGAGGGGTACCAGATGTGGGTGATGTCCAGGTCCGTCTCGCTGGCGCCGCCGTAGATGCGGTCGTCGATCTCCCACCAGCGCCTCCCGTACTCCAGCCCGATCTTGCCGGCGGAGACGGGTACGGGCGTGCGGAGCGCGGCGGTGACCGGGGTGCCGAGGTTGTGCGGCAGGCGCGCGAACAGGTGGGGCGGCAGGGTCGCGACGCAGTAGTCGGCGCGGACGACGCCCTCCCCGGTGCCGCCCCGGTGTGTCACCTCCACGCCGTCGGGAAGGTTCCTCACCCCGGTGACCGGGGTGCCCGTCCTGATCCGGTCGCGGCCGACCGCGTCGGCGAGCGCGTCGGTGATCGTGTCCATGCCGCCCACCGGCTGGAACATGGGCATGACCTGGTCGTAGCCGAAGTCCATGGTGACGTACCTGCCGGTGTTCGCGGCGAGCACGTCGCGCAGCGAGGAGGCGGTGCCCACGGAGACGCCCTCGCCCACCCCGGGATAGGTCTCGAACCCCCGCCGCCTGGAGTCCCGCCGGTAGGCGAGGTCGGGGCCGAGGTCGCCGAAACGCCGCAGGAACTCCGCCAGCCGCTCGCGGTCGTCGGCGGTGAGACGGCGGTCCAGCGCGCCCGTGTTGCTCGCCTTGGCCAGCAGCTCCGCGACGTAGCCGTACAGGTCCGCGCGGGCCGCGCGCGCCCGGAGCGGGGCGCTCATGTCCTGGGTGTAGACGTACGCGGAGGCGTTGTTGTTGACGAAGATCTCGACGGGTACGCCCAGCTCGCGGCAGTAGTCCATGGTGACCATCCAGGCCGCGATCCGCGCGGCCCCCGCGTTGAAGTAGATGCCCTCCTCGAACGCCGCGGTCTGCGTCTCGCCGCCCAGCTCGTCCAGCCGGTCGCCCGCGCGCAGCGTGAGGTTCCTGCCGCCCACCCGGCCGGACGCCTCCAGGACCGTGCAGTCGTACCCGGCCTTGCCCAGCTCGTAGGCGCAGGTCAGCCCGGCGACGCCCGCGCCGAGGACGACCACTTTGGCCGCTCCCCTGCCGGTGAGGGAGAAGTCGGAATGCCGTGGGGGCGTGAAGTCCCTGTCCTGGGACTCGGGGGCGAGGCCGAGGGCGCCCATCGCCGCGAACATCGCCCCGGCGCCCCCGGCCGCGCCCACGCCGACGAGCAGCGCCCTGCGCGTCAGGCCCGCCCCCGTGGCGGGTGCGGTCTTCGTGGACGCGGTCTCGGGGGGCGCGGTCTCGGCGGCGGTGGCCGCCGTGCCGGAGGCGTCGGGTCGCGCGGGGCCCGTCTCGTCACTCATGGGGGTCGTCACAGCACATGTCGTCACAGCACATGGGGCACCGTCAGGTCGCGGGCTATCCGGGTCGGGGGAGCCGTGGGGCGAAGGGGCATCGGAAGGGTCAG
The DNA here is from genome assembly GCF_039537505.1 of Streptosporangium oxazolinicum. Taxonomy (NCBI): domain Bacteria; kingdom Bacillati; phylum Actinomycetota; class Actinomycetes; order Streptosporangiales; family Streptosporangiaceae; genus Streptosporangium; species Streptosporangium oxazolinicum. The sequence goes on from NZ_BAABAQ010000003.1 coordinate 690,427, forward strand.
CCGTACGCGCCGCTGCCGCAGGCGACGTGGCCGCCGATCGTGGCGAAGATCCCCAGGAGGGCCATGATCTGCGAGAAGTCGTCGGTGGTGAACTCCGTGTGCCGGGGGCCCGCGGCCGTCACGCCGGGGATGATCGCGCATCCGGCGGCGATGGCGGTGGAGTTCCACTCGACGCCGAGGGTGAACGGCGGCTCGGGGGCGCAGAGGCGGAAGTCGGCCACCCGGTCGAGCGCGCGGGCCGCGGCCTCGCGGATCCGGGCGCGGGCGACGGCGGGCGGCAGGAGCTCGGCGGCGAACCGGTCGATGCCCTTCTTGACCGCGACGGTCTCCACGTCGCCGAGCAGCTCCCTGGCCTCCTCGCAGACGGCCTCGTCCCCGGTCACCAGGATCACCGGCACGCCGAGCGTCCCGGCGAAGGAGGCGACGAGGCGGGTCTCCCCGCAGACCTCGCCGTTGAGGTAGATGTTGTGGATCTCCTTGCCCATCCAGGTGTGGTTGAGCACGCCGTGCTGGACGCCGGCCCGCGCGTGGTAGCCGGCGAAGCAGGCCGCCCGGTAGCTCGCGTCGAGCCCCTGTCCCATCCGCAACGGCTTGCCCGGCCCCCTGATCAGGGTCGCCCGCTCGTCGAGCAGGTCGATCCTGAGGTTCTTGGTCGAGCCGTGGGCGTCGTTGACGCGCACGGCGGTGGCACCGGCGTCGAAGACCCCCTCGACGACCGCGTTGGCGTCGCCGGTCATCAGCTCGCAGCCGCGCTCGTAGCCCCGGCCCCCGGCGTGCATCTCCTCGGGGTCGGTCAGTCCGGTGACACCTTCCATGTCGACCGAGACGTAGACCTTCACGCCGCCCCCCACGTCTCGACGCGACGCGCCTCGCTCTCGCTCATGAAACCGATCTCCCCGTCCACGAAGTCGTGAACCTGCTTGCGCCACGGTTCGGGAATCTCCGCGACCGCGGGCGGGTAGCAGCGGTCCAGCCAGGCGGTGGAGGACTCGGTCGCGCGGAGGTACCGCGCCGCCGCGGCGAAGACCGTGTCCTCGATGCCGGGCACCCGGGCGCAGCCGTACTCGATCATCTCCTGCCCCCCGTACGGGGGCGGCCGCTGCCACTTGCGGGCGACCGGGCGGCCCTCGGTGATCGTGGTGCGGAGCGGGCGGCGCTCGACGGCGGCCTGGATGAGCTCCTTGTACAGGCACTTGCCGCAGGTCCCGCAGGGGCCGCCCACCCCGCGCAGGCACCAGCGGAGCTGCCCGCGCAACTCGGAGCCGAGGGCGAGCCGCATCGTGACGGCCTCGCTCACCCCGCCCACCGGAAGCACGATGTGCAGCCCGGCCGCGGCGAACACCCGTCCCCAGGCGCCGTGCGGGGCCCACATCGGGTTGTCGGGCGTGTAGCGGTGGATGTAGCGGGCGCCCCCCAGCCAGCGCGACCCCAGCTCGTAGCCGAAGGCCAGTCCTCCCAGGTCGAGCTCGTCGGCCATCAGCAGCGCGCCCACGGCGACCGCGTGGTGCTCGGGGTAGCCGGGCCTGGGCTCGGCGAGGGTGAACTCCAGGTCAGAGCGGACGACGGTCAGCTCGCGGCCGGTCTTCTCCGCCAGCGAGGCCAGGACGTCGGAGCGGTAGTGGGTCCACCGGTTGGGCACGCGCGAGTGGGAGACCCGCTGGAAGTGCACGAACGGCGCGTCGGGCAGCATCGCGGCCACGGCGACCGAGTCGGCCCCGCCGCTGTAGGAGATCGCCAGCCTGCCGCCGGACCGCGCCCGCGTCCCGGTGAGACCGGTGGGACCGGCCTGGACCCCCCAGCCGTCGCCGATCGCCTCGGCGAGCTCCGGAGAGATCGGCCGGTCGAAGGTGACGCGGCGCCGGGTCCACGGCGCGATCACGGTCCACGCGGCGAGGGCGAGCAGGTCGGGGTGGATGTCACGCGGTGCTCGCGGCAGCTCGGCCCTGAAGGTGTTCGTGGCCAGCTTCAGCGGCTGGCCGTCCGCGCAGAAGCCGGTGACGCCGTCCTCGGGGTCCAGCCGGAACACCAGGTGCCAGGTGCCGCCGTCGGCCGTCCAGGCCACTCTCACGCGCCGCTCCCCCTTCCCGCCGCCTCCGCCGCGCCTTCGTTGGCGCGGTCCACCGCCTGCCAGAGCAGCACCTCGTTCTGGAGCACCCCGTCCAGCGCGACCGCGGTCTCCTGGGCGAGCCGGTGGGCGTCGTCCCAGCGCCCGGCCCGCGCCGGGTCGAGCTTGACCCCGGCCACCCGCGCGCGCAGCTCGACGACCTCCGCGCGCAGCGAGGTGACCTCCCTGGCCAGCGTCTGAACTTCCCAGAGCGCGTCCTTGACGTCCTGCCGGTGGTCGGCCCTGGAGATGTACCGGGAGTCGAACCAGCCGAGAACCGCCCGCCGCAGCGGGGCGGGCACCAGCGCACGCTTCACCAACCGCACCATAATCCGGCACGATACCGGCAATTCTTGATCAACCAGGACCGATCCCGGCAAGCCCGGCCGACCCGGCGGACATGTCAGCGGCCGGTGAACTCCGCCTTCGACCTCTCGGAGAAGGCTCGCATGCCGATCCCCGCGTCGTCGGTGGCGAACAGGCCGGAGAACTGCAGGCGCTCGATCTCCAGGCCGGTGTCGAGATCGGTCTCCAGGCCCCGGTCCACGGCCTGCTTGGCGGCGCGCAGCGCCAGGGCGGGACCTCCCGCGAACCGGGCGGCGTACGCGAGGGCCTCGGTGTACACGTCCTCGTCGGGGACGACCCGGTCCACCAGGCCGATGTCCAGCGCCTCGGCGGCGGGCACGTGGCGCCCGGTGAAGATGAGATCCTTGGCCCTGGCCGGGCCGATCAGCCGGGGCAGCCGCTGGGTGCCGCCCGCGCCGGGGATGATGCCGAGCAGGATCTCGGGCTGGCCCAGCTTGGCCGACTCCCCGGCGATCCTGACGTCCGCGCACAGGGCCAGCTCGCAGCCGCCGCCGAGCGCGTAGCCGGTCACGGCAGCGACGACGGGCTTGCCGATCCTCGCGACGGCGGTGAAGCAGTCCTGAAGGACCCGCGAATGGACCGCCATGTCGGCGTACGACATGCCGGCCATCTCCTTGATGTCGGCACCGGCCGCGAAGACGGCTCCCCCGTAGAGGACCACGGCGTACACGTCGTCGTCGGTGTCCACCCGCCGGGCGCACTCGGCGATCTCCAGCTGGACCCGCCGGTTGAGCGCGTTCATCTTCGGCCGGTCGAGCCTGATCGTCGCGACCCCGTCGGCCGCCTCCACCCGTACGAACTCACCCATGGACGTCCTTCCGCCTGCCGCCGGGACCCGCGGGGCGCGCCGTGATCCCCGCCGGCCCCTGCCGATCCCCGCTGATCTCCGTACCGTGGTCCACCATAGAGCGCGTCTCAGTTGACGGGCATGGCCAGGTCCCTGCTCTCCCCGGCGCTCTTGGCCGGGTCCTCCCCCGCCCGCCTCGGCAGCCCGGCGATCGTCCTGCGGTAGATCGCCTCGTACGCGCGGGCCATCGCCTCCACGCCGAAGAAGCGCTCCACGCGGGAACGGCAGGCGCGCGGGTCGAGCACGTCCGCCGCCTCGATGGCCGCGGGGAGCTCCGAGGTGTCGCTCCGGATGAACCCGGTGACCCCGTCCACGATCACCTCGGGCACCGCGCCCCGGCAGAGGGCGACCACGGGCGTGCCGCAGGCCATGGCCTCGATCATGACCATGCCGAACGGCTCCTCCCAGACGATCGGGAAGATCAGGCACCTCGCCGCCGCCAGCAGCTCGTGTTTACGCGCGGTGTCGGCCTCGCCGACGTACTCGGCGTCGGGGCCGAGCCTGGGCCTGACGTACTCGTCGAAGTAGTCGCGTTCGATCTTCTCGGTGAGCTTGCCGGCGAGCAGGATGCGCCGCCCCGCCGCGCGGGCGGCGTCGATGGCCAGGTGGGCGCCCTTGTCCTCGTTGAACCGGCCCAGCCACAGCGCCCAGTCCTCCTTGCGCTCCCTGAAGGGGAAGGCCGTGACGTCGACCGCGTTGTGGACCACCCCCGACCAGTTCAGGTCGGGGGCGATGCGCCGCTGGGCCTCGGAGATCGCGACCATCGACACGGCGGCGCCGAGTACCCGGTAGTACTCGCCGAACTCGCCCCCCACCTCCCCGTGGCAGGTGATCACCGTCGGGACGGCCCGCGCGGTCGCGGTCAGCGGCCCGGCGAGGGTGTGATCGTGGATCACGTCCACGACGAGCTCCGAGGTCATCGCGTACGCCTTGGCGGCGTGCAGGACCTCCGGCAGCGGCTCGCCGATCCGCTCCGAGGGCGCCCGCCCGTAGGTGCTCAGGAAGCGCGCGGGGGTCCCCGCCCGGCCGGCCCCGACCAGCGTGATGTCGTGCCCGCGCCGGGTCAGCCCGGTGACGAGACCGGCCACCATCGACTCGATGCCCCCGTAGCCCCTCGGCGGCACGTCGTACCAGGGCGGCGCGACCATCAGGATGCGCATGCCGTCAGACCATTCCGTGACATTTCTTGAAAAAACCATGGCCACCTCACCTGAAGAGACACGAAACCTGGAAGGACGCGAAATCCGGGAAAACGCGGTCCTGGAAAACACGGTCATGGGGGACGCGAGAGAGACGATCAGTGGACCCGCAGGGCGGCGGTGAGCGGGCTGCGCGGCTCGTTGATCAGGGTGATCCCGTCCGGCAGCCCGCTGACGGTGGCGCCGTCCGGACCGGCCTCGATCGTGATCTTGGCACCGGCGAGCGGCAGCCCCTGGATCCGCAGGCCCTCCAGGTCGACGGGGTCCAGCCACACCCGCCCGTACGGGATCCACGGATCGAAGCGCAGCAGGGTCCTGACCAGCTGGATGGGACTCGCCGCGGCCCACGCCTGCGGGGAGCAGGAGGTGGGATAGGGCACCGGCCAGGTGAACTCGGCCCGGTCGAACCCGCAGAACAGCTCGGGCAGCCGCCAGCCGAAGACCTCGGCCGCGTCCAGCAGGCCGAAGGCGATCCGCCGGGCCTCGGCCGTGAAGCCGTAGCGCATCAGCCCGGCCGCGATCAGGGCGTTGTCGTGCGGCCAGACCGAGCCGTTGTGGTAGCTCATCGGGTTGTAGGCGCCCATGGTGGTGGCGAGGGTCCGCACCCCGTACCCGCTGAACATCTCCGGCGAGAGCAGCCTCTCGGCGACGTGGGGGGCCCGGTCCCTGTCGACGATGCCGGTCCACAGGCAGTGGCCCATGTTGGAGGCGAGGCTGTCGATGGCGCGCCCGGCGCCGTCGAGGCCGATGGCGTAGTAGCCCCGGTCCGGCAGCCAGAAGCGCTCGTTGAAGGCGTCCCTGAGGCGTTCCGCGCGGGCCGTCCACTCCCCCTCCAGGGCGCTGTCGCCCGCCTCGTGGGCGAAGTGGGCGCGGGCGATGTAGGCGGCGTAGACGTAGCCCTGGACCTCGGCGAGGGCTATGGGCGGGGCGGCGATGGTGCCGTCGGCGAAGTTGACGCCGTCGAAGGAGTCCTTCCACCCCTGGTTGATCAGCCCGTGGTCGGTCTTGCGCCGGTAGGACAGGAAGGGGTCGGCGGATCCTCGGATCCAGTCGAGGGCGGCGTCGACGTGCGGCATGAGCTCCTCGACGGCGTCCCCGTACATGCCCCACCGGCGCAGCTCGCCCATGACCATCACGAACAGCGGGGTCGAGTCCACCGAGCCGTAGTAGGCGTGGCCCGCGTGCGGCGAGGCGTCGACCTGCTTGCCGAAACGGAACTCGTGCAGGATCTTGCCCGGCTCCTCCTCGGTCAGCGGGTCGTCGACGGTGCCCTGCAGCCCGGCCAGGCGCCTCAGGGTGCCCAGTGCCAGGCACTGGTCCAGCGACAGGGCCATCCACGAGGTCAGCAGCGAGTCGCGGCCGAACAGGGTCATGAACCACGGAGCGCCCGCGGCGATCGTCGGCGGCTCGTCCGGCCGGCCGGGCTCGAAGAGCCGCAGCGCGCCGAGGTCCTCCTTGGAGCGTTCCAGCACCTGGGCCAGGACGCGGTCGGAGGTGACGACGGTGGGGCTGAGGCGCTCCCAGTCGGCGCGGCGCCTGGCGGGCTCCGCGTGCTCCAGCGGGTAGTGGGTGGAGAACCACGCGGGCGACTCCTCGCCCTCCAGGATCGGGTTGACCTGGAGGCTGGCGGTCCACTCGCCCCGGGCCGGCACGACGATGCGGAAGATGAGCACGCCGGGCACGGCGAACGGCGGCGGCTCGGCCACCACCCTGGTACCGCGCGAGCGGCAGATGGAGACGATCAGCAGCCCCGTCCTGTCGGCCGTCACCTCCACGTCACTCACGTGCCGGATCCGGCCGGCCTTCACCTCGAACAGGTCGGCCACGTCGGAGGCGACGTGGATGTCGACCACGCATCCGGCGGGCTCGCCGGACAGGTTGCGCAGGGTCAGGTCCTCGCGCAGCCCGCCCCCGACGTAGCGGTCCCTGATCACGAGCAGGCTGCTCTCGGCCCGCCCGGGGCGGGGGGCCGCGCTGCCGAGGAACATCGCGTGGTACGGCTCGGCGGGAAACACCCTGAGAGCCTCCACGGGCAGATCGTCCACCCTCAGCTCCCAGCGCGACAGGATCCGGGTGTCGGCGTGGTAGACCCCCTGCGCCCCGCCGGGAAGCATGTCACCGTTGCGGGCGCACACGCAGAAGGAGCCGCCCTCGACCAGCGTGACCGTGGTGTCGCCCAGCGCGCCCGGCTGGCCCTCGAACGTCCATGCGTCCACTGTTCTCTCCAGGGTGTGCGAGATGTCGGCTATCTAGCCATTCCCGGCACAAACAAGAAAGAACTACACAAAAGACGTAGGTTGTCGCATTTTGTCGTACAAAAAGGGTTTTGTCGGAGTTGACTCACCGCCCGCGCCGGGGGATCGAGGGTGCCCCGGAGCCGATGGTCCGCGCGATCCTGGAGGCCGACGCCCGACCTCGCCACAGCCCCTCCGCGTGGCCCGCGGCACCGACCTCCGCGGGCCACGCGCCACCGGGCCGCCGTACGATCAGGCGCGCTCCGGGGTCACGGCGCCGGAAACCTTTCTTGGGCGCCAGGTATCGAGTGCTCAACCCTACCCACCTCACCACGCGACGTGCTGGAACGCGCACACTTCCGGGTTCCGTGTCCGCACGCCTCCCCCGGACGTCCGCCAGAGCGGACCGGCCGAAGAACCGGCCGCAGAGACGCGAAGACCTCCGTGCCCCTCCGGGAGGACCGGAGGGATCACGGAGGTCACACCGTCCGGCGCGCGCGCCGGGCGGTCACGCGGTCAGCGCAGGGTGCCGTTGGTCATGCCGACGGGCTCCTCGGGCACCGCGACCAGGCCGAGCTCCGAGGCCGAGGCCACCAGCGGGTGGTCGGGAACGACCCGGACCGTGTAGCCGAAGGGCCCGGTGCGGTCGAGGGGGATGGTCCCGGCGAAGACGGCCCTGCCGTCGTCGCCCTCGGTCTCGACGGTGAGGTCGGCGTAAGCGGGGGCTGCCAGGTCGTCGTGGTCGCCGACCCGGCCGTAGGCCGCCTGGACCCGGATGTCCCCGGGCTCCAGCTCGCCGAGGGCGATGGTGGCCTTCAGCTCCAGGGACGTGCCGAGCTCGGGGGTGCCGTCGCCCAGGCCGGTGGCCTCCACGTGCTCGACCCGTACGCCCGGCCAGGCCCTGCCGACCCGGAGCTTCCAGGCCGCGAAGCTCCTGGCCTGCTCGTACCCCTGCCCGGAGAGGGCGCGGGCGGACCTGGCGGCCGGGGCGTAGAGGCCGACCACGTAGTCGCGGAGCATCCGCCCGGCGAGCACCTTGGGGCCGAGCGAGTTCAGGGTGTGCCTGACCATCTCCAGCCAGCGCCGGGGCAGCCCGTCGGCCCGGTCGTAGAACCGGTCGGCCACCTCGTGCTCGATCAGGTCGTACAGGGCGGCGGCCTCGAGCTCGTCGCGGCGGTCGGGGTCGGCGACGCCGTCGGCGGTGGGGATGGCCCAGCCGTTGGTGCCGTCGTACCACTCGTCCCACCAGCCGTCGCGGATGGAGAGGTTGAGCCCGCCGTTGAGCGCGGCCTTCATCCCGGACGTGCCGCACGCCTCCAGCGGGCGCAGCGGGTTGTTCATCCACACGTCGCAGCCCTGGACGAGCAGCTGGCCCAGGGCCATGTCGTAGTCGGGCAGGAAGACGACGCGGTGCCGCACGTCCTCGGAGTCGGCGAACTTCACGATCTGCTGGATGAGCTTCTTGCCGCCCTCGTCGGCCGGGTGGGCCTTGCCCGCGATCACGATCTGCACCGGCCTGGCCGGGTCGAGCAGCAGCGCGCGGAGCCGGTCGGGGTCGGACAGCATCAGGGTGAGCCTCTTGTACGAGGGCACCCGGCGGGCGAAGCCGATGGTGAGCACCTCGGGGTCGAGGGCGTCGTCGATCCAGCCGAGCTCGGCCTGCGAGGCGCCCCGGTTGATCCACGACTGACGGAGCCGCGCGCGGGCCGCGACGACCAGCTTCTCGCGCAGCCGTCCCCGGATGCCCCAGACGTCGCCGTCGGAGATCTTGCCGATGCTCTCCCAGCCCTGGGCGCGGTCGACCAGGGTGGGCAGCTCCCGGCCGGCCAGCTCCATGATCTCCCGGCCGACCCAGGTGGGGGCGTGCACGCCGTTGGTGATGGACCCGATCGGGATCTCCTCGGTGTCGAATCCCGGCCACAGGCTCTGGAACATCCCCCGGCTCACGGCGCCGTGCAGCTCGGAGACGCCGTTGACCCGCTGGGCCAGCCGCATGCCCATCGCGGCCATGTTGAACTTGCCCGGCTCCTCCTCGGCGCCCAGCGCGAGGATGCGGTCGACGGGGACCGTGGGCCAGGCGTTGTCGCCGCCGAACTGGCGGCCGATCATCTCGGCGGGGAAGCGGTCGATCCCGGCGGGCACGGGGGTGTGCGTGGTGAAGACGGTCCCGGCCCGCACCGCCTCCAGCGCCTCGTCGAAGGAGAGCCTGGCCTCGGTGAGCTCGCGGATGCGCTCCAGGCCGAGGAAGCCCGCGTGCCCCTCGTTGGTGTGGAACACCTCGGGCTCGGCGTGCCCGGTGACCCGGCAGTACGCGCGGATGGCGCGGACGCCGCCGACGCCGAGCAGCAGTTCCTGGAGCAGCCGGTGGTCGCCGCCGCCGCCGTACAGGCGGTCGGTGACGTCGCGGGCGGCGGCGTCGTTCTCGGCCACGTCGGAGTCGAGCAGCAGCAGCGGCACCCTGCCGACCTGGAGCACCCAGACCTGGGCGTGCAGCGTGCGCTGCTCGGGAAGGCTGATCTTGATGCGTACGGGGGTGCCGTCCTCCTCCCGCAGGAGGGTGAGCGGCAGGCCGCCGGGGTCGAGGGAGGGATAGTGCTCCAGCTGCCAGCCCTCGGGCGAGAGGGACTGGGTGAAGTAGCCGTGGCGGTACAGCAGGCCGACGGCGAGGATGGGCACGCCGAGGTCGCTGGCGGCCTTGAGGTGGTCCCCGGCCAGGATGCCGAGCCCTCCCGAGTACTGCGGCAGGGCGGCCGCGATGCCGTACTCGGGAGAGAAGTAGGCGATGGCGCCGGGAGCCTCGGAGATGGTCTGGTACCACCGGGGGGCGGTCATGTACTCGCGGAGATCGTCGGCGGCGTCGGCGAGCCGCCTCAGGAAGCGGCGGTCGGCGGCGAGCTCACGGAGCCTGTCGGCCTCCACGGCGCCCAGCAGGGCCACCGGGTCGTACCCGACGCGCCCCCAGATGGCCGGATCGACCTCGCCGAACAGATCCAATGTCTCCGGGTGCCATGACCAGCGCAAATTGAGGACGAGCTCGCCGAGGGAGGCCAGCTCCGGCGGCAGGACGGTGCGGACGGTAAACCTGCGGATTGCTCTCACGGTGCCAGACCCTAGTTACTCAGCGCCACGAGGGCGACCTCAACACTCACGCGTCTCCCCCTCACCGCTATCAATCCACCCCAAACACATCAAAGACAGGTGATCGACTGTGAGGACAACTCGCGGAAGAGTAAGAGGTGCCGCACTCTATCCATCGGCACGCATGAAGATGGACTATTGGGGCACCGGAGATACCAGCCAGCTGTACCGCCCTCGAGAACCGGTCGTCCCAGCGGGGCGGGGCCTCCGCTTGCCCCGAGACCGGTCGTCCGAAGATGCTTGAACAAACGAAGATCCTTCCTTGCTGACTTCCCCGGCGGTACCGGGCGTGCCGCCGCTACCTTGAGACGCGATGATCGGACGAATCCCAATCCAGGACATCCACCCCACGGTCGACTGCGGGCGCCGCCCCGCGAAGGCCGCCGCGGGTGAGACCTTCGAGATCTCCGCGACCGTGTTCCGCGAGGGACACGACGCGGTCGCGGCAGGGGTCGTGTTCACCGGCCCCGGCGGTGTGCGAGGCCCCCTGCTGCCCATGGGCGAGCTCGCCCCCGGCACCGACCGGTGGGGCGTGGAGGTGACGCTGCCCACCGAGGGCGAGTGGCGTTTCCGGGTCGAGGCGTGGGGTGATCCCCTCGCCACCTGGCTGCACGACGCGGGCATCAAGATCCCCCGGGACCTGGACGCCGACCTGATGTGCGAGGAGGGCGCCCGGCTCTTCGACCGCGCGGCGCGAGCGGTGCGGCCCGCCGACTGCGGGCCCGCGACCGGCCCCGCGTCAGGCGTCGTGGCGACCGGCGGGCCGGTGAGCGGCAAGACCCCGGCGGCGAGGACGGCCAGGCGCGCCAAGGAGGCGCAGAAGCACGTCTGCGGGCACCGGGCCGCGCTCCAGGCGGTCGCGGCCCGGCTGCGCGACCCCGAGATCGACCCGCGCGCCCGGTTCACCGTGGCCCAGCTCCCGGAGACGGCCGCGCTGCTGCGCGCCCACCCGCTGCGCGACCTGGTGACGAGGTCGGCGCCGCGCACGGTCCTGGTGCACCGCCGCAGGGCGCTGTTCGGGTCGTGGTACGAGTTCTTCCCGCGCTCCGAGGGCGCGATCATCGAGCAGGGCGTCGCCCCCAAGTCCGGGACCTTCCAGACCGCCGCCAAGCGGCTGCCGGCCGTGGCGAAGATGGGCTTCGACGTCGTCTACCTGCCGCCGATCCACCCGATCGGGCACAGCTTCCGCAAGGGGCGCAACAACACCCTGACGCCCGAGCCGTACGACCCCGGCTCGCCCTGGGCGATCGGCTCGGAGGAGGGCGGTCACGACGCCATCCACCCCGACCTGGGCACGTTCGAGGACTTCGACGCCTTCGTGGCCAAGACCCGCGAGCTGGGCATGGAGGTCGCCATCGACCTAGCCCTGCAGTGCGCGCCCGACCACCCGTGGGTCAAGGAGCACCCGGAGTGGTTCAACGTCCGCGCCGACGGCTCGATCGCCTACGCGGAGAACCCGCCGAAGAAGTACCAGGACATCTACCCGCTGAACTTCGACAAGGATCCCAAGGGGATCTACGAGGAGATCAGGCGGGTCGTGCGGCTCTGGATGGACCACGGGGTGCGGATCTTCCGGGTGGACAACCCGCACACCAAGCCGGTCGCCTTCTGGGAGAAGCTGCTGGCCGACGTGCACACCACCGATCCTGACGTATTGTTCCTGGCGGAGGCGTTCACCCGCCCCGCCATGATGCGGACGCTGGCCAAGGTCGGCTTCCACCAGTCGTACACGTACTACACGTGGAAGAACTCGCGCCCGGACGTCGAGGCGTACCTGAGCGAGCTCTCCCACGAGACGTCGCACTACATGCGGCCCAACGTGTTCGTCAATACCCCGGATATCCTCCATGAATACCTTCAACACGGGGGAGTCCCGGCATTTCATATCAGAGCAGTACTCGCGGCGACGGCGATGCCGACGTGGGGGGTGTACGCCGGATATGAACTCGCGGAGAATGTACCGGTTAGACCGGGCAGTGAAGAATACCTAGATAGTGAGAAATATCAGTACAAACCCCGCGATTGGGTGGCTGCTGAGCGGGAAGGTCATAGCCTGGCCCCGTTCATCACGCAACTCAATTTGTTCCGAAGAGCACACCCGGCGCTCCAGGAACTGCGTAATCTACGGTTTCACAGCGTCAACAATCCGGATGTGATCTGCTTCTCCAAGCGGTTGCCCGGCGCCTATGACACGGCCACACGACGGCACGGCCTGGGCGACGTGGTCCTCGTCGTCGTGAACCTGGATCCGCACAACACCCACGAGGCGACGGTGTCGCTGGACATGCCCGCCCTCGGTCTCGACTGGCAAGCCGAGTTCGTCGTGGACGACGAGCTGTCGGGCGAGTCGTATCGCTGGCGGCAGGACAACTACGTGCGTCTCGATCCCCACATCCACCCAGCGCACGTCTTCACTCTGCGTGCCGCGGCGGCGAACCAGCGGTGAGCCGGCCGGGTACGCCCATACCGGCAGAACAGCGGGGAGTCCACTGGTGAGTCAGCTACCTGAGCCAATTCCGAACACCTTCGACGAGGAAAAGCCGCGCGACCCGTACTGGTTCAAGCGTGCCGTCTTCTACGAGGTCCTCATCCGGGGTTTCGCCGATTCGAACGGCGACGGCACCGGAGACATCCGCGGTCTCATCCAGAAACTGGACTATCTCCAGTGGCTCGGTGTCGACTGCCTCTGGCTGCTTCCGCTGTACGAGTCGCCGCTGCGCGACGGCGGGTACGACATCGCCGACTTCATGAAAATCCTCCCCGATTTTGGCGATCTCGGAGATTTCGTGAAATTGGTCGATGAAGCGCACAAGCGCGGCATGCGGGTCATCGCCGACCTGGTAATGAACCACACCAGCGACCAGCACCCGTGGTTCCAGGCCTCCCGCCACGACCCCGAGGGGCCGTTCGGCGACTTCTACGTCTGGAACGACAACGACGAGCTCTACAAGGACGCCCGGATCATCTTCATCGACACCGAGACGTCCAACTGGTCCCACGACCCGGTCCGAGGCCAGTACTACTGGCACCGCTTCTTCTCCCACCAACCGGACCTCAACTACGAGAACCCGGACGTGCAGGACGCGATGCTGGAGGTGCTGCGCTTCTGGCTGGACCTGGGCATCGACGGCTTCCGGATGGACGCCATCCCGTACCTCTTCGAGCAGGACGGCACCAACTGCGAGAACCTGCCCAGGACCCACGAGTACCTGAAGCGGGTCAGGGCGGAGATCGACCGGCTCTACCCCGACCGGGTGCTGCTCGCCGAGGCCAACCAGTGGCCCGCCGACGTGGTCGAGTACTTCGGCGACTCCGCCACCGGGGGTGACGAGTGTCACATGGCGTTCCACTTCCCGCTGATGCCGCGCATCTTCATGGCGGTCAGGCGGGAGTCGCGCTACCCCATCTCCGAGATCATGGCCCAGACGCCGAAGATCCCGGAGAACTGCCAGTGGGGCATCTTCCTGCGCAACCACGACGAGCTCACGCTCGAGATGGTGACGGACGACGAGCGCGACTACATGTACTCGGAGTACGCCAAGGACCCTCGGATGCGCGCCAACGTCGGCATCCGGCGGCGGCTCGCCCCGCTGCTGGAGAACGATCGCAACCAGATTGAGCTGTTCACGGCGTTGCTGCTCTCTCTCCCGGGATCTCCCGTGCTGTACTACGGCGATGAGATCGGGATGGGGGACAACATCTGGCTGGGCGACCGCGACGGTGTCCGTACCCCCATGCAGTGGAGCCCCGACCGCAACGCGGGATTCTCCGACTGCGACCCGGGGCGGCTGTATCTCCCGGTCATCATGGACCCGATCTACGGCTACCAGGCGCTCAACGTCGAGGCACAGCAGCGCAGCGCGGGTTCACTGCTGCACTGGACGAAGCGGATGATCGACATCCGCAAGCGGCACCCGGTCTTCGGCCTCGGTGAGTTCACCGAGCTGAACTCGTCCAACCCGAGCGTCCTCGCCTTCGTACGCGAGCTCGGCGACGACCGGATGCTGTGCGTCAACAACCTGTCCCGGTTCCCGCAGCCGGTGGAGCTCGACCTCCGCCGCTTCGAGGGATCGGTCCCGGTGGAGACGATGGGCGGAGTTCCTTTCCCACCGATTGGCGAGCTTCCGTATCTTTTGACTCTTCCTGGGCATGGGTTCTACTGGTTCACCCTGCCACCCGCATCCCAGGAGGCGTAAAGCCGTGTTGACGGAGCTCCTTACCGGTTGGATCACCCATCAACGATGGTTCGCCGGTAAGGGGCGCCCGATCGACGATCTCGTCGTCGACTCGGACGTGGAGCTGTCCCCCCGCCTGCGCCACCTGATCATCTCGGTTCACCAGTCCGGCACCCGCGACCGCTACCAGCTGCTGCTCGGCAGCGAGGCGCCGGAGTGGGCCCGCTTCAAACCGGCCCACATCGGCGGCGGCTACTACGACGCCGCCTACGACGCCGATCTCACCGCCGCCCTGCTCGAAGGCATGGCCGAGGGCCGCGACCTCGGCGCGCTCCGCTTCCGCCACCTCGACGGGGTGGAGATCGACACCTCCAAGCGCAGCCTGGTCCTGGGCGCCGAGCAGTCCAACACCTCGCTGGTGTACGGCGACACCTACATCTGCAAGCTGTTCCGCCGCCTGACCGCCGGGGTGAACCCCGAGCTGGAGATCGTCACCGCCCTGGCCCGCCGCGACGGCACACACATCGCCCAGCCGTACGGCTGGATCGAGACCGACCTCGACGGCGAGACCACCACGCTGGCGATGACCCAGGAGTTCCTGTCGAACGCCAGCGACGGCTGGGCCCTCGCCCTGGCCAGCGTCCGCGACCTGTACGGCTCCCTCGAACCGTCGGCCTCCGACGCGGGCGGCGACTTCAGCGCCGAGGCCTACCGGCTCGGCGTGACCACCGCCCAGGTCCACCGGGAGATGGCCGCCGCCTTCCCGACCGACGTGATCGAGGCGCAGGAGGTGAAGCGGATGGTCGAGGAGTTCCACCGCCGCCTGGCCGTCGCCGTGGAGGAGGTGCCCGACCTCCGCGAGCACGCCCACGTCGCCGAGGAGGCCTACCAGCGGGTCTCCGACGTGGCCGGGGAGATGCCCGTCCAGCGGGTCCACGGCGACTACCACCTCGGCCAGGTGATGCGCACCACCAAGGACTGGATCATCCTCGACTTCGAGGGCGAGCCGGGCCAGCCCATCGCCGAGCGCCGCGCCCTGTCCTCCCCGCTACGGGACGTGGCCGGGATGCTCCGCTCCTTCGACTACGCCGCCCGCCACCTGCTGGCCGACCACCCCGACGCCGACGCCCTGCGCCCCCGCGCGATCGAGTGGGCCGAGCTCAACCGCTCGTCCTTCCTCGCGGGCTACTCCGCCGGAGGCGGCCACCTGCGCGCCGAGGACGCCGTCCTGCTGCGTGCCCTGGAACTCGACAAGGCCGCCTACGAGGTGGTGTACGAGTCCCGCAACCGGCCGACCTGGCTGCACATCCCGATGTCGGCCTTCCAGCTGGGCCGCTGAGATCGGACCCCCTGAAGGGGCCTGCCGGGTCACTTCGAGTGCGGCAGCAACACCTTGTCGATGATGTAGAGGGTGGCGTTCTTGGTGGGGATGCCACCGCAGACCACCTTGGCCCTGCCGGAGACGATGTAGTTCTGGCCCGAGCCCTTGACGGTGATCTGGCCGCCCTGCAGGGTCTTCAGCGGGGCGCCGACCAGCTGGGACGGGGTTTTCGCGCCCTGGACCACGTGGTAGGCCAGGAGCTTGGTCAGCTGCGTTCTGTCCCTCAGCAGTTTCTTGAGCGTGGCCGGCGGGAGCTGGTTGAAGGCGGCGTTGCTGGGAGCGAAGATCGTGATGTCCTTGGTCCGGTAGAGCTTGCCGGTCAGGCCGACGTCCTTGAGGGCGGTGTTCAGGGTGGACAGGTCAGGGGTGTTGGCCACCACGGTGGTGACCCGCTCCCTGGCCGCGCTGCGGAGGCTGCCCCTGCCGGAGGAGGACAGGATCGAGCAGCCGGGGCCGATCGGCTTGCCGGCCAGGCCGGCCGAGGGCCCCAGGGCCGACGACGAGGGTGTCGAGGGTGTCAGGGTGGGAACGGAACCGGCCGCCGCCCCCGCGGCGGAGGGAAGCGCGCTCAACATCAGCACGCTCAGCCCTGAGACGAGAAATCGTTTCTTCATGGCGACCTCCTGGTTCGGCTGGACGAGCCCGCCGGACATCTGTCCCTAAACCCCCTTCCCCCCAATTAATCACCTATCGGACATATAGCCATTAAATACCAAAAACTATATAAGAGCAGTTGTTAATATGACATAAATACAAGTAGCCCTTGGCCTGCGCCGGGCATCGCGGAGCAGGCCGGAGCACAGAGTGATTAAATGCTGACATATAGTGACCATATGGCCCCACCGCTACCCGGCCCGCTGGCTCACCTGGCACCGCTGCTGGACCACTACGGCTACCTGGCCGTCGGCGCCCTGGTCTTCATGGAGGACTTCGGCATCCCCGTCCCCGGGGAGACGATCCTCCTCACCTCCGCGATCTACGCCGGGGCCGGGCGGCTGAACCTCGCTCTCATCATGCTGATCGCGGTGGTGGCCGCCATCGCCGGGGACAACCTCGGCTACGTGATAGGCCGCACCGGTGGCCGCGCCTTCGTCCACCGCTGGGGCCACTACGTCCTGCTCCCCCCGGAGCGCTTCGAGAAGGCCGAGAGGTTCTTCGCCCGGCACGGCGGCAAGGTCGTCGTCGTCGCCCGCTTCGTCTCGGGACTGCGCCAGGCCAACGGCATCGTCGCGGGCACCATCGGCATGCCCTGGCTCCGTTTCCTCGCCTTCAACGCCCTCGGCGCGGTCCTGTGGGTCGGAATGTGGACGGTGCTGGGATACACCGCGGGCACCCACATCGGCGAGTTCTACGACGAGATCTCCCGCTACTACACCTACGTGCTCATCGGCCTGGCCGTCCTGGCCGCCGGACTGATCGCCCGGCACCTGCTCCGGCGACGCCGATGACCCGCTCGACCGGGGAGACCCGCCCGCGATGGCCGGGTACGGCCACGCGGACGAGCTCCGGCGGCCACGCCGCCCCGCCTCGCCACCTTCCCGGGCGTGGCAACGCTTGAGCCCGAAGGCGCTCATTCTCACCTCGACGGTGCCGCCTGGGACGGGGAAGAGGGCGGGGAGTCCGGACTCGGCTCCCGCTACTTACCCGGTTCCGCCGCGCAGGCGAGGTCCCGCGCCGGGCGCTGTCCGGTGGTCAGGAATCGCGTCACCGCGTCCTTCGCGCACGTGTTGGGGCCGAGGGGATAGACGCCGTGCCCACCCTGGTCGGCCGTCACCATCGTGGCCCGCTTCCCGAAGGCCCGCCGCAGCTCCCGGGCGCCGGCCAGCGGCGTTCCCGGGTCGCGCTCGTTCTGCACCATGAGCACGTTCGACGGGCCCCGGTCACCGACGCGCACCGGCGGCTCGACCCGCTTGCCCGGCCAGAACGCGCACGGCCCGATGTTGGCCGTGGACCCGCCCAGCATCGGGTACTTCAGCCGGTCGACCGCGACGTTCCTCTGATACTTCCGGACCGTCCTCGGCCACCGCGAATCACCGCAGAGGACGTGATAACGGCTGGACGTGGCGTTCTCCGGCGCGGTCAGCGGCGGGCCGGGCGGCAGCGGCCGGTCCGTGTCGAGCGCCTGCCATGTCTCGGCCAGCAGGGGCATGGTCGCGTCACTGTAGAGGCGGTCGAACGTGATCCCGCGGAACAACGTCCCGTCGACGCCCTGGACCGGTGTCGCCTCCAGCCGTTCCGCGAGATCGAAGAACTTCGCGGTCACCTGCTCCGGTGTGGTGCCCAGACCGTACTCGGGGCGCGCGGCCACGAACGCCGCGAAGTCCGGGAACCGCTCCTCCATCCCACGGGCGAACGACCGCATGGCCGTCACGTCGTAACCGCCGGGGCCCAGACTGCTGTCGAGCACGATCCGGTCGCCGCGCTGCGGGAACATCGTCGCGTACACCGCGCCGAGGTAGGTGCCGTAGGAGCCACCGAGGTACGACACTTTCGGCTCGCCCAGCGCCGCCCGGATCCGGTCCATGTCGCGCGCGGTGTTCGCGGTGGTGACGTGCGGCAGCATCCACGCCGTCGACGAGGTGGCGCACTGCTCGGCGATGGTCCGCGCGCTCCCCGCCGCCCGCGCGACATCGGCCGCGGTGCGCGCGTACGGCGGGAAGTTGCCGCGTGCCAACTGTTCCGGCGTCAGATCGCAGGTCACCGGCGTGCTGCGGCCGACGCCACGCGGGTCGAAGCCGATCACGTCGTAGGAGTCCACCACCTCCCGCGGCATCCCGAAGGTGGCGAGAACGACCGGGTAGCCGAGTCCACCGGCGCCGGGGCCGCCCGGATTGGTCAGCAGCACGCCACGGCGCCGTGACGGTTTCTCGCTCGCCATCCGGGAGATCGTGATCTCGATCTGCCGGCCGTCCGGATTCCGGTAGTCCAACGGGACTTCGAGCGTCGAGCATTTGAGACGGGGCGAGGCGGCCTCCTTCGGGCACGGGCCCCACCGCAGGGTGTCCGACGTCGTCGCCGCCGACACCCCCGAAATCATGGTCGCCGCCAGTGTGGTGGCGGCGAGAGTGAGGGACAGGGGTGAGTGCATCTGGTGTCCTCCTGAAAGGCGCACAGGGCGCACGGGGTGTACGGGGCGCAAGGGGGGCGCGGGGTATACGGGGTGCACGGGGTCGCACGTGGCGCACGGGGTCGCGCGGGGCGCCGGAACGCGGGCTCGGAACGCCCGCCGCGTGCCGTGGTCGAACGAGCCACCACCGTCCGGCCGCGTCCCCCGTGAGGGCCGGTCCCCGATCGCGCGTCAGGGGCCGTCCGCTCCCGAACAAGTCTGGCCATTCACCACGGACGGCACATCGGCCCGGGGGCTCGAATCGCCTTCGACCACGGGCGAGGCGGCGATTCGACTCCGGTCGGGTGCGCACCGCCCCCGGTCCCACTCACCGGCCGCACGGTGTTGCGATAATGACCAGGTGGACACTGGCGTCGCGCCACGGCTCGGGTGGTGGCAGCAGACATGGCGACTGGTGTCGGCCGCGGCGGTGGGCGTGGCGTTCTGGCTCTTCACCGGCGTGCTGCTGCGGGGGCAGGGGGCCGAAACGGGCTCGTGGTTCCTCACCGGTGATCCGCTGGTGGCCTTCGGCTGCCTGACGGCGCTTCTGTGGCGGCGGCGGTTCCCGCTCGCCGTCGCCATGACGGTCATGATCGCCTCAGCCGCGTCGTTACTCGCCACCGGCGCCGCCCTTCTGGCGCTGGGCTCGATCTCCACCCGTCGCCGTCCGGTGGAGATCGGGGTCGTCGGGCTGGCCTTCGTGGCCGCGTCGCAGTTCGCCGGCAGGTTCTACCCGGCCCAGACCCCGCCCGGCCTGTTGTGGTTCCAGCTCGCGCTCCCGGTACTGGTCGCGGGCATCGCGGTGGCTGCGGGCGTGGCCGTCGGCGCGCGACGTGTCGAGGTGCGGTCCCTGCGAGACCGGGCGGAGAGCGCGGAACGGGAACAGACCGCACGAGCGGCGCAGGCACGGGCCCTGGAACGCAACCGGATCGCCCGCGAGATGCACGACGTGCTCGCGCACCGGATCTCCCTGGTCGCCATGCAGGCCGGAGTGCTGGACCACCGCGGCGACCTCACGGCCGAGGAAAGCCGCGTGCTGGCCCGCGGCATCGCCGACGGCTCCCACCAAGCCCTGGAAGAACTACGGGATGTCCTCGGTGTGCTCCGGGCCGACCCGGGCCACCCGGAACCACCACAACCCTCCCTCGATCGAATCCCCGCCCTGGTGGCCGACGCCCGCGCCTCCGGGCTGGACGTCACGCTCACCACCACGGTGACGGGAACCCCGCCCGACGTCGTCGGGCGAACCTGCTACCGGGTCGTCCAGGAAGGACTGACCAACGCCGCCAAACACGCCCCGGGCGCACACGTACACATCACCCTCGAAGGGACAGCGGGCGGCGAACTCACCGTCGGCGTCCGCAACTCCCCGGCCACCGCGAAACCCGGGCGACCACCGGCATCGGGATTCGGCCTGCTCGGCCTCGCCGAACGAATCGACCTCGCCGGTGGGAAACTCGACCACCATCCCACCCCCGGCAACGGATACGACCTCACCGCCCAACTGCCCTGGCCGAACCCCATCGACGAAAAGAGACCGTGAGTGGACAGCGAACGGGAGCCGGTGCGTGTCGTCATCGTCGACGACGACCAGCTGGTGCGAATGGCGCTTCGGCTCATCATCGACGGCGAACCGGACCTGATCGTCGTCGCGGAGGCGGCCGACGGGGACGCCGCGATCACCGTGGTGGACGAGCAGCGGCCGGACGTCGTGCTGATGGACGTGCGGATGCCCGGTCGTGACGGTCTCAGCGCGACCCGGGAACTCCTCACCCGACCGGCACCGCCGGGGGTGCTCATGCTGACCACGTTCGACTCCGACGATCTGGTGCTCGGCGCACTGCGCGCCGGAGCGCTCGGGTTCGTCCTCAAGGACACCCCGCCGCCGCGGATTCTCGACGCGGTGCGGGCCGTCGCGGACGGCGACCCCGCGCTGTCCCCGGCGGTCACGGCACGGGTGATCGCCGCTGCCACCGGCCCTCGGTCCTCCCACGCTCGCGACTCGTCCCGCGAGGCCGCACGGAGACAGCTGTCCACGCTGACCGAACGAGAACTCGAAACCGCTCGGGCCATCGCGGACGGGCTGGGCAACCCTGAGATCGCCCAGCGGCTGCACATCAGCGTCGCGACCGTCAAGGCACACACGGGCAACCTGTTCGCCAAGCTGGCGGTCGAGAACCGGGTACAGATCGCGCTCCTGGTCCGCGACGCGGAGGACTGACCCCCGCGTCACGGTGAACCCCAGGCGGATCGCCGCGTTCCGGCTCGGGCCTGGGCGCCCCCCGAGCACGTTCCGGAGTCCTAGCCGGCCGGCGTGACGGGGTGGTTGGCGTGGATCAGGTCGGCGGGGTCGTAGGCGGCCTTGATCCTCTGCAGTCTGATGTGGGTCTCCAGGCGGTCGAACCTCGGCCCGGACCGTTCGGTGAAGTTGCGGTAGGCGGTCTCGGCCCTCCAGGGGGCGAGGGCGGCGCCCACCTCGTCGAGGGCGACGTGCACGGCGGCCGCCGCGTCCGCGTCCGGGGTGATCCCGCCGGAGAACACGGCGATCGCGGCGTCCATGCCGGAGACCGCGCCGCCGCCCTGCTGCCCGTAGGCGAGTGCCCCGCCGAGATGGCGCAGCTCGATGGTGAGCAGCGGGACGTCCGCCCCCGGGCCCGCGACGCGCAGCAGGGCCTCCAGGGCGGCGGGCGGGAACCCGGCCAGCTGGAGACCGTCGCCGGTGACCGGGGTCGGTTCCTGGGGGTCCATGTGCAGCGCGCCCAGCTCGGTGATCGGGGTCGGGCGGACGGTGTCCATCTCGGGGCCGAGCGCGCGCAGCGGGGCGAGCAGGAGATCGGCCGTGGCGGGGTCCAGCAGGCACGCCGCCTCGACGGCGACGAAGGAGCGCCCGCGGAGCGGCTCGGGGATCTGCGGGATCGGCGGGAGCCGCAGCAGCCTGCCCAGCGAGGTCACCGTCTCCGGCACCGACCTCGCCCACTCCCACCAGGCGCCCAGGACCTCGGCGGCGCGCTCGATCGGCCACAGCAGCATGCCAGCGTGGACCTCGGTGATCGGGAACAGCCGGAACTCCAGGGCGGTGACCACCCCGAAGCCGCCCCCGCCGCCGCGGATGGCCCAGAACAGGGCGGCGTCGCGCGTCGCGTCGATCGTGCGCGGCTCACCGTCGGCGGTGACGATGTCCGCCGACAGCACGTGGTTGGCCGCCAGGCCGTGCAGCCGGGCGAACCACGACAACCCGCCGCCGAGGGTGTACCCGACGACCCCGACGTCGGGGGCCGAACCGGCGAGCCCGGTCAGGCCGTGGACGGCCGCCGCCGCGGTGACGTCCGCCCACAGCGCGCCGGCCTCGACCCTGGCGACCTGACGCCCGGCGTCGATCTCGACCCCTCGCATCGCCGACGTACGCAGCAGGATCGTCCTGCCGAGCGGTCCGAGGGGGGCGGCGTTGTGCCCGGTCGCCTGCGGCGCGACCCGCAGGCCGAGCCTCGCCGCCGCCTCGACGGTGGCCACGACGTCGCGGGCGGAGGCCGCCAGCACGACGGCGTACGGCCGCTGGTCGACGGCGAGCTGCCAGGCGGCCCGCGCCGCGTCCCAGCCGGGCGAGGAGGGACGGACCAGGGCGCCGTCGAGCACGTGTTCGAGCTCGTCGAGATCCATCACGGGCGATGAGAAAGACATGATCAGAAACTCTCTTTTAGCTGGATTCAATGTGATTTACGACATAGATCCCGCGCCGCGGACGTGCCGGACGTACCGGTCGGGCGCGGGAAGGAGGACGGGAGAGCCGTACAGGAGCATGCCGGTACGGCACCCGAAGCACCGGCCGTCACGGCCGTGCGGCCCGTTGCCCATCGGCCTGTCCATCAGCCTGGCCGGGACCGCGCGCCCCGCGCATCCCCCGGAACGCCGGTCCACGTGCTCCGGGGTCCCTCATTCGGGGGAGGTGTGCCGCCGCTCCCGTGTGACAGCATCGCCGTATGACGATGTCCACCGAACGGCCCGGAGAGCGCCGCGAATCCGGCGCGGCAGGCCGTGGCGGTGAGCTGTTCGCCGCGGCGTCGGAGCGGTTGCGCCGGGTGACGCCCTTCGACGCGGCGGCGTGGTTCGGCACCGACCCCACCACGGTGCTGCCCATCTCACCGCTCCGGGTCGAGAACATCGAGCCCGTCCACTGCGAGGGATACTGGCGACGGGAGTACGGCAGCGAGGACATCCTGCTGTTCCGCGACGTCGCGCGCAGCCGCAGCGGCGGCGGCACCCTGGGCCTGGCCACCGGCGGTTTCCCCGGGCGCAGCCTGCGCTACCGCGAGTTCATGCGGCCCCAGGGCTACGGCGACAACCTGCGCGCGGCGTTCCGGATCGGCGAGCGCACCTGGGGAGTGGTGGACCTCTTCCGCGACAGCGGCCGGCCCCCGTTCACCGAACGCGACGTCAGGCAGGTCACCGCGATGGGCCCGGAGCTCGCCCTCGGACTCGCCGAACTGGCCATCGCGACGACCGAGGACGCGCCACCGACCGTCACCGAGGCGCCCGGCACCGCGCTGTTCGACGAGTCCGGGCAGATCATCTCACTGGACACGCACGCCGAACGCTGGCTGGACGAGCTCACCGGACCACGCTGGGATCGCCCGCAGAGCCCGCTGCCGATGGCCACCGTGCAGTCGGTCGTGGCCCGCGCCCGATCGGTCGCGGCCGGTCACGACCCCGGACCGGCGGCGGCCCGGCTGCGGGGCGGTTCGGGCCGCTGGCTCGTGGTGCACGCCTCGTGCCTGCGCAGCCCCGCCGGTGAGCCCGGCCCGGTGGCGGTGGTCCTGGAACCGGCGAACTCCGCGCAGATCGCCCCGATCATCGTCGAGGCGTACTGCCTGACCCCGCGCGAGCAGCAGATCACCCAGTGCGTCGCCCGCGGCCTGCCGACCGCCGACATCGCCGCGGAGCTGCACCTGTCCGCCCACACGGTGCGCCATCACCTCAAGGCGATCTTCGCCAAGTTCGGCGTCACCAGCCGGGGCGAGCTGGTCGCCAAGCTGTTCGCCGAGCACTACGGCCCCCTGATGCACGCCCCGGACGCCGACCTGGAGCACGTCTACGGCTGAGGCGGGGCTGCCGGGCGTCCCGCCGGGAAGCAGCCGGGGGCACCGGGTCCCAGCGGGCCACCGCCCCGTCCTTCGTCCCACCGCCCGGCGCCGGATGCGCGGTGGAGTCCGGTGGGGGCGGGTGACCAGAGGCCGGTGAGCTACCAGCGGCCGCCCTTGGTGAGCTGGCCGCGGACCGCGCCGTCGGGGAACTGCTTGGTGTGCAGGTTGGCGTACCAGTTCTTCGGGTTGCTCTTGATGCCCCTGAGCAGGCTGGAGTCCTTGACGACGACGGAGCCGAAGCTCGTGTTGCCGCGGATCCTGCCATTGGACAGCAGGTCGATGACGACGGGGCCGTTCGTGCCCGCCTTGCCCCTGTGGATGTGGAAGGCGCTGGGCTTGGCGGTCCTCTTCCACTGGACGAAGTAGTAGAAGCGGTTCCCCTGGATGCGGAACTTCGCGACCGCCAGGCCGTCCCGGTCGTTCACCTTCTTGCCCGGTTCCGGCACCTCGTTCCTGCCCAGGAGCCCGGCGGCGAAGTAGTACTTCTTCACCTGAACGCTTTGAACGCCCTGGCCGGTCGCCTCACCGGTGATCGCGGCCGTGGGTGCGGTCGCCGCCTCGGCGGGCACCGCCACCGCGCCGGTGGCCAGCGCCACCGCCGCCGCGCCCACCGCCGCGCGGCCCATCACGTGCCGCCAGGAGATACGCCGACTGTTGACCTTTTCAAACGCATTCATGAGGATCTCCACCTTGGTTCCGCCGTGTCACTCTTTCTGGACACCGCAGACCCTAGGGAGTCAGCCGTCGGTGTTATGCGTACAAATCCGCACAAGTCATGAGCGTGGGCAAGGTCACACAGCCCCTCGACGTTCCGGTGTCCGCGGGCCGGGGGTGACGTACGCCGGTCCCGGCACCGGCGCACGCTCGTCGGCACCGGGATCCCGCAGGGAGTTTCCGCAGGTCGGCCATAACGCTTACCTGTGAACCGCGTTCCTGTACGACGCTCTTACACGGCCTGTGGAACGCTCTGCGCAAAGTGGATGCCGAAGATCGGGTGGGTGTCAGGTGTCATCAGGTAGTGGGGGATCCGCACGGCGGCGTCCCGGCCGGGTCGTCGCCTCGGTGGCGGGGATCGTCGCGATGGCGCTGGTGGCGGCGGGCTGTTCCTCCGGCGACAGCTCGGACCAGGCCGTTCCCGTCGTACGGCAGTCCGCCGCCGCCTCGCCCGCCGCACCCGGCACCACGATTCGGGAGGCGCCGCCGGTCGACCCCGCGTGGCCTCGCTGGGGGTTCACCCACACCGGGGTGAGCGCCAACAACGTCACCCCGGAGTTCGAGCAGGTCGTGGCCGGGGCCCTCGCCGGAACCCCGATGCTGCAGAACCAGCACATCATGGGGTTCGGAGCACTCAACCCCCAGCCCCGCCCTCGGGAGTTCTACTGGGAGGACCTCGACAGCCGGACGAACCTCATGAAACGGTCCGGCGGCACACAGGTCATGACGCTCTGCTGCGCCCCCGACTGGATGAAGGGCGGCCCCGAGGGCCCGACCTCGGACGTGGGCTGGGACGAGCACCTGGAGGACGCCCCCTACCCCCGGCACTTCGACGACTTCGCCAAGCTGTCGGCGGCCGTCGCCACCAAGTATCGCGACGTCAAGTACTTCATGGTCTGGAACGAGTTCAAAGGCTTCTGGAAGGACCACTCCAAGCCCGCGGACTTCAAGGGCTACACCACGCTCTACAACAAGGTCTACGACGCGGTGAAGGCGGCCAGGCCCGACGCCATGGTCGGCGGCCCCTATCTCGGCTTCGACAGCAACAGGACGGGCAAGTCCGAGCTGCGGGGGGCGTGGGGGGTCGTCAACCAGAACGCCCTGGACGCCTTCGAGTACTGGTTCAAGAACAAGAAGGGCGCCGACTTCGTCGTGGTCGACGGCGCCTCGCTGACCGACGCCCACGAGATGCTGCCCGACGCGTTCGGAGCGCTGAGCAAGTTCAGCGCGGTCACCACCTGGCTACGTGAGAGGACCGGCGACATGCCGGTCTGGTGGTCGGAGTGGTACTTCGTCCCCGAGGACAACACCACGTGGCCCGAGCCGATGCGACTCGCCGTCCAGGCCGCCTCGATGATCGAGTTCGCCAAGAGCGGCGCCACCACGGCGCTGTACTGGAATCCGCAGGCCAAGGAGGGCACCTGCCAGGGGTGCATGTGGGACCCGCGAACCGGCGCCACGCTGCCCACCGGCAAGCTGGTGAGCGACTTCACCACCTGGTTCCCGGCCGGAGCCGAGCTGGAGGAGGTCACCTCCTCCGACCCCGGGGTCCGGGTGCTCGCGCAACCCCGGCGACTGGTGATGGTCAACACCGCCAAGACGGAGGTCACCACGACCGTGGACGGCAGGGAGTTCACCCTCGGGCCCTACGAGATCAGGTGGAGCGACCGCTGACCCTCCGGCCCGGCGGGCTCCTGGCTGACCCTCCGGCGGGCCAGAGCGTCCGGGACCGGGAACCCGGAGGATGGAAACTTTCACCGAACGGCACGAGGGCGGCTCGGCCGCTTCCGATGCCGAAGGTGTTTCCCACCTGTGAGAAAACCTCGTGGAGAGGAAGGAGCGCGCCGGGCGCGTACCCGCATCCCCGACCCGGTGATTGAAAATTTCGGCAAACAACTTTAACTTTCGGCGACAAGCATGAGGCGCCGAACGCCGGGGCCGCGACGGTCAGGGAGTCCCGGCGATCGGCCGTAGCCGAGAGGAGATCGACGATGTCCGACAGCGATGTTCCCCGCCGGGCCCGGCCGGGACCGGGGAACGGTCGGATGAGAACGGCCCTGCGAGCGGTGTGCGCGGCCCTTCCCCTCCTGCTCGGCCTGGCGCTGACGACCTCACCCGCGTCCTCCGCCTCTTTGGTGGAGGTCACCGGTTTCGGGACGAACCCCAGCAATCTGCGGATGCACCTCTACGTCCCCGACCGGGTGGCGCCCCGGCCCGCCATCCTGCTGGCGGTGCACTACTGCACCGGTTCGGGCCCGGCCTTCCACTCCGGCACGCAGTTCGCCTCGCTCGCCGACCAGTACGGGTTCATCGTGATCTACCCGTCGGCCACCCGGAGCGGGAACTGCTTCGACGTCTCCTCCCCCGAGGCGCTCAGGCGCGGCGGCGGGAGCGACCCGGTCGGGCTCATGTCCATGGTGACCTACGTCCAGCAACGCCACAACGGTGACCCCTCGCGGGTCTACGTGACGGGTGCCTCCTCCGGCGCGATGATGACCGAGGTCCTGCTGGGCCTGTACCCGGACGTGTTCAAGGCCGGAGCGGCCTTCATGGGCGTACCCTTCGGCTGCTTCGCCAGCGCCTCGGGATGGAACAGCGAGTGCGCCAACGGCACGATCATCAGGACCCCCCAGGAGTGGGGCAACCTGGTCCGGGCCGCCTACCCCGGATACACCGGCGCCCGGCCCCGCGTCCAGCTGTGGCACGGCACCGAGGACTCCACCCTGCGCTATCCGAACCTGGGCGAGGCGGTCAAGCAGTGGACCAACGTCCACGGCCTGAGCCAGACCCCGACCTCCACCGACACCCCCCGGGCGGGCTGGAACCGCAGCCGCTACGCCGACTCCACGGGCACCGTCAAGGTCGAGTCCTACAGCCTGCCGGGCGTCGGGCACAACCTGCCGCAGAGCGGGATGGCCGAGTCCGCGATCCAGTTCTTCGGCCTGAACACCCCCACCCCCACCCCCACTCCCACCCCGACGCCCACCCCGACCCCCACGCCCACCCCGACGCCCGGCCCCGCCTCCTGCCGGGTGACCTACAGCGCCAACAGCTGGGACACCGGTTTCACCGCCAACCTGTCCGTCACCAACACCGGCACCTCGGCGATCAACGGCTGGGAGCTGAGGTTCACCTTCCCCGGGAACCAGCGGGTCACCCAGGGCTGGAGCGCCACCTGGTCACAGTCCGGCCAGGTCGTGACCGGCCGCAACGCCGCCTACAACGGCACGCTGAACCCCGGGCAGTCCGCCGGGATCGGTTTCAACGGCTCCTACAGCGGCACCAACACCGCCCCCGGCTCGTTCACCCTCAACGGCTCGCCCTGCGGCTGACCTCCGGCACCTCCCGGGAAACACCTCGGCACCCGGTGGAACCGGTCCTCCCGCCTCTCCCGGCGGAGCCGGTCGTCACCGGGTGCCCGGGACACCGCGCGGACCACCTCGGTCACCGGCCCGTTGAGTACACCGGCCTGTTGAGAACACCGGCCCGTTGAGTACGCCGGTTTGTTGAGTAGGGGATACTCACGACACGAATCCCTATCAGTCCTACCTTCGCAGGAAGGAAGGACGATGAGGGGACATCATGCACTTCGTTCCACTGGCGCCAGACGCGCTGGACAAGCTGGAAACCCGCTTCCACGAGCTGAAAGCCGCCCGGCTCCTGCCCGAGCACCTCCCGTTCGAGGACTACTACGCGGTGTGGCGCTCCGAGCGGCGCGGGCCGCGCGCGGCGGGCCTGGACGACGGCACCGTCATCCCGCGGGCCCGCGACGCGAGTCTGATCAACCGGCCGCCCAAGAAGCTCAGGGGCGTCATCAGGACCCTGGTGCTGCTGGTCGACTTCGACGACCGGCCGCACGACCCGGCACACGACGCGGAGCACTTCGAACAGCTGCTGTTCGGCACCCAGGCGGGCAGCATGCGCGACTTCTACCGGAAGGTCAGCGGCTTCGACGACGGCTCCGAAAACGGCTCCGGCGCGCGGGGCATCGACGTGCGGGGCGAGGTGTTCGGCTGGTTCCGGCTGCCACAGACGCTGGCCTTCTACGCCAACGACAAGTCGGGGATGGACGAGCGGAACTTCCCGCGTAACGCCCAGGGCATGGCGCGCGACGCCGTGCTGGCCGCCCTGGAGGCGGGCGTCGACTTCGACCCCTCCTACGACGTGCTCGACGAGAACCGGGTCACCGCGCTGTTCGTCGTGCACGCCGGTCCGGGCGCCGAGACCTTCTCCGACGCCGCCGGGCTGCGGTTCATCTGGAGCCTGAAGTGGACCGTCGGGGAGCAGCCGATCACGGTGGGGCCCGGCCTCCAGGTGAGCACCTTCCTGACCGTGCCCGAGGACTGCAACGTCGGCGTCTGCGCCCACGAGTGGGGGCACCTGGCGGCGCGTTGGGCCGACTATTACGACACCGACCGGGCGCAGACCGGCTCCACGTCACACGGGCTGGGCAACTTCTGCCTGATGGCGGCGGGCTCGTGGGGCAACAACGGCGTCACGCCCGTTTTCCCGACCAGCATGCTGCGCATGTTCCACGACTGGGTCACCCCGCGCCTGGTCACCGAGACCACCCACGGCATCACGCTCCGGCCGACGGCCGAGGGCGGTGACTTCGTCGTCGTCCACAACGACCGGACGATGAAGGACACGCAGTACGTCGTTGTCGAATACCGCCGCCGACGGGGGCAGGACGAGTTCCTGCCCGACCAGGGCATCGCGGCCTACGTCGTGGACGAGGCCGTTCCCAACGTCGACGACGAGCGGCGCCTGGCGATCGAGCTGATGCAGGCCGACGGTCTCCGCCAGCTCGCCAGGCTCGGCAGCCTCGGTAACAGGGGCGACGCGGGCGACCTCTACCCCTCGCAGGGCAACGCGAGGATCGGCAGGGACACCTCACCGGCGCTGAACCTGCCCGGGGGCGGATGGACGGGCGTGACCATCGAGGTCTCCGGCACACCGGGCGACGAGGAGATGACGATCGACGTCGTCTTCGGCCCGTGAGGGAACCGGGCGTTCCAGGCGTTCCCTGCGTTCCGTGTGGTCACGGTGCCCCGGACCACCGGACGGCCCGGCCCCCGGTACGCGGGCAAGCGGGAGTTCAGCGGGTGCCAAGACAGGCACGTCAGGGTGGTCCGCATGCCGTTCCTGCCGAGAACCCACGAGATCCCCCCGGGCGTGAGACACGAGAGGTTCCACATCCGGCCCATCACGATTCACGACGCGGTGCGCGACTTCGACGCCGTGATGAGCAGCGCGACCCGGCTGCGGGAACGCTTCCCGCTGTGGGGTGGCTGGCCACTCGGCGACATGACGCTGGAGGAGAACCTGATCGACCTGGCCTGGCACCAGAAGGAGGCCCTGCTGCGCAGGTCCTTCAACTACGCGGTCATGAGTCCCGACGGGTCCCGCCTGCTCGGGTGCGTCTATGTCGATCCTCCGGAGCGGCGAGGGGCCGACGCCGACGTGTCGTTCTGGGTACGGGCCGACGAGGAGGGCACGGGCCTGGAGGAGGAGCTGGAGCCGGTGGTCCGCGCCTGGCTGGACGAGGCGTGGCCGTACGCCTCGGTGCGCTGGCCGGGCAGGGAGATCTCCTGGGAGGAGTGGGACCTCCTACCGGACGCGCCTGGGGCGAACGTGCTTCGAACGGACGGGTGAGGCACCCCGGCGGGGAAGGCCCCCGGACAAACGGGCGGCCGAGTGGGCGGGCAGGAGAACGGGGGCTGATGTGCGAACGGGTGGACAGACGAGTGGGCGGGTGAACGGGCAGGTGGGCGGCAGAGGCGATCCGGGCGGGACGATGACCGGCCCGGGTCTCGCCGTGGAAGCCACTGCCCTCGCCACGAGCGGCGACGGCCGCCGGTCGGTGGACCGGCGGCCGCGCGAACGTGCGGACTCGCGAGCGAGCGTGCGTACGAGCGTGTGGACCCGCGAACCCACGGACCCACGGACCTGCGGACCTGCGGACCCGCGAACGTGCAAACCAGCAGACCCGCAAGTAAGGATCAGGGAGTCTTGGTGATCTTCACCTTCTCCTTGCGGTAGTTGTTGCCGTGGCCGTCCGGCCGGTAGCCGTTCTCCACGTTCCCGGCGATGTCGACGGCGAACCAGCGCACCTCGGTGTCCTTGGTGACCGTGATCTGCTGCGCGCCCTCGCGCGTCCCGGCGGCGGCGAGCTTGGTGGAGCTCAGCGTCGGGCGGCTGCCGTCCAGCGTGTAGTACACGTTGGCGGGCTCGTCGGTCGCGAAGGTGAACGTGGAGGAGGTGGTGGTCCAGCCGGTCTTCTTCAGCTCCGACTTAGGACTGTCCCTGTCGTCGGCGAAGGACCGGGCGATCTCCAGGATGCCGATCTGACCGCTGGCGAACTCCATCGCCTCCTCGTGTCCCTCCGCGAAGTCCGGCTGGAAGCCGACCGCCCGGAACTGCTTGGTCGCCGGGTCGTAGACGTCCGCGCCGACCTCGAAGTCCCAGCCGATGATGCCCCGGTTGTACCAGTGTTCGTCGGCGCTGTTACCGGCCGCGGAGTACAGCACGTCGGGCACCGGACCGGTGCGACCCGGCCAGATCCCGGTACCGCGCCACGACTGGACCGCGGAGAGGATGTGGTCGGAGGCGTCCCAGAAGAAGTTCTCCGTGCCGTAGTCGACCCGGGGCAGCAGCTCGCGCCCGGCGGCCTTGTACGCGCCCGGAGGCCACATGAAGTAGCCGCCGTAGGAGTGCGTGTTCATCGCGAACTTGATGTTCGGGTACTGGGTGGTGAGCCAGACCTCGTTGCGCGCCTCCGGCTCCGACAGCTCGGCCGGGCCCGCGAAGGTGTCGCTGGTGCAGGTGGTCGAGGCGCCGCTGTAGCCGTCGAAGATGGAACCGACCGAGAAGTTGCGGTTCAGGTCCACCCCCCAGGAGTTGCGCCGCGCCGGGTCCGCCGCGTTGGCCGGGCAGTGGTTGGTCAGGTTGCGGCGCTGCATGTTGTAGTCGTACATGCTGTAGTGCCCGCCGTCGGGGTTGGACGTGGGCAGGATGAAGATGTCGAGGTCGTCGACGAGCTTCTTGGTCCGGCCGTCGCGGGCGTAGTTGCGCAGGAGCCGCTCGGCGGTCTCCAGGCAGACCAGCGGGGTCACCCATTCGCGGGCGTGCTCCTGGCAGTAGAGGAACACACCGGTCTTCGACCCGTCGCGCTGCTTGCCGATGCGCAGCGCCTTCATCTGGAACGGGTCGCGCGAGATGGTCGCCGGCGCCTTCAGGTTGTCGGTCAGCTTCGTCGCCGCCGCCGCGTCGACGAGACCGGTACCGGCGTTGCCCCGGTAGGTGGCGGCGCTCAGGAGCGCCGACGACGCGGTGTTGCCGTTGAGCGCCTCCAC
The DNA here is from genome assembly GCF_039537505.1 of Streptosporangium oxazolinicum. NCBI lineage: Bacteria > Bacillati > Actinomycetota > Actinomycetes > Streptosporangiales > Streptosporangiaceae > Streptosporangium > Streptosporangium oxazolinicum. The sequence continues at coordinate 722,184 of NZ_BAABAQ010000003.1, forward strand.
CACCTGGAGGGCGGTGCTGCTGATCGCGGAGGACGCGTCCGTGCCGAGGTTGACCACGACGTCCTTGCCGCTCACCGAGACGCCCAGCGGGCTGGAGGCGGCGTCGGGCTTCACCAGGGCGAGGCTGATGTCGTTGCCGCCCTCGTGCCCGTACGTCTTCGAGCTCACGTAGAACGTGCTCGCCGCGACCGTGCCGAACTGCGCCTGCGCCGCCCGGCGGTAACCGTTCGTCTTGTGGGGCAGGTTGACGATCTGGCTGATCTTCGGGAACTCTGCGGCGAGGGCGGTGATCCTGCCGGTGAGCTCGGTGGGGTCCATGTAGCGGTCGACGAAGTCCGCGACGTAGTGGGGCTTCGGCGCCTTGCGCGGGGAGCCCAGCCACTTGGTCACCGGGACCGTGACCGAGCCGCCGCGGTTGCTCGTGATCGTGACCTTGGTGGGGATCGCGGTGAGGGAGAGCGGCGAGCTGAACCGGTGGTACATGTACTGGCCGGCGTCGGTGAAGCGCGACATCGTCGTGGTGCCGCCCGAGTCCGGGGGCGTCTTCCTGCCGCTGTCCCAGGTGGCGGTGAGCACGGTCTCCGCGTCGACGGCGCTCGACTTCACCTCCACCGACAGGAAGCGCTGGTCGTCGAGGCTGGTGAACCACTCGGCGCGGAGCGGGGTCAGCGTGTCGACCTCCGCCGCCGCCTCCGCGGCCTCCTTGAGCGCCTCCCGCCGTTCCGCCCTGTTCTCGGCGACGTCACTCTGGTCGGAGATGGGGCCGCGTACGTCGAAGCCGAGGTCACGCAGCCGCTGGGCCTCCGGGGGGCTCAGCACGGCGTGGACCTCGAGGCCGCCCTCGACGGACTTCTTGTACTCCGCGAGGTCGACGTCCAGGGAGGTGAGCCGGTCGACGGCCGCCTGGTCGGGAACGATGACGCGCAGCAGCGCCACACCGTTCTGCTCGGTGCTGGACTGCCGGTCGGGGGCGACCTCGCTGACCGGCGGGGCCGGGTCGGCGAGGACGGGCATCGAGCTGAGGCTGAGGGCGAGGGGCAGGGCGAGCATGACCGCGGCGCGGCCGGCTCTCCTGCCGGTGAGGGAGCTCCTCATGAAAGATTCCTCCAGTTGGCGCACGTCTCAGGTAGGGGGGCACCTGGAAATAAGTGCGCTATCGGCAAGAATCTTCGCTAGAGGGTTGATATCCGTCAAGGAGCAAACTAGCGGCGTAACCTATCCGAATTACGCAAGCAATACCGAAGGAAAACCGTCGCCCCACCAGCGGCTCCGGCCGTCACACCCTCGCGGCGCCGCGAACCTGAGGCGACGGCCCCCACCTCGGACGAAAGGCGCCGAGCGTCCTCGGGGGCCAGCCCGGCTTTCGCGGCCCAAAATCCGGACTAAAGCCCCTAAACCACAACAACACCCACCAAAAGTGCAATACGCCTTTGGACCCGCCGGGACACTCTCCGATCGCTACTCTTCGCAGGGAAAAGTCAACGGTGAGTAAAGAGGGCGCTCATGGGGCGAAGACTGATGATGATGGCGGTCGCGGGGGCGGGGGTGGCCGTCGTCGCCGGGGCGGCGCTGTTCGTCTCCGGCGAGCAGGGGTCGCGGGCCGCGGGGTCCATCCTGCGGGTGCCCGCGCTGGAGGACCCGCTGACCGGCCAGGAGGTCGCCCAGGCCACCACGATCGCCTCTGCGGGGTCCAGATCGCACCTGGCCGCCGGGCGGATCAAGCTGCTCTACGTGGAGCGCGACGACGACAAGGACTCCTCCCCCGACCGCCGCCGCGCCGATGCGTACCTCTACGACTACGGCAGTGACAGGCTCATCGTGCGGACCGTCGACCTCGGCCGGGGCGAGGTCGTACGGGAGACCGTGGCGCGGGGGGTGCAGCCACCGCCCTCCAAGGAGGAGGAGACGACGGCCGCCGGACTCCTGCTCTCCCACCCGGGATACGGCAAGACCGTGCGCGAGGCGTACGCCAAGGCCGGGGGCGGGTCGCTGAGGTCGGCGGCGGAGCTGGGGCTGCGCGGGTTGATCTTCGTCCCGTCCGGTGAGAGCGGGCCCGCCCGGGAGTGCGAGGTCCACCGGTGCCTGCGGCTGTTCGTCCGGCTGCCCGACGGCACCTGGCTGGACACCAGCCGGATGGTCGTCGACCTGTCCGCCAAGAAGATCCACACCCTGGAGTGGTAGCCCGTGTTCCTCCGCCTCACCCTCTCCTGCGCCCTGCTCGCCGGAGGGCTCGCCGCACCGCCCTCCGCACCCGGCGCGCCCATACCGCCGCTGCCGCCGCCCATGTCGTCGACGTCGTCCAGCGCGCCTCCACCACCCCGCGCCACAGCGGAGGCGACGGCGCCGGGGACCGCCGCGCGGCCTCCGGCGGCTCCCTGCAACGCGCCGTACCGCGTCGACAAGACCCTGCCCAACGGGGCGCGCTGGCAGCTCTGCTGGGAGATGCGCAACGTCGAGGGCCTCACCCTGACCAGGATCGTCTACACCCCGAGGGGCCAGCGGCCGATCACCGTGCTGCGCAGCACCTCGCTGGCCCAGATCCACGTGCCGTACGACAGGGGCCGGCCCCGCTACCACGACATCGGGTCGCTGGGCTACACCGCCATCCCGCTGCGGGCCGCCGACTGCCCGCTCGGCGAGCGCCGCGAGCAGTTCGTCTGCGTGACGACCAGGGCGCGCGGCCACGCGCACCTGAAGGCGCTCCCCGACCAGCTGAACGTGACGGCGCAGGGGCGTGACCTGGTGGTGTTCGCCGCCTTCCAGGTCGGCTGGTACACCTACCTGGCCGAATGGGCCTTCTCCGACGACGGCGCGATCACCCCGCGCGTGGGGGCCACCGGCTCGCTGGCCGGGTTCACCACCACGCCCGAGCACGGCTGGCCCATCGGGGTGGGCCAGAGCGGGTTCGAGGCGAGCCACACCCACAACATCTTCTGGCGCCTGGACTTCGACGTGGCGGGCCGGGCGGACGACGTCGTGGAGCAGTACGACTTCAGCGGCTCCGGCACCGCGAGCCGGAAGATCCAGCGGACGGCGTTCGCGGCGGAGGCCAAGTCCGTCAGCAGGCCGATGCGCTGGTGGCGGGTGGTCGACAGGAAGGTGCGCAACGCCGACGGACACCGCGTCTCCTGGGAGATCAACAACTCCGACACCGCCCAGTACCGGGGTCCCGCCGACGAGGCCTTCACCCGGGCCGATCTCTACGTCACCGACTACCGCTCCTGCGAGCGCCTCGCGACGGTGAACCCGTCCCCCCGGTGCGCCAGGTCCGTCGACCGCTACGTCAACGGGGAGCGGCTCGCCGACCCGGTCCTGTGGGTCAACGTCGGCTTCCACCACGTCCCCCGCGACGAGGACGCCGACCCCATGCCGAGCCACTGGCAGGGGTTCCGCATCACCCCCCGCGACGTCACCGCCAAGAACCCGTACTGACCGGCCGTTTCCCGCCGTTCCCGGCCGTTCCCGGTGGGCCCGGCGACGCGGTCGCCCGGCACCGGCCGGAACCCGCGTACGACGCCGCCCATGATCGGATACGGTCGGCGAACGGTGTTGTGATGGAGCCCCCACATACCCGACAATCGTGACTTTTGTCTCGCTCAGATCCGCACGTTTTCCGAACACGCATGGTGATAGCGGACATGGGCATGGGTTCGGTCACCCGATTAGGGCAAGGTAGGGGCTATCGATCTACGGGAGTGAGCCATGAACGCGCACCAGGACCTGGACCGGCTCGCGGGCGGAGCGCACCATGATCCGCACTCGATCCTCGGGGCGCACCTGGGTCCCGAGGGCGTGACGATCCGGACGCTGCGCCCGCTGGCGCGGAAGGTCCAGGCGCTCGTGGACGGCAGGGCCCACGACATGAGCCACGTGGCCCACGGTGTGTTCGCGGTGACCCTGCCCGGAGTCGACAAGATCCCCGACTACCGGCTCCGGATCACCTACGCCGACGCCGAGCCGTACGAGACCACCGACCCCTACCGGCACTGGCCCACCCTGGGCGAGGTGGACCTGCACCTCATCGGCGAGGGGCGCCACGAGCGGCTCTGGGAGGTCCTCGGCGCGCGGGTCATGCGGCACGAGGACGTGGACGGCACGGCCTTCGCCGTGTGGGCGCCCAACGCCCGCGGCGTCCGGGTCATCGGCGACTTCAACCACTGGGACGGCGGCGCGTACCCCATGCGCTCGCTCGGCAGGTCGGGCGTGTGGGAGCTCTTCGTCCCCGGTCTCGGCCCCGGCGACCGCTACAAGTTCAGCGTCCTGGGCGCGGACGGGGTCTGGCGGGCCAAGGCCGACCCGATGGCCCGGCGCACCGAGCTGCCGCCCGCGACCGCGTCGGTGATCGAGAGGTCGGAGTACGCCTGGCGGGACGACGAGTGGATGCGGCGCCGCGCGGACGGTGACGCCCTGCGGGAGGCGATGAGCGTCTACGAGGTGCACCTCGGCTCGTGGCGGCCCGGCCTGTCGTACCGGGAACTCGCCGTCGAGCTGGTCGACTACGTGGTGGACATGGGGTTCACGCACGTGGAGCTGATGCCGGTGGCCGAGCACCCGTTCGGCGGCTCCTGGGGTTACCAGGTGACGTCCTACTACGCCCCGACGTCCCGTTTCGGCTCCCCCGACGACTTCCGCCACCTGGTCGACAGCCTGCACGCGGCGGGCATCGGGGTGCTGGTCGACTGGGTGCCCGCGCACTTCCCGATGGACGACTGGGCGCTGGCCAGGTTCGACGGCACCCCGCTGTACGAGCACGCCGACCCCGGGCGGGGCGAGCACCCCGAGTGGGGCACCTACATCTTCGACTTCGGCCGCAGGGAGGTGCGCAACTTCCTGGTCGCCAACGCGGTGTACTGGCTGCGTGAGTTCCACGTCGACGGGCTGCGCGTCGACGCGGTCGCCTCGATGCTCTACCTCGACTACTCGCGGCGCGAGGGCGAGTGGACGCCCAACGAGTACGGCGGCAGGGAGAACCTCGACGCGGTCGCGTTCCTCAAGGAGATGAACGCGGTCGCCTACCGGGAGGCGCCGGGCATCGTCACCGTCGCCGAGGAGTCGACCGCGTGGCCGGGCGTCTCCCGTCCGGTGCACCTGGGCGGGCTCGGCTTCGGGTTCAAGTGGAACATGGGCTGGATGCACGACACGCTCGCGTACCTCAAACACGAGCCGGTCTTCCGCCAGTACCACCACCACCAGATGACGTTCTCGCTGATGTACGCGTACTCGGAGAACTTCGTGCTGCCGCTCTCGCACGACGAGGTGGTGCACGGCAAGGGGTCGCTGCTCGGCAAGATGCCCGGCGACGAGTGGCAGCGGTTCGCGAACCTGCGGGCGCTGTTCGCCTTCATGTGGGCCCATCCCGGCAAGCAGCTGCTGTTCATGGGCGGCGAGTTCGGCCAGGGCTCGGAGTGGTCGGAGGAGCGCGGGCTCGACTGGTGGGTGCTCGACTTCGAGGGGCACCGGGGGGTGCAGCGGCTGGTCCGCGACCTCAACCGGGTCTACCGGGAGTCTCCGGCCCTGTGGAGTGTGGACGCCTCCCCCGACGGCTTCCGCTGGATCGACGCCGACGACGCGCAGGGTAACGCGTTCTCCTTCCTGCGCTACGCCGAGGACGGCTCGGTGGTGGCGTGCGTGGCCAACCTCTCCGGCGCGCCGCACGAGGACTACCGCCTCGGCCTGCCCTTCCCCGGCGCGTGGGAGGAGGTGCTCAACACCGACGCCTACGACTACTGGGGTAGCGGTGTGGGCAACCTCGGCACCATCGAGGCGACCGAGGAGCCTCGCCACGGTCTCCCGTACTCCGCCACCCTGCGCGTCCCGCCCCTGGGCACCCTCTGGCTGCGCCACCCGGGCGCGCTCGCACCCGCCGCGGACGAGCGCGCGGTGGAGATCGTCCAGGCCGCGGAGCAGGAGATCGTACGGGAGCGGCTGGAGATCGTGCGGGAGGCGCCCGCGGCCGACGGGCCGGGCGAGCGCAGGGAGGCCGAAACGGCCTGACCGAGCCGTCGCCTCTCCCGCGCGGACCGGGCCCGACCGGGCCGCCGGACTCTCCCCAGCGGACCAGGCCGAAACGGGCCGGTCGCGTGATCAACGCGACCGGCCCGTTTCGCGCTCTATGCTTCCGGCACCCGCGCCGCCACCCGGCCAGCCGAAAACCTTAAATCGGCCTTATATCCACGAACGAGGCATTGACCGTCGGCGTACGAGAACCTACGCTCTGGAAACTAATAGGAAACTTTCCTATGAATACGGGGACTTGGCACTCTCTGACCTGGAGCGACCCTTGCGACGAATTACCATCGGCTCCTTCATTGCGGCAGCGGCGCTGCTGGTTCCCCTGGGGATCGGCACGGCGACGGCCGCCACACCCGCCACCGCGACCTACTCGACGACTTCGAACTGGGGCTCCGGCTTCGAGGGCAAGGTCGTCGTGAAGGCCGGGACGAGCGCGCTGACCAACTGGAAGGTCGAGTTCGATCTCCCCGCCGGCACCTCGATCAGCTCGTCCTGGGACGCCGACCTGACGAAGAGCGGCAACCACTACACCTTCGTCAACAAGGCGTGGAACGGCGCGCTCGCCGCGGGCGCCTCGACGAGCTTCGGTTTCAACGGCGCGCCCGGTGGCATTACCAGCGTGCTGAACTGCAAGCTCAACGGCGCCGCCTGCACCGGCGGCCCCACGAACCCGACCCCCACCCCGACGCCCACGGTCACCCCCACGCCAACCCCGACCCCGACCCCGACGGTCACCCCCACCGTCCAGCCTCCCGGCGGCAAGAAGATCGTCGGATACTTCACCCAGTGGGGCGTCTACGCCCGCAACTTCCACGTGAAGAACCTGGTCACGAACGGCTCCGCGTCGAAGCTGACGCACATCCTGTACGCCTTCGGCAACACCACCGGCGGCCGGTGCACCATCGGTGACTCCTACGCCGACTACGAGAAGGCCTACACCGCGGCCGACAGCGTCGACGGCGTGGCCGACACCTGGGACCAGCCGCTGCGCGGCAGCTTCAACCAGCTCCGCAAGCTGAAGAAGGCCTACCCGAACATCAAGGTCATCTGGTCCTTCGGCGGCTGGACCTGGTCCGGCGGCTTCACCCAGGCCGCGCAGAACCCGGCCGCGTTCGCCGACTCCTGCTACAACCTGGTCGAGGACCCGCGCTGGGCCGACGTGTTCGACGGCATCGACGTCGACTGGGAGTACCCCAACGCCTGTGGCCTGACCTGTGACAGCAGCGGCCCGAACGCCTTCAAGAACATCATCTCCGCGCTGCGCGCCAAGTTCGGCCCCAACGCCCTCGTCACCGCGGCGACCACGGCCGACGGCTCCAACGGCGGCAAGATCGACGTCGCCGACTACGCGGGTGCCATCAACAACCTGAACTGGCTCATGCCGATGACGTACGACTACTTCGGCGCGTTCAACGCTCAGGGCCCGACGGCTCCGCACTCGCCCCTCACCTCCTACGCGGGCATCCCGACGGCGGGCTTCAACTCCGACGCGGCGATCCAGAAGTTCAAGTCCAAGGGCATCCCGGCCAGCAAGCTGCTGCTGGGCATCGGCTTCTACGGCCGAGGCTGGACCGGCGTGACCCAGGCGGCCCCGGGCGGTTCCGCCACCGGCGCGGCCCAGGGCACCTACGAGGCCGGGATCGAGGACTACAAGGTCCTCAAGACCAAGTGCCCGCCCACCGGCACCGTCGGCGGCACCGCCTACGCCTTCTGCAACGGCAACTGGTGGAGCTACGACACCCCCGCCACCATCACCGGGAAGATGACCTACGCCAAGAACCAGGGTCTGGGCGGGGCGTTCTTCTGGGAGACCAGCGGCGACACCACCAACGGTGAGCTGATCACCGCCATCTCCAACGGCCTCAAGTAATATTTCGACCACTCGGCCCCCCGTGTGCGCTACGCCGCGGGGGGTCGAGCTTTTCTCCGAAGATCCTCCAAATGTGGGGCAAAGTATTCACGCGGCGCAGACGGCTGCTTAGACTCCGAAACGCCCGTTTGATCCCCCCGGAGGACGTGTGCGACTTCGAGCTGTCGTGGCCATGGCGTTGGTTCTCACCATCGCACCCGCGGTACCCGCCCTCGCCGAGGACCCACCGGCGCCTCCAGCGGTCTCCGCGAGCGAGAGCCCACCGGCGACCCCGGGCGACGGAACCGGGGAGACGGGCGGCCAGGAGACACCCGCCGCCACACCGGCTCCGGCCACTCCGCTGCCGAAGCTGGAGGCGGGACTCGCCGCCGACGACGACGGGGCCCGGGTCATCGTCGAGCTGGCGGCCCCCGCGGAGGCGGCGCCGGTGGCCGGGGAGGCGCGGCAGCTGCCCGACGCCGAGGTCGTCCTCGAACCCGCGGACACCTCGTTCATCGTGGTCGAGGGCACCGGTGAGTCGCTCGCCAAGCTGGCCGAGGACCCGCGCGTCCTCTCCATCCGCCGCGACCGCACGTACTCCTCCACGTCGCTGGAATCCCTGAGCTCGGCGGGCTCGCTGGCCACGAGTTTGCAGGTGATCGGCGCGGACAAGGCGCACGCCGCCGGGACCAAGGGCCAGGGCCAGACGATCGCGATCATCGACACCGGGATCGACGCCGCCCACCCCGACTTCGGGGGCAAGGTCGTGGAGCAGGTCTGCTTCTCCGCGACGGACGAGGGCGCGCAGTCCCTGTGCCCCAACGGGCAGACGAGCGACCCGGGATCCGCCGACGCGAAGACCCCCGCCTGCGTCCACGAGGGGGTCAACCTGTGTGACCACGGCACCCACGTGGCGGGGATCGCCCACGCCGTCGCGCCCGACGCGGACATCGTGGCGATCCAGGTCTTCAGCAGGCTCAACGACTGCGACGACGAGGGCGGGGTCTGCCTGACCGCGTTCGAGTCCACGATCCTGCTCGCCCTGGAGCACGTCGCGAAGCTCAAGGAGGGCGGCAGGAACGTCGCCGCGGTGAACCTCAGCCTCGGCGGCGGCCTCTACGAGGGAGCGTGCGACGCCGAACCCGAACTGGCGGCGATGAAGGGCCGGATCGACGACCTTCGCGCCAAGGGCGTCGCCGTCGTGGCCGCCGCGGGGAACGAGGGCGTACCCGGCGCCGGGGCTCCCGGCTGCTTCTCGGGGCCGGTGACGGTGGGCGCGACGGGCGACGACGACAGCGTCGCCCCCTGGTCCAACCACGGCTCCGTGCTCGACCTCTTCGCCCCCGGTCTTGAGATCGACTCCGCGGTGCCCGGCGGCGGCCACCAGGTCTACAGCGGGACCTCGATGTCCACCCCGTTCGTCACCGGCGCCCTGGCGCTGGTGGCCCAGAAGACCCCGGGCACCCCGGACGCGATGGCCGAGCAGCTCGAGAAGGCGGGCCGCCCGATCACCTACGGCGAGGTGACCACCCCGCGTCTCGACCTGAACGCCGCGCTCGCCGGGGGCACCCCCGGTCCCCCCGTCACCCAGAATCCCCCCGCCCCCGAGGATCCCCCCTCCGGCTCCGACGACCCGAACGAGGACCCCTCGGAGGAGCCCTCCGAGGAACCCAGCCCCGAACCCAGCTCGGGCCCCTCCCCGTCGGCCACCCCGAGCGACCCGGTGCCGACGCCGGTCCCGCTGCCGACGGTGACGATCACCGTGACCGTGACCGTCCCCCCGACCCCCTCGACGGCGGCGCCCGCGGTGTGCACGCGCGGCAAGTCCACGAGGACGCTGAGCGCCGCGCAGTGGGCGGTCGAGGTCACCCGGGGCAAGGGGAAGATCACGGACGCGACGCTCGGCTGCTACCTCGGCCTGGTGACCAAGGCCAGCAAGGTCTTCGCCGAGGTCACGCCAGCCTCCACCCTGGGCGGCGCGTACCGGGTGCTCAAGCCCGCCAAGAAGACGGCGAAGGCGAAGCTGGAGAGCGAACTGCTGGCCGCCTGGCTGAACTGGGCGAACGGCGGCGTGAACTTCACCGCGAAGATCACGGAGAAGACCACGCTGAAGACGGTCCTCACCTCGGTGGAGAAGGCACGCCTGAAGGGCGCCTCCCCCGCCGCGTCCACCTCGATGCTCAAGCAGCAGGTGAACGCCCGCCGGACCGCGTAGGCGCTGTGTGGCGCTGTGTGGGCGCCATATGGGCCCCGGGGGTCGTACGGCCCCCGGGAGCCGGAAGGCACGTGGCCGCTCACGGTCGCGCGAGCCTCCGGGGGCGGTGGCCGCTCACGGTCGTGCCGCTGGTCACGGCCCGGGGGCGCGAGCCTTCAGAGGCCGGAAGGCAGGTGAACCCCACCGAACCGCATAAGCCCGGTATGTGTCGCTTAGGGTGAGGGGCATGGACGCGACCAAGGTGATCATCGACAGTGTCGACCGGTTCAAGCAGCGGCGTACCGCTCCCCTGGTTCTCGAGCTCGACCTCACCGAGGGCCTGACCGACGGCAGTCCTCCGGCGGATCCGCTGAGCGCCATCATGGCGATGCGCAAGACGAGCCTGACCGACGTGCTGGCCGGGCTCAAGCGCGCCAGGAAGGACGACCGGGTCAAGGCGCTGATCGTCAAGATCGGCACCCAGCCGCTGGGCCTCGCGATCGTCCAGGAGCTTCGCCAGGCCGTCATCCACTTCCGGGCCTCGGGCAAGCTGACCGTCGCCTTCGCCGAGACCTTCGGCGAGTTCGGCGCGGGCACCGTCCCCTACTACCTGGGCAGCGCCTTCGAGCGGGTCTACCTCCAGCCGTCCGGCGACGTCGGGCTGACCGGCGTCGCGATGGAGCAGCGCTTCCTGCGCGGCGCGCTGGGCAAGCTCGGCGTCGAGTACCAGATCGGCCAGCGGCACGAGTACAAGACGGCCGCCAACACCTTCACCAAGGACCACATGACCGAGGCCCACCGCGAGTCGATGGGCCGCATCACCGAGTCGGTCACCGAACAGGTCGTGGCCGGGATCGCCGAGGGGCGCGGGCTCGAACCGGCCAGGGTGCGCGAGCTCATCGACCAGGGCCCGTTCATCGGCGCCGAGGCCGTCGAGGCCGGGCTCGTCGACCGGCTGGCCTACCGCGACGAGGTCTACGACGAGGTCAAGAAGTCCGTGGGCGACAGCGCGCTGCTGCTGTACGTCGGCCGCTACGCCAAGGCGCTGTCCGCGAGGAGGCTCCCGCACCCCGGCGAGCAGACCGTCGCGCTGGTCCGAGGCAACGGGGCGATCCGGCTCGGCCGCAGCGGTCGCAGCCCGCTGGGCGGCGGGGGCGCCATGGGCTCCGACACCATCTGCGCCGCGCTGCGCGCCGCCCGTCGCGACGACAACGTCAAGGCCGTCGTCTTCCGGGTCGACAGCCCCGGTGGCTCGTACGTGGCCTCCGACGCCATCTGGCGCGAGGTCGTGCTCACCCGCAAGGCGGGCAAGCCCATCGTGATCTCGATGGGCGACCTGGCCGCCTCCGGTGGTTACATGGTCTCGATGGCCGCCGACGTGATCGTGGCCCAGCCGGGCACGCTCACCGGCTCCATCGGCGTGTTCGGTGGCAAGGCGGTGATCGGCGGGCTGCTGGAGAAGATCGGCGTCTCCTCGGAGACCGTCGGCGAGGGCGCCAACGCCGGGATGTTCTCCCCCACCAACGCCTTCTCCGAAGCCCAGTGGGCGCGGGTCAACGCCTGGCTCGACCGGGTCTACGACGACTTCGTGAACAAGGTCGCCGAGGGTCGCGGCCTGTCCCGCGAGCGCGCCCACGAGCTGGCCAAGGGCCGGGTCTGGACCGGAGCGGACGCCCTGGAGGGCGGTCTCGTCGACGAGCTCGGCGGCCTGGAGGACGCCCTCGCCCTGGCCCGCAAGAGGGCCGGGCTGCCCGTCGACGCCCCCGTACGCGTCTATCCCAAGCTCAACCCCCTGGAGCGGCTGCGTCCCGCGGAGTCCAGCGAGGACAAAACCGCCGCCATGGCCCAGGTCCGCCTGGAGGCGTGGGGCCCGATCGCCCACCTGGCGGGCGAGCTGGGCCTGCCGTCGTACGGGCCGCTGATGCTCCCGGGCCAGTGGACGATCCGCTGACCGTGCCTTCCCGCGTTCCTCGGTGAGGCCACCGCGTCCGGACGGCACGTCCGGCGCGGCGGCCTCACACGAAGCCCCCGGCGAGAAGACCACCCGAACGCGGAGTCCTCGTCGGAAGGGCCCCCGAACGCGGGCCCCTCGTCGGCACGGCCACCCGGACGCGGAACCCTCGTCGGTACGACCGCCCGGGTCAGGCGACTCTTCCCGTAGCGGTGCGCCTCCCACGAGAAGGGCCGTCCCTTCCGGGCGAATGGCCTTCCCTTCCGGACGAAGGGAAGGCGGCGTCCTGCCGGACGGATCAGCGGTAGCGGCTCCGATAGCGGGCCAGCGGCAGAACGGACGTGTCGACGTAGTCGACCCCCAGGACCTTGGCGATGAACAGCGTGTGGTCCCCGGCCGGGACGACCTTGACCGTCTCGGCCTCCAGCGCGGTGACCCCGCCGTCCACGACGAGGGCCTCGCTCAGCGCGCCCCGGTGGTGCGGCGTTCCCGCGAGCAGCAACCTGGCACCGGGACGGCCCGCGGTGGCGAAGCGGCTGGCGATCGCCTTCTGCCCCGCCGACAGCACGCTGGCGGCCCATCGGTCGTACCGGAGCAGCAGCTCGTTGAGGTATCCGGTGTTGTCCAGGCTCACCATCACCAGCGGCGGGTCCAGCGACAGCGAGGTGAAGGTGGCGACCGTCACCCCCACGTCGTCGCGCCCGTCCTTCACCGTGACGACCGTCACACCGGTCGTCACCTGGGCCATGGACTCGACGAACTCGTTCATGCGGACATCATCCCGGAACCGGCCGGTCGCCCTGCCCTCGGCTGCACCTCGACCGGACACGGCCATGATCTCCCCACCGGACCCCGGCACCTCAGAGGTTCCCGGCGGCCGAGGGGTCGCGCCTGTCGAATGAACTCACCTGAATTCACCCCCCGCCGGGAATTCCACCGGAACCGTCATCCGGTTCGGACTCACCTGACGGACCGGCGTAGCGCTGAGCCACCGAATGGTCGCGAGAAAAAACAGCTTCACCTTCAACGAAAGACGGAAGCCTCTGGAAAGCCCACCTGTGTGAACCGGCGCCGAAACCCCACGGATCAGGCTCCTCCCTCTTTATCGCATTCCCCCTCTTGACGCTCACGCTTGGTGTTGAATTGCCCTCTATGTCATATGATCTTGATGCTTCACGGCGGGGACTTCGCGAGGTGTGCGTGCTCGGGGTCGCGGGGCTGCTGCTCGTGGTGAGTTTCTGGGAGTGGTTCGGTATCACCGTGGCTGTCGGGGGCTGGACCGAAAAGCCCACCGCGCAGGTGACGGCGAACGCCTGGCAGGCTTCCACCGCCTGGTCGGTCGCGGTGCTGCTGGGAGTGGCCGCCGCGGTGCTGTGGTGCGTTCGCCTGCGCGGTAGCGCCGACAGAGCCTCCCGGCCCGCCGCGCTTGCCTTCGTCGCCCTCGGCATTCTTCTCGTGGCGTGGCAGTGGTGGATTATCCCGGCGTCCGGAGATTCATCCAAAGGCGTGATCGTGATTACCGCCGAAGATTCTCCCCACAGCCTGGCCAATCCCCCCACGGTCGAGGAGGAGCTAGGAAAAAATCTTCAGGAAGGGTTGTCCATCGTCCATGAACCGGGATATTACTCGGACGTGCGTCTCGGGCTCTGGACCGCACTGCTTCTGCTTGTGCTGGAGTTGGCCCTCATGGCCGGCGCGCTCCTTCCACGTATCATCCCGCCATTGCTGACGAGCTCTCGGAATAGGTGGGCGGGCCCGAACAACCTTTCCGCGCGAACAGACGTGCGATACCGTGAAACGATGTTCTTCGAGCCCGTGCCGGCGGAGCGGGAACCCTCCCTCGGCCGCCCCGAGCTCCCGCCCTGGTCGGCTCCCCCCTCCCTGGAGGCCGGGGCCGTGCTCGCGGTCGAGCGGGTGGTGGCCCGGAGTGCGAACGTCGTGGTGCTGCTGCCGACGATCCGGGTCTTCGGCACCGGCTGCCTGCTGGAGGTGGAGGTCGTCTCCAGGCAGGGTGGCCTGTCCGCCGAGGACTGGTGGTATCTGCGGATGGCCGGGGCCCCGTTCGGCCAGACGGCCGGGCGCGGCGGCCCGCCGGACTCGCTGTTGCGGCTGGGCGTGCGGTTCGCCGACGGCACGAAGGTCACCACCCTTGAGCGGACGGCCCCGTCCGGCGGTCCGCCGGACGGGCCCACGCTGTCGTGGTCTCCGACCGGCGGCGGCATGCGCGGCGGCGAGTTCGGCTTCAGCAATTTCGGGCTGTGGCTGTGGCCGCTGCCCCCGGCGGAGAACTTCGAGTTCGCCGTGGAGTGGCCGCTGGGCGGCATCGAACCGACGATCGTCGAACTCGACGGCGCCGCCATCGTGTCCGCCGCCGAACGGTCGGCGCGCTACTGGTCCGACGACGACCGGTGAGAACGCCGGAAGGCGGGTGGATGTCCACCCGCCTTCCGATGAGAACACCGCGAAGAGCTAGAGCAGGGCGTTCTGGGTGAGCCAGTCCTTGGCGACCAGCTCGGCGTCGTCCTTGTCGACCGCGACGCGCTTCATCAGCGCGACCAGGCCGGCGGTGTCGAGCTTGGCGGAGACCGCGTCGAGGGTGGTCTTCACGGTGTCGTTCACGCCCGCCTTGTTGACCAGGGGGGCGATGTTCTCCGCCGCGAAGGCGCTCTTGTTGTCCTGGAGGGAGACCAGGTCATTGACGATGATCTTCGGGTCGGTGGTGAAGACGTTGCCGACCTGGACGGTGCCGTCCTTGATGGCGTCGGCGGTGGCGTCGCCGGTCTTCTTCCACTCCTTGAACTCCAGGCCGTACGTGTCCTTGAAGTTCTTCTCCTGGCGGGTCTGGAACTCCGGCGGGCCGCCCACCGAGTAGTTCTTGGCGACCTTGACCAGGTCCTCGATCGTGGTGAGGCCGTCCTTGGTGGCGGTCTCCTTGGTGACGGTCAGCGAGTTGTTGTCCTCGGCCGGGGCGGGGGTGAGGACCTCCAGCTCGGCGGGAAGCTTCTCCTTGAGACCCGCGAGGACGTCGTCCTTCGACTTCGCCGTGGTCGTGTTGTCGACGAAGGCGAGGAGCGAGCCGATGTACTCCGGCAGGATGGTCAGGCCGCCGCTCTTGACCTGGTCGTACAGGACCTCGCGGCTGCCGATGTTGAACTTCTCCTCGACCTGGACGCCCTTGGCGGCCAGGGCCTGGGAGTAGATCTCGCCGAGCAGGACGTTCTCCGGGAAGTTGGCCGACCCGATGACGACCTTCCCCCCGGCCGCCGGAGCGGAGGCGGACCCGGACTCGGCAGGAGCCGGGGAGGCGCTGGTGAGCGGATCTCCGCCGCCGCACGCGGTAAGTGTGAGCGCCGCGGACAGGAGGATCGCCGCGGTGCTGATCAGGCGCTTCATGGTGCTATTCCCTTCCAAAACGGGGGGTAAAGAAGACTATCTGATGGTCTGGCGCTCGCTCACCCCCGGGGAGACCGTTACGCGCTGTACCAGAGTGAACCCGAGCTGGACGAGAAGCGCCAGCAGTGCTACGAGGACCGCCCCGCCGATCGTGCTCGGGAAGTTCTTGGTCGCGAGACCGTCGATGATGAAGCGGCCGAGGCCGCCCAGGCCCACGTAGGCGGCCACGGTCGCGGTCGCCACCACCTGGATCGCGGCCAGGCGCAGGCCCAGCAGGATGAGCGGCAGCGCGACCGGCACCAGCACCCGGCCCAGGACCTGTCCGCCCCGCAGGCCCATGCCGTACGCGGCGTCGCGCAGGTCGGGGTCGACCCCGCGGATGCCCTCGTACGTGTTGACCAGGATGGGCGGCACGGCCAGCGCCACCAGCGGGATGAGCACCGGCAGGATGGTGCCGACGCCCATGAACAGGACGATGAGGACCAGCAGGCCGAGCGTCGGCAGGGCGCGGGCCGCGTTCGCGGTGAGGATGACGAGCAGCGCGCCCTTGCCGGTGTGGCCGATCAGCAGTCCCAGCGGGATCGCGATCAGCATGGCGAGGAGCAGCGAGAGCCCGGCGAACTCCAGGTGCTCGATCAGCCGGTTGGGAATCCCGTCGGGTCCCGACCAGTTGGCCGGGTCACCGAAGAAGTCGATCAGCCAGTTCACACGGCCTCCTCTGCCCGCGATCCGATCAACCGCTCCGCACAGACCGCACGCGATCCGATCAACCGCTCCGCACAGACCGCACGCGACCCGATCAACCGCTCCGCACAGGCCACACACGCCCCGATCAACCGCTCCACGCGGACCATCCGCGATCCGATCGGCCGGTTCACGCGGACCCCCTCGCCCGTGACCACGGGGTGAGCAGGCGTTGCGCCAGGATCAGCAGCAGGTCGGCGATCCCCGCGAGCACCACGACCAGCACGATGCCGACGACGATCGGGGTGTAGAACTGCCGTTGCCAGCCGTCGATGAACAGGTAGCCGAGCCCGCCCCTGCCGACCAGCGCGCCGACGCTGACCAGGCTGACGCTGGCGACCGTGGCCACCCTGAGCCCGGCCAGCACGACCGGTACCGCGATCGGCAGCTCGACCTGGAGCAGCCTGCGCAGCGGGGTGAAGCCCATGGCCACCGCGGACTGGCGCACGTGGTCGGGGACCGAGCTCAGCCCGTCGACGACCGCGGGGATCAGCACCGCCATGGCGTAGAAGGTGAGCGGGACCATGACGGTCGTCCGCGTGGCGAGGCCGGTGATCGGGATGAGCACGATGAAGACGGCCAGCGAGGGAAGCGAGTAGATCACGTTCATGACGCCGACGGTCGGCTGGTAGAGCCAGCGCCAGCGGACCCCGGCCAGTCCGAGCGGGAGCGCGATGACCAGCCCGATGAGGATCGGCACCAGCGCCATCACGATGTGGTCCCCGAGCAGGCCCTGGATCGTGGGCCAGTTGCGCCCGATCCAGTCCCAGCGGACCAGCGGTTCCTCATCCATCGACACCTCCCGCGACTCCGTCGGCACCCCGCGCCGGACCGTCGGTGGAACCGGTGGAACCTGCACCCCGCGCCGGTCCGCCGTCGCTTTCCGCGTCCCCGGCGCTCTCCGCGATCCCGACGCTTCCCGTCACCTTGGTCAGCGCCTCGTCCAGGGCCTCGCGGGTGGCGGCGCCCACGGCCCTGCCCGCCCCGTCCACCGCGACGGCGTTGCCCGACGGGGAGAGCAGCGTCGCGTCCAGCGCGGCGCGCAGCGAGTCGCGTCCGCTGACGAAGGTCCCGTACGGCGCGAGCTCCGCGTCGGCGAGGGTGCCCGACTCGGGAAGGTCCTTGACGGCGGCCCAGCCCAGCGGCCGTTTCTCCTCGTCCACCACGGCCAGCCACGGCTCTCCGATGGCACGCGCCGAGGCGGTGTCGGCCGAGACGGGCACGAGCAGGTCGGTACGGAGCCGCACTCCCTCGTCCGAGACGAACGACAGCCGCCGGATGCCCCGGTCGCGGCCCAGGAACTCGCGGACGAAGTCGTCGGCGGGCCGGGCCAGCAGTGTCGCGGGGTCGTCGAGCTGGGCGAGGTGGCCCCCGACGCGGAGCACGGCCACCCGGTCGCCGAGCTTGACGGCCTCGTCGATGTCGTGGGTGACGAACACGATGGTCTTGTTCAGCTCGGCCTGGAGCCGCAGGAGCTCCTCCTGCAGGCTCGTACGGACGATCGGGTCGACCGCGCTGAACGGCTCGTCCATCAGCAGTACGGGCGGGTCGGCGGCGAGCGCGCGGGCCACGCCGACGCGCTGCTGCTGCCCGCCGGAGAGCTGGAAGGGATAGCGGTCGGCCATCTTGAGATCGAGCCCGACCCGTTCGAGGAGCTCCATCGCCCGGTCGCGCGCCTTCTTCTTGTCCCAGCCGAGCAGGACGGGCACCGTCGCCACGTTGTCGACGATCTTGCGGTGCGGGAAGAGCCCCGCCTGCTGGATGACGTAGCCGATGCCCCGGCGCAGTGTCGGCGGGTCGATGGTCTTGACGTCGACGCCGTCCAGGAGGATCTGGCCCTCCGAGGCGTCGATCATTCTGTTGATCATGCGGAGGGACGTCGTCTTACCGCATCCCGAGGGACCGACGAAGACGGTTATCTCCCCTGTCGGCACCTCAAGGCTTAGATTGTCCACGGCGACGGTCCCGTCGGCGTAGCGCTTGGTGACACCATTGAATGTGATCATGCGCAACCTCTTGTTTTCGCAGGGTTACGGCCCTCCTGCCCCAACCGTCCCCATGATCCCGCGTGGGCCAGCCTATGCCCCTCTTCTCCGATCTGTCTTCCAGGCTTTCCCCAACCACCCCGGAAGCAGATCCACAAGTGTATTTCTCAATAAAAGGGCATTGAGTAGTGCGGGAGGTGCCCATGACTTGACATGATTACCCACACTGCCGGAGTCGATCCCTCCGGCACCGTACGTCACAGGTTTCACAGGCCTCACAGCCACTCCGCCCCTCCACCACGCTCGCCGAACCACCAGAGGAACCGGTCCCGTGACCCAACCGCTCCTCGGTCAACGCTCGCGCGTCGAACTGATCGCCGAGATATACGACCGCCACGCAGCAGGGCTGTTCGCCTACTCCCACGACCAGCTGGGCGACGCGGACTCGGCCTCCGACGTCCTGGTGGCCGTCCTCTCCGGTGTCTCGGACACCGAACCGCCGCGCGCCGCGCTGTACGCGCTCGCCCGCCGCGAGATCTTCCTGCGCGACATCGTCTACTCGCCCCCCGTCGGCCGCGACCCGGCCGCCGCCCTCGTCGAGCGCGTCCTGGGTGACCTGCGCACGCACCAGCGCGAGGTGCTGTACCTGTCGGGCGTGTGCGAGATGAACGCCGCCGAGTTGTCCTGGGTGCTCGACGTGGCCGTCGACACCGCCGACGAGCTGACGGTGAGCGCCTGCCGCCGCTTCGCCCAGTCGCTGGGCTGCGCCCTGGCCTCGGCCAAGGTCCCCGAGCACATGACGGAGGTGTTCGGCGCCCTCGCCGTCGCCCCGGTCCGCGACGTCCTCAACCTCGCCCCCTGGGCCACTCCCCCGGCGAGACTGCGCGCCGCCGTGCTCGGGCCGACGGCGCCGCCCGCCCTTCCCGCCGCCCGGCGATCGACGTCACCGCTGTTCGGACAGCTGTGGCCGACGACGCCCGCGTGGCCGCTGCCGCTCGCGGAGACCGGCGTCCCGATCGGCGCCTCGGCCTTCCCCTCGGTGCCGGACCACATGGCCGACGACCGCTTCCCCGATCCCTTCGCACCGAGGGATCCCGACGCCGTCTCCGAGCACGAGGCCACCACGCAGCCGATGCCCAAGCTCGGCGATTCGGTACTCACCGCCCTGGACACCGCGGCCCTGCGGCCTCGCCGCCGCCTCCAGCGTCCCCGGCCGCGCCGGGCGATGCCGCTGGCGGCGCCGATTCCCGGGGACGTGCTGGACGACGCCCCCGGGCGGGAAGACTTCTTCCGCCCGCTCACCCCGGAGGCGCGGGCGGCCCGCGTCCGCACCGACAGGCTCGTCGCCGCCGCCCCCCGCACCGAGACGCCACCCGCCGAGACGCCCGAGGCTCCGGCCTCCGAGACGCCCCGGGCTCCGGTTCCGCCCGCCGAGACCTCCCGGACTCCGCTCGCCAAGGTCTCCCCGCTCTTCCCCGCCGAGACCTCCCCCGCGCCGTTCACCGAGACCACCGACACTACCGAGGCATCTCCGGCGTCCTTCACGGAAACCCTTGGGACGCCCTCCGCCGAGACCTTCCGGCCCCCGTTCGCCGCGCCTCCTCGGGGGCCGTCCACCGGCACCCCTCGCACACCGCTCACCGTCGTCCCGTCCGCCGGCATCCCCGGCGACGTGCTGGACGACGGGCTCGGGGACGTGCTGGACGACGCGCGTCCCCTGCCCGGCTGGCCCCTGCAGACCGACCAGCTCGACGCCCTCGCCGACCGCGAACGCCAACAGCCCTCCGCCTCCGCCCCCGCTCCCACGCGAGAGGCCGGGCGGCACGCGGCCACCGCCGACGAGCACCCCCGGCTCTCGCTCCCCGTCTGGGCCACGCGGGCCGAGAGCCCCGCGCCCCCGGCGGACCGTGCCCGGCCCCCGCTCCCCGGCCGGACCACCCGGGACGCCGATCCCGTCCGGCCCTCCGCCGTCGACTGGTTCGCGGACGCCGCTCCCTCCGGCGCCCAGACCCGCGAGGCTCCGACCGCCCTGCCCACCTGGACCCCCAGGACCGATCACCTTCGCACCCCCACCGGTCGCGCCCAGCTGCGCCTGCCCCGCTGGGTCATGCGCGAGGACGAGCCCGGCGACGCCCCCCGCCTCGCGCCTCCGAACCACACCCTGACGCCGTACGACGCGCCGCAGGACGACGCGGCGACCATGCCCGGGAACGGGTTCGCGGCGATACCCCCGGTGCCCCCGGCGCTCGCGGAGACCGGGGCGGACGAGACGGCCTCCTCCCCTTCCGGCCCGATCGCGTCCCGAGGGCGCCGGAGTGGCCGGCCACCGCGCAGTCACAAGGCGACGAAGAACGCGGTCCACCACGACTGGGCCTGGGAGGTGATCGGCTTCGTCATCGCGGTGACGATCGCCATGATCGTCTTCTTCGCGGTGCCGATGATGACCACTCCGTAAGCCTCCTCGCCGCCCCCACCGGCCCGTACCGGCGGCGGGGGCGCTCAGAGCCAGCGTTCGGTGGCGGCGCGCCAGGCCAACTGCATGCGGGTCTGGGCACCGGTGAGGTCCATGATGTTCGAGACGCGCCGCTGCACGGTCCGCTGGCTGATCCCCAGCTGGGTGGCGATCGACCTGTCCGGTACGCCCGCGACCAGCAGCGAGACCAGGTGCAGGTCGTCGGAACCGAGCGGGCAGGGTGTCGTCCCCTCGGTGAGGGCGCCGTTCTCGGCGATCCGCAGCGGCGTCGCCCGCTCCCAGTAGCCCTCGAAGAGGGCGACCAGCGCCTCCAGCAGCTGGCCGCCACGGACCAGCGCCGCCGTCGGCTCGGAGGTCCCGGCCTCCTGGAGCAGCGGCAGCACGGCGGTCTCCCGGTCGACGACCGTCAGCCGCACCGGCAGCCAGGGCATGACCCTGGCCTGCTCGCCCAGCTTGACCCCGTACGCGATGCCGGCCGGGGTTCCCTCCTCGGCCAGCAGGGCCTTCTCGTAGATCACCCGGTACTCGACCCCGCGGCGCAGCGCGGCGAGCTCTGCGTGGTTCTCCTCCGCGGGCATCGCGGCCGCATGGCCCTGACAGAGGTGGAGGACCTCGTGGCGGGCGACCTCCTGAAGGTGGTCAAGGTGCTCCTGGAGTACGACGCGGTTCGGCAGGACCTCGACCAGCCGGCCGGCGTCGCGGCGGCGGGCGCTGTCCCGGTACTCCTCCGTGAGCTGGTCCACCTCGCGCCGCGCCCAGTCGAGCGCCTGCTGGTGGCGGAGGAGCTGCGAGCCCAGCACGATGTCGGGGGCCACGGCGGTGAACCGCCGCCTGCCGGGACTGACCGTCCTGATCAGCCCTCTGACCCGCATGGATATCAGCACTGTTTCGGCTGTCTCGGGGTCGATGCCCAGATTTCCGATGAGGTCGGTGACCTCCGCCTCCGCGGTGGTCACCAGGAACCGGTAGACACGCTCCTCCACGGGATCGAGCCCGAGGGATTCCAACATGACGCACATGATGGCATCCGAAACGCCAATAAAAGTTACATCCATCATCTAACCGGACTTATAACGCCGATGTGAATTCCCCAGGCGTGGGCCATAGCGGACTCGGCACGCGTTCGCCCACGACGGCGGAAATCGAGCGTAGCCGGGGTTGTGACAACGATCTGTCAAGGCTAGTATCACGGCAACTCTTAGGAAACTTTCTTAAGAGAAAGTTAAGGCGGGCGCCTTCACGACCCTCGGGCGACCGTTCGATCCGACCAAGAGCTGCGCGAACACCGACGATGTGGATCGTCGTCACCCGGGAGTCCGACCGTCCGGACGTCCCACCTCCTCCGGTTTCCCCCATGGAAGCGATCATGCGGCGCACCCCTTCCTTACTCGCCCTGACTGGGCCTGCAAGCCTTTCGCGCGAGCCGTCCGCGCCCCGGTCGCGCAGCACCTCGAACCTCTGCGGCCCCCACCGCACGAAGGAGTGATCAAGTGTTGAGACAGCGCATCATGGCCGCCCTCGCCGCCCTGGCGGTCACGGGCGTGCTGGCGGTCGCCCTGCCGACGACCTCCGCGTCCGCCGCCATCGCGGCGGCCTGCGTGACCCCGTGGAACTCCTCGGCGGTCTACACCGGCGGCATGACCGCCTCCCACAACGGCCGCAACTGGTCGGCGAAGTGGTGGACCCAGAACGAGACCCCGGGCACCGCCGCCGTGTGGGCGGACCAGGGCGCCTGCGGTGGCGGCACGACGCCTCCCCCCTCGGGCAACTGCAACCACCCGAACTGGGTGGCGGGCACCTGGTACCCCGCCGGGAGCATCGTCAAGTACACCAACGGCCAGTTCTACCGCGCCAAGAACGAGAACCCCGGCTACGACCCGGTGATCAGCACCTGGTACTGGGAGCCGTACACCTGCGGCGGCACGACGCCGCCCCCCACGAACCCGCCCACCGGGGGCTTCGTCGTGAGCGAGGCCCAGTTCAACCAGATGTTCCCGAGCCGGAACTCGTTCTACACCTACAGCGGCCTGACCGCGGCGCTGAGCGCCTACCCGGGCTTCGCCAAGACCGGCAGTGACACCATCAGGAAGCAGGAGGCCGCCGCCTTCCTCGCCAACGTCAACCACGAGACCGGCGGCCTGGTCCACGTCGTGGAGCAGAACACCGCGAACTACCCGCACTACTGCGACGCGAGCCAGCCGTACGGCTGCCCGGCGGGACAGGCCGCCTACTACGGGCGCGGCCCGATCCAGCTGAGCTGGAACTTCAACTACAAGGCGGCGGGCGACGCGCTCGGCATCAACCTGCTCGGCAACCCGTACCTGGTGCAGAACGACGCGGCGGTGGCCTGGAAGACCGCCCTGTGGTACTGGAACACCCAGAACGGCCCCGGCACGATGACGCCGCACAACGCGATGGTCAACAGCCGTGGCTTCGGCGAGACGATCCGCAGCATCAACGGCAGCCTGGAGTGCAACGGCAGGAACCCGGCGCAGGTGCAGAGCCGGATCAACGCCTACCAGCGCTTCGTGCAGATCCTCGGCACCACCCCCGGCGGCAACCTGAGCTGCTGAGCCGCTGAACGACCGGACGGCCGGTCACCTGACGGCCGTCCGACGGTGACCGCGCCCGGCCTCCCGCCGGGCGCGCGACCCCCGCGAAACGTCCCGCCGAGCGCGCGAACCCGCGAGGCGGTGGCCCCACGCGTACGATCCCGCACGCGTGACACGAAGGGCGCGGCCCACCGGCCGCGCCCTTCTCGCGTCGCCCGTCTCCCTCGAAGCCGGGAGGTTGGGAAGCCGCGAAACCAGGAAGCCGGGACCGACGCCCGTCCGGACCCGCGCGTCAGCGTCCTCCACGGTCGGCGACGGACGCCGCCGAGGGGCGGCGGGTCACTCCGACGACAGGACCAGCCCGCTGGTCGGCACGCCCGTACCGGCGGTGACCAGCACGTTCCGCACCCCGGCCACCTGGTTGGCCGAGGTGCCCCTGATCTGCCTGACGGCCTCGGCGATACCGTTCATGCCGTGGATGTACGCCTCCCCGAGCTGGCCGCCGTGCGGGTTGACCGGGAGGTGGCCGTCGATCTCGATGCCGCCCCCGGCCACGAAGTCGCGGGCCTCGCCGCGCCCGCAGAAGCCCAGCTCCTCCAGCTGGGTGAGGACGAACGGGGTGAAGTGGTCGTACAGGATGGCCGTCTGCACGTCCGAGGGCCCGAGCCCGGACTGCTTCCAGAGCTGGCGGCCGACCACCCCCATCTCCGGCAGGCCGGTCATGTCGTCGCGGTAGTAGCTGGTCATCATCATCTGGTCGGCGCCCGACCCCTGGGCGGCGGCGGTGATCACGGCGGGTGACCGGCGCAGGTCCCCGGCCCGCTCGGCGGAGGTGACCACCAGCGCCACCGCGCCGTCGCTCTCCTGGCAGCAGTCGAGCAGGTGCAACGGCTCCACGATCCACCTGGACGCCTGGTGCTCCTCCAGGGTGATCGGGCGCCCGTGGAACCACGCGGCCGGGTTGGTGGAGGCGTGCCTGCGCATGGCGACCGCCACCCGGCCGAAGTCCTCGGAGGTGACGCCGTACGCGTGCATGTAGCGCCGGGCGAACATGGCGACCCAGGCGGCGGGGGTCATCAGCCCGTACGGCACGTGCCAGCTCATCTCCAGTCCCTGGGACGAGGGCTCCCCGCCGACGCGGGCGTCGGGCTGGCCGAACCGGTTTCCCGAGCGCTCGTTGAACGCCCGGTAGCAGACCACGGTCTCGGCGACCCCGGTGGCGACGGCCATCGCCGCGTGCAGCACGGTCCCGCACGCCGCGCCGCCGCCGTAGTGGACGCGGGAGAAGAACGACAGGTCGCCGATGCCCACCTCCCGGGCCACGGCGATCTCCTGGTTGGCGTCCTGGGTGTAGGTGACGAGGCCGTCCACGTCCGAGGGCGCGAGGCCCGCGTCGTCGAGCGCCGCGAACACCGCCTCGGCGGCGAGTTGGAGCTCGGACCTGCCGGACCGCTTGGAGAACTCGGTCGCGCCGATCCCGGCGACGACCGTACTCCCGGAGAAGGAGACCACGGTGGTGGGGGCCTTTCTGTGTTTTCGCCTTCTCGCGGCCGGTGGGGCGCGGTCAGGGGGCGGGGAGGGCGAACCTGACGGTGCCCGAGACGTGGTCGCCGAGGCTCACCCTGCCGCGAACCTCGACGGTGAACTCGCCGTCCTCGCAGGCGACCACACCGCCGGTGAAGGCCAGCCTGTCGCCCGCGTACGCGGGGACGCCGAGTTTGACGTTGATGCCACGGATGATCGCCTCGGGTCCGGCCCAGTCGGTGACGTAGCGCTCGACGAGACCCATGGTGGTCAGGATGTTGAGGAAGATGTCCTTCGACCCCTGCGCCCTCGCGCCCTCGACGTCGTGGTGGACGGGGGTGAAGTCCATCGTCGCGAGCGCGGTCGACACGACCACGGTGGGGCTCAGGTCGATCGCGAGCTCGGGAAGCGGAGCTCCGACCCGCACCTCGTCGTCGGTAAGTGTCCGCATCACGCCTCCAGGGGGACCCACATGGGGAGGATCAGCTCGTCGTCCATCCGGCGGTACGTCAGACGCACCGGCATACCGATACCCACCCGCGAAGCGGCGCAGTCCACCACGTTGCCCACGATCCGCACCCCTTCCGGCAGTTCCACCACGGCGACCACGAAAGGTGTCCTGAGTCCCGGAACCGGCGGGTTGTGGTGGACGACGTAGCTGTAGACCTCCCCCTCCCCGCTCGCCGTCGTGAACGTGCGGGCGGCCGAGCGGCACGAGGGGCAGACCGGCCCCGGGGGGTGACGGAGCTCGCCGCAGTCGGCGCACTTCTGGATCCGCAGCTCGCCCGCGGCGACGCCCTCCCAGAAGAAGGCGGTGTCGGCGTTGATCGCGGGCCTCAGCGGGTACGGCGTGCGCTGGGACGCGTCCCCCGGCGTCGTGGACGGGTCCTTCGCGGAAATGCCCTTCGCGGACGCTTCCCGAGCGGATGTTTCCTGAGCAGACGTTTCCCGAGCGGACGTTTCCTGAGCGAGCGCTTCCCGAGCGGGTGCTTCCCGAGCGGGCGGGTTCTCCAGGGGGGCGTTCTCCGTAGGCGTGCGCCCGTTCCCGCTCGTCGCGGCTCCGCCCCCGCCGGTCGTGGCCGCGCCCCTGTCCGGCTCCCCCGCCCGCTTCCCGGGCCGGAACTTCAGCACCCGGAACATCATGTCGGCCACGGCCTCACCGTCGGCGTACCAGGTGACGTTCCAGGTGACGAAGTAGCCCTCGCCGAGCGCGGTCCGCTTCGGGCCGGTGACGGCGGTCAGCCGGGTGGCCGGGACCGGGGACTCGCCGAGCCTCACGTAGCGGTGGTAGGTCTGCTCGCAGTTGGTGGCGACCACTCCGGTGTAGCCGTCGCCGTCCAGCATCGCGAGGACGGCGTCGACCGGCGTGTCCGCCCGTTTCCTCCTGCTCCCGTCCACGCCGGGCATCGTCCAGACCTGGATCATCGCCGGTGGGGCCACGATCCCCCCGTGCACCCCGGCGGCGGCGGCCTCGGGATCGGTGTAGAGCGGGTTGGTGTCGCCCATGGCGTCGGTCCAGTGCCGGATCATCGGGATGTTCACCGGGTCCGCCCCCGCGACACCGAGCACCTCGCCCTCGGCGATCCGCCGCTCCACCAGGGCGGTGAGCCGCTCGTACGGGGAGACGGGCTCCGCCGTCGCGGACGCCGGAGCCGTCTCAGCGGCGGGGATCCCCGGGGGTGTCTCGGTCATCGGGACGACCTCCGGTGTCGGGGCCTCGGGGGCCTCAAAGGAATCGGTGTCGTAGAGGTCGCCGGTGTCATCGGGGCGGCCTCGGCAGGCTCAGGCCGAGCATCGCGATGAGCTCGCGCTGGACCTCGTTGACGCCGCCGCCGAAGGTGAGCACGAGCGCGCCCTTGGCACCGCGGTCCACCCGCTCCATCAGGTCCGCGGTGTCCGGGTCCGACGGGTCGCCGAAGCGGGCCAGGACCTCACCGACGATCCTGCCGACGTCCTGCAGCCGCTCGGAGCCGTACACCTTGGTGGCCGAGGCGTCGGGGGCGCCCAGCCAGCCGAGGTCCATGTTGGCCGCGACCTGCCAGTTCAGCAGCTCGTTCGTCCGGAAGCAGGCGTAGACCCGGCCGAGCGCCCTGCGGACCGCGGGTTCCTCGATCGTGCCGGTGCGGCGGGCCCAGGCCAGGAACCGGTCGTAGGTGTGGGCGATGTTGCCCGCCGGGCCGAGCGTGACCCGCTCGTGGTTGAGCTGGTTGACGATCAGGTCCCAGCCCTTGTTCTCCTCCCCCACGACCATGTCCACCGGCACCCGTACGTCGGAGTAGTAGGTGGAGTTGGTGTGGTGGTTCCCGTCCATCGTGATGATCGGGGTCCACGAGTAGCCGGGGTCGGAGCAGTCGGCGATCATCATCGTGATCCCGCGGTGCTTCTTCGCGTCCGGGTCGGTGCGGGCGGCGAGCCAGATGTACTGGGCGTGGTGGGCGCCCGAGGTGAAGATCTTCTGCCCGTTGACGACGTAGTGATCGCCGTCGCGGACCGCGGTGGTGCGCAGGGAGGCCAGGTCGGTGCCCGCCCCCGGCTCGCTGTAGCCGATCGCGAAGTGGCACTCCCCGGCCAGGATGCGCGGCAGGAAGAACTCCTTCTGCGCCGCCGTCCCGTACTGCATGAGGGTCGGCCCGACGGTCTGGACGGTGATGATCGGGTACGGCACCTCGGCGCGGGCGATCTCGTTGGCGAAGATCTGCTGCTCCAGCGGGCCGTACCCGCCGCCGCCGTACTCCTTGGGCCAGCCGAGCCCGAGCTTGCCGTCGCGGCCGAGGGCGCGGCAGTGCTCCATGTAGGCGTGGCCGAACGGGTCGGCGGAGATCCGCTCGCGTCCCTCGGCGGTGAGGCACGAACGGAAGTACTCGCGCAGCTCGTCGCGGAGCCTCTTCTGCCCGGGAGTCAGGTCGATCAGCATCAGACGAGCGCTCCGATCGTGTCGAGCCGGGCTTCCACCCCGCCCAGCAGGTGGGCGTGGTGCTTGCCCCAGGCGAAGTAGCGGTGCAGCGGGTAGGTCACGTCCACGCCGACCCCGCCGTGCAGGTGCTGGCAGGTGTAGAGCGCCCGCAGCGCCTGGTCGGTCGCGGTGAGGGCGCCGACGGCGAGGTCCGCCTCGGCCTCCGCGTCCGCCCCCTCGGCCAGCCGCCACGCTCCGGACCACACGGCCACGTCCAGGGCCCGCCCGGCGATGTAGACGTCGGCGATCTGCACGGTGACCGCCTGGAACTCGGCCAGCGCCCGGCCGAACTGCCTGCGCGTCCTGACGTACTCGGTGGTGAGCGCGAGCGCCCCGGCCAGCACGCCGGAGGTGACGGCGATGTTCCCGGCCAGCGCCAGTCTCCGCAGGCCGCCGGGCGCCGTACCGTCCGGAGTC
Organism: Streptosporangium oxazolinicum; assembly: GCF_039537505.1. NCBI lineage: Bacteria > Bacillati > Actinomycetota > Actinomycetes > Streptosporangiales > Streptosporangiaceae > Streptosporangium > Streptosporangium oxazolinicum. The sequence goes on from NZ_BAABAQ010000003.1 coordinate 750,231, forward strand.
CCGACGAGCTCGCCGGGGGTGTCCTCCAGGGTGAGCGCGGCGGCGGGTTCTCCGGTGGAGGTCGGCACCGGCCGCAGGCCCGCCTCGGCGGGGTCCACCAGGAACAGACCGGCCCCGGCGGGGGTGGCGGCGGGAACCAGGATCCTCGCGGCCTGGGCGGCGTAGGGCGTCGTGCCCTTGGCGCCGTCCAGCACCCATCCGGCGCCGTCCTCGCGGGCGATCGTGACCGGCGGGGCACCGAGGTCGCGGCCCGGCTCGGAGGGGGCGACGGCGAGTGAGATCTCACCGTCGGCCAGCGGGGCCAGCGCCTCACGCTGCTCCCGGGAGCCGTATCTGGTGATCACCTGCGCCGCGACCAGGCTCGGCTCGACGGGGACCGGGGCCACGTGGGCGCCGATCTCCCGCAGGACGACCGCCATCTCCACCGGCCCGAGCCCCGCGCCCCCGGCCTCCTCGGGCAGGCAGGCGCCGAGCAGCCCCGTCTGGGCGAGGGATCGCCACAGGGCGGCGTCGTGGGACGCGCCCCCCTTCTCGTGGGCTTCGAGCCTGGCCGGGGTCACCTCCCTGCCGAGGAGGTCGGCCGCGAGTTCGCGCAGGTCGGTCTGTGTCTCGTCGAGGTTGAAGTCCACTGGCGCTCCAGGGTCTCTGTCGGCCGCGTCACCCTTCCGGAAAGTAGAACGGATTCTATTCTGTGTCCAGAGCCAGCCAACCGCAATAAGTCATCGCATAACCGCCGCAGCGCATATGCCATGTAAGCGCGGGGCATCTTTGTGACTGACGAGTAACCCATCGGAGTATCCGGAAATCAGATAACGTGTTCTCATGCGCACCCCGCATGTGACCACCGACACACCGGTCGCCCCGCACCGGACCGGCAGGCACGCTCCGAGCGACGCCGATCCGGCCACGACCGAGGGGGCGTCCGGCACGCAGAGCGATCCGGCGTCCACCGGCGTCCGCACCAGAAGCCAGCACCAGCGGCGCAAGCGCATCGTCCAGGCCGCCGCGGCCCTCGCCTCACGGGGTGGCGTCGAGGCGATGCAGATGCGGACCGTCGCCGAGCGCGCCGGGGTCGCGCTCGGCACGCTCTACCGATACTTCCCCTCCAAGATGGATCTCGTCGTCGCCGTCGTCGGCGAGGAGATCGACCTCCTGGAGACCAGCATCGAGCGCCGCCCGCCCAACGCCGCCACGGCCTCGGGGCGGGCCGTCGACGTCCTGATGCGCGCCACCCGGGGCCTGATGCGCGAGCCCGAACTCGCCGACGCGCTCATCCGTTCGCTGATCATGGCCGATGTCGACATACCGTTCGGCGACCGCATGGCGGGGCTGCTGCTCCGCGTCGCCGGGGCCGACCTCACCGTCGAGACCGCCACCGAGGAGCAGTTCGCCCTCGCGGGCTCGCTGTCCAGCGTCTGGGTGCATGAGCTCATGGAGATGCTCAGGGGCCGCCGCACGTACGAGCAGATCCAGCGCCGCATCGAGATCGCCGCCGGGCGCCTGCTCGCCGACTTCCAGCCCTCCGCCTGAGGTCCCGTCACACGAGAGACCCTGAGGTCCCGTCATACGGGAGACCCGCCACTTCTTCCACCTGAAACTAGAACCCGTTACAGTCACTATCGGAGGCGACCAGAGCGACGTTCTGGAGCGACGCGCGAGCGGGCGGATCGGCGAGGACCACCGCCCGGCCGCCGCGAGCCCCGAGCCGGATGGCGAGGAGATCGTTATGGGTGCGGTGATCGTCGAGGCGGTGCGAACCCCGATCGGCAGGCGCGGCGGATGGCTCGCCGGGCTGAAACCGCAGGCGGTCCTCGCCGCGGCGCTCAACGGCCTGATCAGCAGGTCAGGCGTCGATCCCGCCTCGGTGGAACAGGTTTTCGCCGGGTGCGTCACGCAGGCCGGGGAGCAGGGCGGTCACGTCGGTCGGCACGCCTGGCTCTACGCCGGGCTGCCGTACCAAACGGGCGTGACCACGGTTGACGCGCAGTGCGGCTCCTCACAGCAGGCGGTGCACCTGGTCGCGGCGCTCATCCAGGCCGGGGTCGTCGACGTCGGCGTGGCCTGCGGCGTCGAGGTGATGAGCCGGGCGCCACTCGGCTCCAACGTGCTGCCCGCCGATCCCCGTCCCGGCGACTGGGACATCGACCTGCCCGACCAGTTCACCGCCGCCGAGCGGATCGCGCGGCGGCGCGGGCTGACCCGCGAGCGGCTCGACCGGTTCGGCGCCAGGTCCCAGCGCCTCGCCGCGGAGGCGTGGGCCGAGGGCCGCTTCGACCGGGAGGTGGTCGCGGTGACCGCGCCGGTTCTCGGCCGGGACGGGGAGCCCACCGGCGAGACCCGCGTCGTCGACAGGGACCAGGGGTTGCGCGAGACCACCGTCGAGGGGCTGGCCGGGCTCGAACCCATCATGGGCGAGGACGGCATGCACACGGCGGGCACCTCCTCGCAGATCTCCGACGGCGCCGCGGCGGTGCTGCTCATGAGCGAGGAGGCCGCCGCCCGGCACGGCCTGCGGCCCCGGGCCCGCGTCCTCGCCCAGGCGCTCGTCGGCTCCGAGCCGTACTACCACCTGGACGGGCCGGTGGACGCGACCGCCAAGGTTCTGTCCGCGACCGGGATGAGCACAGCTGACATCGATAGGTTCGAGGTGAACGAGGCTTTCGCCTCGGTTGTCTTATCCTGGTCATCGGTGCACAAGCCGGACATGGAACGGGTCAACGTCAACGGCGGCGCCATAGCGCTCGGCCATCCGGTCGGAGCGACCGGTTCCCGGCTGATCACCACCGCCCTGCACGAGCTTGAGCGGTCCGGCTCCTCGACCGCGCTGGTGACGATGTGCGCGGGCGGGGCGCTCGCGACCGCGACCATCCTGGAGCGCCTCTGAACGGCGCCGACAACCCCCTGTCGCCCTTGAGCGGCGCCGAACCCCCGAAGCGTCCTGAGCGGCGCCGGGAAGGAGTGCCACCGTTGAGATCCCCCAGGCCGCGCAAGGAGCACCGGCGTTGAGATCCCGTCGCAGGCCGTACAGCGAGCAGCGCCCGTTCGACACCGGTGGCGGGGTGTGGAGCGTGCCCGTCCCGATCCCCGGCAACCCGCTCGGCTACACGCTGGTCTACGCGATCGAGTCCCCCGCCGGTCCCGTGCTGGTCGACGCGGGCTGGAACGCCCCCGAGGCGTGGCTGGCGCTGCGCGACGGGTTGGGGGCGGTCGGCATGGACGTCCGCGACGTGCGCGGGGTGGTCGTGACCCACTTCCATCCCGACCACGCCGGGCTGGCCGGTCAGGTCAGGGAGGAGTCCGGCGCGTGGATCGCCATGCACGAGGCCGACGCCGCGCTGATCGGCTTCATGCGGGACTTCCAGGGCGACGCGCACCGCGACTTCCAGGCCGACATGCTGCGCCGGGCGGGAGCGGGCGCCGTCGAGGTGGAGGAGGTGACGGGGCACCGGCCGCAGCCGCCCGCGGTACCCGACCGCGTGCTCACCGACGGCGACCTCATCGACCTGCCGGGGCGCGCGCTCCGGACGATCTGGACGCCCGGCCACACACCCGGCCACGTCTGCCTGCACCTGGAGGACGCCGACCGGATCTTCACCGGGGACCACGTGCTGCCGGCCATCACGCCGCACATCGGGATCTACCCGTACGACCGCGCGGACGTGGATCCGCTCAGCGACTTCCTGGAGTCGCTGGAGAAGGTGAAGGGCCTGGGGCACCTGGAAGCCCTACCTGCCCATGAATGGATATTTCAGGACACGGCGGCTCGGGCGACGGAGATCCACGTCCACCACGAGGAGAAGCTCCGACGGCTGGCCGCCCTGCTCGCCGAGGCGGGGGAACCGCTGACCATCTGGGAGGTCGCCGGGCGCATGACCTGGAACCGCCCCTGGAAGGACTTCCCCGCCGTACTGCGCGGAATGGCGGCCGGGGAGGCCGCGGCCCATCTGCGCACGCTGGAGGTCCGCGGAATCATCCGCCGTGTGAGGGGAGTGGATCCGGTCCGGTTCGCCCTACACTCATAGACATCGGATGTCTTGTGCGACCTGAGGACGGTGCAGAGTGGCGGTCACCGACGCCGCTATCGACAAGATCAAGCAGATGATCCTGTCTGGCGAGCTCGCCCCGGGCAGCAGGCTGCCCAAGGAGGCCGACCTGGCCGATCGGCTCGGCCTGTCGCGCAACTCCCTGCGCGAGGCCGTCAGAGCCCTGGCCCTGATCAACGTGCTGGACGTGCGCCAGGGCGACGGCACGTACGTGACCAGCCTGGAGCCGAGACTCCTGCTCGACGCGATGTCCTTCGTGGTCGACTTCCACCAGGACGACACCGTGCTGCAGTTCTTCCAGGTCCGGCGGATCCTGGAGCCCGCGGCGACCGCGATGGCGGCGACGTACATGTCCGAGTCCGAAGTCGCCGAGCTGCGCAAGATCCTCGACGAGCTGCCTCCCGATCCGAGCGTCGAGCAGCTGGTGGCCAACGACCTGGAGTTCCACCAGCGCATCGCGGCGGGTTCGGGCAACGCGGTGCTGTGCTCCCTCATCGAGAGCCTCTCGGGACCCACCACCAGGGCGAGGATCTGGCGGGGCCTCACCCAGGAGAACGCCCTGGAGAAGACCCGCGAACAGCACACCGCGATCTGCGACGCCATCGCCGCCCGGCAGCCGGAGGTGGCGCGGGCCTGGGCCACGGTCCACATCGCCGGCGTCGAGGAGTGGCTCCGCAGCGCCCTCGCCTGACGCTCCCGGCGGTCCCGGCGGTCGTCCCGCGCTCGCCGTACGGCCCCGTCGAGAACGGGGGCCGGGTCCGCTCACGCAGGCCCTTATCACTGCGCTCATGAGAGACCCTGCGGGTCCGCTCACCCGAGCGCCGGTACCGGCCCGTCGAGGAACGACTCGACCATCGGGACCAGCAGGCCGGCGCGGTGCATGATCGTCAGGTGGGTGGTGCCGGGGAGGATCGCGAGCCGGGAGGCCGGGAGCTCGGTCAGGTCACCGGGCACGCCGCCGCCGACGAGCCGGAACATCTCCACGACGTGCTCGGGACGGACGATGTCGGAGTCCCCGGCCGCGATCAGCATGGGCGCGGCGATCGCCCGGACGGCCTCGGGCGTCCACTCGGGGAAGTCGGCGTCGAGCCGCTTCACCTTCTCCACCAGCGCGGGCCAGCGGTCCGGGTGGGGCGCCGTGGCGAGATACTCCTCGTGGAACGGTGACCCGGCCAGGTCCTCGGGCCTGAGGGTCTCGATCCCGTCGAGGACCCCGGGGTGGAGCCCGCCGTTGTGGAAACCGGCCGAGGCGAGCACGAGCCTGCCCACCAGCCCGGGGTGGCGGGCGGCGACCTTCATGGCGACGGCTGTCCCGAGGCTGTACCCGAAGAGGTCGGCCTCCTCGACGCCCAGATGCCCCAGCAGGGCGACCACGTCCTCCGCCATCCCCTCGACGGTCAGCGGGCGGTCGACGTCGGCCGTACGCCCGTGGCCCTGCATCTCGACCGCGACGACCCTGCGGCTCCTCGCCAGGGACGGCAGGACCGCCCCGAACGAGGTCCCGATCCCCGACAGGCTGCCGTGCAGCAGCACCAACGACCTGCCGGTGCCGTGGATCTCGTAGTACATGTCGAGACCGTTGACGGGGGCGTAACCGCTCTCGACGGGGGTGAGGCTCATCGTCCGTCTCCTCCTGATCCTCCTGGTCGCTCCGACGGGCTCGCCGGTCGATTCCCACTCTGCCAAGCGGGCCTTACCGCTTGTTTACGGCGAACGGCGGACCGCCTTACGGATCTCCTGTACGCGTCCCCGGCCTCCAGCCAGCCGGCCAAAACACTTTCCCGAGGCAATATATTAACCGAGTTAAGACTTATGGCCTGGTCCCCGGCCGAACGATTGGAGTACGCCATGCGCATCGGCGTCGCACTGCCCACCGATCACCGGCGGCTGTCCGCCGAAGCCAACTCCGTCGACACCCTGATCGGCGAGGTGAGGGAGCTCGCCGCCGCGGGACTGACCTCGGCCTGGTTCACCCAGCGGTTCGACCACGACGCCATCACGGTGGCCGCGCTCGCCGCGCGCGAGGTGCCCGGCATCGACGTCGGCACCGCGATCGTGCCGATCTACCCCCGGCACCCGATCGCGATGTCGATGCAGGCCCAGACCGCGCAGGCGGCCGGCCACGGGCGCTTCACGCTCGGCGTCGGGCTCTCGATCAAGTCGTTCGTCGAGGAGACCTACGGGATCGCGCCGCACCCCAGGGTCCGGCATCTGCGGGAGTATCTGGAGGTGCTGCGCGACATCTTCGAGAACGGCACCGCGAACCTGGACGGTGAGACGCTGGTCGCCAGGACCCCCCTGCCGATGAGCGTGCCGGGCGCGCGACCCCGGGTGCCGGTGCTGGTCGCGGCGGCGGGCGAGCAGACCCTGCGCGCCGCGGGCGAACTCGCCGACGGCGCGCTGCCGATCCTGTCCGGCCCGCGCACGCTGGCCGAGTACACCGTACCGACCATCACCCGGTACGCGGCGGCGGCCGGGCGTCCGGCACCCCGGGTCGCCGCGATCGTCTCCGGCGTGGTGACCGCCGACGCGGCGGGCGCCCGGACCCGCGCGGAGAAGAACATGGAGTACTACGGGACCATTCCGACCTATCGCGCGGCGCTGGACCGCGAGGGCGTCGCCCACCCCGCCGACCTGGTCGCGATCGGGGACGAGGAACTGCTCGCCGACCAGGTGGCCGCGTACGCCGAATCGGGCGTGACCGAGCTCGTCTACACCCAGACCGCGATCGGTTCCGCGGAGGACGAGCACCGCACCTGGAGGCTGCTCGGCGAACTGGCCGCGAGATACGCCGATCCGGGAGCCGACGCGTCGTGAACGACGTCCCTCACCCCCGGCGGGGGGCTGTTCCGAAGCCCGGGACCATCGGTCAGGGAAGATCGAGTTCGGCGGTGCCGCGCTAAGATCGCGTCCCATGCTTTCGGATGGTTCCTGGCGGATTATCAGGGTTGGATTAGTAGGTCTGCTCCTTGCGGCGGCGGTCGCGGGCCTGGTGCTCGGCGACACCTGGCTCTGGGTGGCCGTCGAATGGTCGCCGCCGGCCTACGCGGAGTTCTACGCGCGCGACGGGTTTGACACCCCGACGACCGTGGTGCTGCTCATGGCCGCCCTGGTGAAGGCCGCGCTCCTGTGGCTGATCCTGCGTGCCCCCGTGCGGGGACCGCTGGACCGCCGGGAGAAGGCGCTGCGCCGACTGCTGTATCTGGCGGTGGCGTACGCCATCGTGCTGTGGTACCCGGTCGCGCTGCTCCCCGACGCGGTCGACGCGGCGTTCCAGCTCGCGCTGTGGACCGCGATCGACGTCCTCTACCTGCTCGTCATCCGCTGGCGGTCCCGCGTGCTGCGCGCGGCGGCCGGAACGATGTTCGCGGTCGAGCTGGCCGGGATGGCCAACGAACTGCTCGACGAACTCGACCTCCCGGAGCTCGGATCGGGCGACATCGTCGGACCGGTCCTGATGCTGGCTGGAATGGCGACGATCGTCATCACGGTCGTCGGGCAGCGGCGCGACGGCCGGTGGAGCCGCGGCACACAGGTCGCCGGGTGGTTGTCGGTGGGCGTCTACGCGCTGGCGATCCTGTTCAACGTTCTCTTCGTAAGGATCCCCAGCGGCAGTCTGGTGACGCTGGTCGTGATGGACGCGGTGGGGCTCGTCAGCACCGTGTGGATCGCGGCGACCGCCCGTGAAATGCCCGTCGAGGGCCGCCCGGCGGACCTTCCGCCCGTGCGGCGCGTGATCCGCGTCGCGGTGGCGGCCGTGGCCGTACTGCCGATCATCGCACTGATCCACCCGGAGCAGACCCCGCACCTCACCTACACCGGCCGGTCGATGAACTGCTACGCCCCACCCAGCTTCGGCGACCTGAAACCCGCGGAACGCGACGCCATGTTCCTGTGCCGGGCGCGGAACACGGACGGCGGGGTCCCGCCCATGTTCCCGGACAGCCTGTCGGACCAGGGGGTCCTCGCGTACGGGCGGGCGCTGTGCCGTACGGAGGACCGCGACGAGCAGAAGGCGATCCTGACGCGGGCCGGGAGCGAACGGCCCGCCTGGGGCGTGGACCCGTGGGACCTCGTCTACGTCTGCCCGGAGATCATCGGCGCGACCCACCCCGAGCTGCTGCGGTCGGCCGAGGAGATGAGGGCGGCGGAGACCGCCTACATCACCGAGCAGAACGCGAAGTGCCGCGACCCGTGGCCACGGACGAAGGGTGTCGCCCAGGCCACGGCCAAATACTTCCTGTTCGTCGACGGCGATCCCGGCTATATGGTCCACGACCCCGACGACGAAGCGGCCGACAGGGCGGCGGAACAGGCTATGGGGAAGTCCTACGAGGACAGCGTCCTCACCGGGGTGGCCAACAGCGCGGTGCTCGTCGGGCACGTCGCGGACATCGTCAACCTGTGCCTCACGGTGAAGGCCCTCCGCACCGCGCCGCCACCGCGGACGGCCGGGTGGGATCAGGTCAACGAGGTGCCGATCGTCAGCCGCAGTGGCCGGCTCACCGTGCCGGAGATGGGCGAGGGCGGAGAGGTGGGCGCGGGCGCCCCGATGCCGAACCTCGCGATCGCGGGAAAGGGCCGCTACCGGCTCCGTGTCTACGTACGGGTCGACGATGCGGGGGAGGAACAGCACCTGGTCGTCGTGTTCCCGGGTGCGTCGAAGAAGCGGCTCAAGCTGAAGCCGTGATTCGCGTCCATCGGGCGGTCAAGACGGCCGCCCGGGACGCGTACGGCCTCCGCGACCCCGTGAACCGGCGGTTACGCCCCCCCGCGCTGCGGAGCAGGCCCGGGAGACCCTTCACACCAGAGTCGAAGTCCACGAGCGTCGTCAATGCTATGACCACCGGTTCAAACCGGATGTGAACCAGGCGGGAAGCCGGCCGCGGGGCCGGGGGTGCGGCCACGGGGGCGCCGTGCGTAAGGTGCCGGGGGCGGTCGCGGGGACGGCCGGACGCGGTCGGTGCCGACTGTGTAGGGGGAGGGCAGCGGATGGCTCACCCAGGCCGACCTTGGAGAACATAGGTGGCGGCCCGCGAGGTGAGGTCTCCGATCGCTCCGTGAAGGCTGGCCGGCGATGCCCGGAGGGGGTTTGCGGACCGCTGGCCGACGATCTCCGTGACCGGCGAAGTTAATACCAGCGGTTTGTTCTGGTTATGCACCTGTAATACCAAATGGTTGACCACTGGTCGGTACCAGTTCTAGCTTGGTTCACCTCACGACGCTCCAACTGGCCCAGAGGTGGACGCAACACGATGAACTCAACCCTCCATTCACGCGGCCGCCTCATGGCCGTCACAGCGCTCGCCGCGGCCGGGGCTCTCCTGCTCTCGTCCTGCGGCTCGAGCGGGGATTCCGGCTCGGCGGCAGGCCCCTCGGCCGAGGCCGGGGGCGGCGACCCGATCGTCGCGCTCCTGCTCCCGGAGAACCAGACCGCGCGCTACGAGGCACGTGACAAACCGACGTTCGAGAAGCAGCTCGCGGAGAGCTGCCCGAAGTGTCAGCTCAAGTACTACAACGCGGCGGGAGACGCGGGTAAGCAGCTCAGCCAGGCCGAGTCGGCGCTCACCGAGGGGGCGAAGGTCCTGGTGATCGACCCCGTCGACTCCAACGCCGCCGGCGCCATGGTCGCCGCCGCCCGCCGGCAGGACGCGAAGGTCATGAGCTACGACCGGGTGATCTACAAGGCCGGTGTCGACTACGGGGTGAAGTTCGACAACGTCCAGCAGGGCGCTGTCGGTATGCAGTCGCTGATCGACAAGCTCAAGGCGGACGGCAAGACCTCGGGCAACATCGTCATGATGAACGGCGACCCGGTCGACTCGGGTGCCAAGCCCGAGAAGGACGGCGCGCACAGCGTCATCGACGACTCCGGCTTCACCGTGGCCGCCGAGTACGACACCAAGGGCTGGTCGGCCGCGAACGCGCAGAACCAGATGCAGCAGGCCATCACCAAGATCGGCGCCGGGAAGATCGACGGCGTCTACGCCGGCAACGACGGCATGGCCACCGGGGTCATCGCGGCGCTCAAGAGCGCGGGCGTCGATCCGATGCCGCCCGTCACCGGCCTCGACACGCAGCTCGACGCCATCCAGAAGATGGTCGCCGGTGACCTGTACGAGAGCACGTACCTGCCGGTCGAGACCGAGGCCCAGATCGGGGCCAAGGCCGCGGCCGCGCTCGCGATGGGCCAGGCACCCTCGGGTGACCTGCTCAACGGCACCATCGACGACGGAACGAACAAGGTGCCCGCGTACCTGCTCGAATCCATCGCCGTGACCATGGACAACATGAAGGAGATCCTTCTCGACAGCGGTTACCTGACCGTCGAGGAGATCTGCACCGCCGAGTACGCGAAGGCGTGCGCCAAGGCGGGACTGCGGTAGGTGTCCTCTCTCTCCACCGGTGGTGCCGCCCAGATCGTCGCGGTCGACCTGGGCGGCACCACGGCGCGTGCGGCGCTCGTCGGCCGGGACGGCGTCGTGACCGCCCGGCTCAGGGAACCCGTACGGCACGGTGCCGCGCACGAGCAGGTCGCCGACCTCATGACCCGGGTCGCGGGCGACAGCGGCGCCGTGTCCGCCGTGGTCGGGCTGCCCGGACGCGTCGACCGCGTCCGGGGCCGTCTGCACGTGGCCAGGAACCTCCCCGCGACCGACCTCGGCCGCCTGTCGGCCGAGCATCTCGGCCGGGCCACCGGCCTCGCGGTACGCCTCGCCGGTGACGCCGAGCTGGCCGCGGCGGGCGAGGCGTACTTCGGCGCGGGGTCCCGAACGGGAACGACGGCCTATCTCACCATCTCCACCGGTATCGGCGCGGCGGTGGTGAGCGAGGGCCGAATGCTGGCGGGCCGCGTGTCGGGCTTGCAGATCGGGTTCCTGCACCTGCTCGGCGCCGGACGCCCCATGATCGAGCTTCTCGGCTCGGGCCAGCGCGTCCGCGAGGTCGCGCGCGAACTCGGCACCGAGGTCGACTACCGCACGCTGACCGAGATCGCCTCCGGGAACAGCGCCGGGAACGACGCCGAGGACGGCGCGCGAGCCGCCCGCGAGGTGGCGGGCCGCGCGCTCGCCGACATCGCCGACGCCGCGGCGGCGGCCGCGATCCTCATGTGCCACGTCGGCTCGCCGGACGTGCTCGTGGTCGGCGGTGGGCTCGCCCGTGCCGCGGGCACCGCCCTCCTCGACGAGATCGACCGGCGCGTCCACGACGCCGGAACCTCGCACGTCTCGTGGGACGTCGAGGTGCGCCCCGCCCGGTGCGGTGACGACGCCGGGCTCCTCGGCGCGGCCGTCTGGCATCTCGCCGAACCGTACGCGACCACCGCCGCGACCCAGGACCGGCCCGAGACCCAGGACCGGCCCGAAGCCCAGGACCAGCACAGCATGACCAGGAAGGAAGGAGACGGCGATGACACTGACCGGTGAGAGAACGGACGCGCACCCGCCACCCGTGCTCGAACTCGAACACATCAGCAAGAGCTTCGGCGCGGTGCGCGCGTTGAGCGACGTCAGCATGAGCGTCGGCACCGGGGAGGTCGTGGCACTCGTCGGCGACAACGGAGCGGGCAAGTCCACGCTGATCAAGACGGTCGCGGGCGCGCATCCCCGGGACGGCGGCACCATGTCGGTCAACGGCGAGCCGGTGTCCCCGCGCAGGCCCATCGACTCGACGCGCCTCGGCATCGCGACCGTCTACCAGGACCTCGCGCTGTGCGACAACCTCGACATCGTCGCCAACCTGTTCCTCGGGCGCGAGAGGAACCACAGCGGGTTCCTCAGCGCGCTCGACATGGAGCAGGTCGCCGTCGGGCTGCTCAAGCGGCTCTCCGTGAAAATCAAGGATCTGCGTGCGCCTGTCTCGTCCCTTTCCGGCGGGCAGCGGCAGTCGGTGGCCATCGCGCGGTCCCTGCTCGGCGACCCGGCGCTGGTGATCCTGGACGAGCCCACGGCGGCGCTCGGCGTGGAGCAGACCGCGGAGGTTCTCCAGCTCATCGAGCGGCTGCGCGCGGAAGGGCACGCGGTGCTGATGGTGAGCCACAGTCTCGCCGACGTCTTCGACGTGGCCGACCGGATCGTCTGCCTGCGGCTCGGCCGCAGCGTCGCGGAATTCCCCGTCGAGGGGACCACGGAGGAGCAGGTCGTCGCCGCCATCACGGGCGTCGCCGACAGCAGCGCCCAGAAGCGCCGGACGCGGCGCCACGGCATGACGCGGGAGGGATCGTGAGCACAGCCACGGGCCTCGCCCCCCAGGGCACCGTCCCGGCGGAACCACCTCAGGGAAGCTGGTTCCGTCAGCCCCTGCGGCGGCTGCGTACCGGCGATTTCGGGCCGCTGCCCGTCATCCTCGGGCTCGTCGTCATCTCGCTCGTCTTCCAGCTCGCCAACGACCGTTTCTTCTCCCCGCAGAACATCTTCAACCTGAGCCAGCAGATCGCCTCGACCGGCGTCATCGCGCTCGGCGTCGTGTTCGTGCTGGTCATCGGTGAGATCGACCTGTCGGCGGGGTCGGTGAGCGGCGTGACGTCCGCCGCCATGGTCGTGCTGAACATCAACGCGGGCTGGCCGCCGGTTCTGGCGATCGTCCTCGCGGTCGTCTTCGGCGCCGCGATCGGCCTGTTCCACGGGGCCGTGTTCACCAAGCTCGGCGTTCCGTCGTTCGTGCTGACCCTGGGCGGGCTGCTCGCCTGGCAGGGCGTTCAGCTTCTCGTCCTCGGCAACCAGGGCACGATCAACCTTCCCTACGACGGCGCGATCGCCGCGCTCGCGAACACCACGCTCCCGGCGTGGATCGGCTTCGTGATCGCGGTCGTGTACGCGGTGGGGGCGACGGCCACGACCTTCCGGACCGGCAGGCGGCGGCGCGAGCGCGGGCTGGCCGTACGGCCGCTGACCGGGGGTCTCGTCCGCACGGGGGTGATCACGGTGGTGATCCTCGCGGCGACGATCGTCTTCGCGCAGTGGCACGGCATCCCGCTGTCGTTCGTCATCTTCGTCGGGCTCGTCGTGGTCGTCGACGTGCTGCTGCGCGGCACGACGTTCGGCCGCAAGCTCTTCGCCGTCGGCGGCAACGCCGAGGCGGCCCGGCGCGCGGGCATCCAGGTCGGCACGGTCAAGGTCATCGCCTTCACGATCGCCTCGTCCCTGGCGGCCTTCGGCGGTGTGCTCGCGGCGTCTCGTCTGTTCGCGGTCAACCAGGCGAGCGGCGGCAGCGACATCCTGCTGAACGCCATCGCCGCGGCGGTCATCGGCGGCACGAGCCTGTTCGGCGGCCGTGGCAGCGCGTACTCCGCGCTGCTCGGCATGCTCGTCATCGGCGCGGTCTCCAACGGCATGGATCTGCTCAACCAGACCTCAGCCGTGAAGTACATCATCACCGGCGGGGTGCTCGTCGCCGCCGTCGTGATCGATTCCCTGGCACGACGAGGAAGGGCGGCAAGCGGCAGATGAGTGTCAAGGCGTTTCTCAGACAGGGGTTCATCCCGTTCGGCGAGGCCGTGGCGGAGGAGACCGGGAGGCTCACCGAGGTCGCCCCCATGCTGCGGGAGCGCGCCCTCGCGGCGGCGGCCGAGATCGGCAGGCCCGCACGGCTCACCTTCATCGGCATCGGGGCGAGCCTCGCCGCGCTCGCCGCACCCGTCGCGCATCTTTCGGCGCACGGTATCCCCAGCATCAGGCTCAACGCGGCCGAGGCGGGGACCTTCGGCGACGGCGCGACGCTCGTCGCGCTGTCGCAGTCGGGCCGCAGCCGCGAGACGGTCGACGTCATGCGCGCGGCCACCGGCCGCAGGCTCGCGGTCGTCAACGTCACCGGCTCGCCGATGGCCGAGGCCGCCGACTCGGTGCTCACCCTCGGCGACCTGCCCGACAGCCTGGCCTCGACGATCGGCTTCACCGCCTCGGCGATGGCCGTCTCGATGCTCGCCGAGATCTGGACCGACGGCGAGCCGTCGGCGGCGTGGCTGAGCCTGGGAGAGCGGCTGGCGGAGTTCCGCGTGGCGCGGTCCGCGCAGGCCGAGGAGATCGCGGGCCTGCTCACGGCGGCGTCCGTCATCGACATGGTGGCGCCGGCCGACCAGATCGGCGTCGCCGAGGGCGGCGCGCTGCTGCTCCGGGAGGTGGCGCGGGTCCCGGTGGCGCCCTTCGAGACGCGGCAGTACCTGCACGGGCTGATGGAGTCGACCAACCCCACGACCCTGCACGTCATGCTGGACGGCGCCGATGACGGGCAGGTCGTCCGGGCCCTCGGCTCGCTCGGCCGGCGGATCGTCGAGTTCCGCCGGGGTCCCGTCTCCCACGACGAGCAGACCTTGGTCGTGCCGATCGAGGCACGGAGCCCTCTTGAGGTGCCGATCTTCGTGGCGGTGCTGCTGCAGGAGGTGGCGTTGCGCTCGGCGGGCGCCCGGGGCATCGACCCCGACGAGTTCCTGTTCCTCGACACCGGCACCAAGCTGGACGACGGTGAGTGAGCCGTCCCGCCCGGGTCACACACCGGACGATCGCCATCCATCCGTGCCGTACCACCCCCCTGAATACGTTCATCAACGACACTTTCAACGGACACAATCGGGGTCATGTCTAGTTCGCCAGTCCTGCACCGCAAGGTCGCGCAGTACCTCAGGGAACGCATCGAGACGGGGAGCATCGCACCCGGGTCGCGCATGCCGTCCGAGCGGGTGCTCGCCGAGCAGTTCGACGTCAGTCGCGTGACGGTCCGCCAGGCATTGAAGGATCTTGAAAAGGACGGCCTGGTCAAAGTCGTCGCGGGCGCCCGGTGGGTGCGGCGGGAGGCGCCCGGCCTGGCCGCCGTCCGCCCGGCCGAGCCGGGGGCGGAGTCGATCGAGGAGGGCGCGACCGGGCTCGTGAGCTTCTCGGACCTCGCGGAGGCGAACGGCCTGACGGCCAGTTCGCGGGTGCTGAAGTGCCTGACCCGCGCGAGCTCCCTGGACGAGGCGGACCTTCTGGGCATCGCGCCGGGCGCCCCCCTCGTGGAGCTCGTCCGGCTGCGGCACCTCGACGGCATCCCGACGCTGATCGATTTCTCGCTCATCCCCGAAGGACTGGCTCCGGGGCTGGGTGAGCTCGACTTCACGACGACGTCGCTGTACGGCACGCTCGCCGAGCAGTACGGGCTGCACGCGATCGCCGCCGACTGCGTCATCGAGGCGCGCGGCGCGGCCCCCGAGATCGCCGAGAGCCTCGGCCTGCCCCCGGGCGACCCCGTCCTTGAGATCGTCCAGACCACGTTCGACGAGAACCGCCGGGTCGTGCAGTGGTGCCGCAGCGTCTACCGCGGCGACCGTTACCGCTTCCGGGCGGCCCTGGAAGGCGCGGCCGGCACCTTACGCGGCCCCCGTCCCCGCGCGGCCACCGAGGCGACGGGCCGCGTCGTCCCAGATCTAGCGAGGTTGTACAGATGAGAGTTTCCGCACGTGGCGCCGTGATCGGCGGCGCCTGGGTGAAAGGCGACGTGGAGGTCGGCGACGGGCGGCTCGTCCGTGCCGGCCTGCCGTCGACCGGGCAGGGGTACGTGCTCCCCGGCCTCGTCGACCTTCAGGTCAACGGGTACGGAGGGGTCGACTTCAACGCGGCGACACCGGAGGGGTTCGAGGCGGCGTTCGCGGCGCTCACCCGCGACGGCGTGTTCCACGTCCAGCCCACCGTCATCACCGACTCCGAGGAGAACGTCGCCGACCGGCTGCGCGTGCTGAAGAAGCTGCGAGAGGCGAGGCCGCGCGGCGCGAAGGTCGTCGGCGTGCACGCCGAAGGGCCGTTCCTGTCCCCGCACCACCGCGGCGTGCACCGGCCCGAGTACCTGCGTGACCCCGACATCGCCATCGTGCGGCGGTTCCTCGACGCGGGCCCGCTGCGCACGATCACCGTCGCCCCCGAACTGCCCGGCGCCCCCGAGCTGATCGCCTGGGCCGCCCGGCAGGGAGTGATCGTACAGGCCGGGCACTCGGGCGCCGACGCGCCGACGGCTCATGCCGCGTTCGACGCGGGCGCCCGCGCGGTCACGCACCTGTTCAACGGGATGATCCCGTTCGGCCACCGCGCTCCGGGCATCGCGGGCGCGACGCTCGCCCGCGAGGACGTCGCCATCCAGCTCATCGCCGACGACATCCACCTGTCGCGCGAGACCTCGCTGTTCGCGCTGAAGGCCGCCGAGCACCGCACCATGCTCGTCACCGACGCCGCCTCCCCCGCCGGGGCCGGCGACGGCGTCTTCACGGTGGGTGGCTTCACGGTCACGGTCACCGACGGGATACCGCGCCTTCCCGACGGCACGCTCGCGGGCAGCACGGTGACGCTCCTGCAGCAGGTGCGCAAGCTCATCGAGCACGACTGGCCCATCGACCGCGCCGTGAACCTCGCGAGCCGCGCGCCCGCCCGCTTCTACGGGCTCACCGGTGTGGGCGAGCTGACCCTCGGCGGCCCGGCCGACCTCGTCGTGACCGACGAGAACGTCGACGTCGAACGCGTGCTCGTCGGCGGAGAGGAGTTCGTGGCGTGAACGTCCTTCCCCGCGGGCTCATCGTCTCGCTCACCCCGTCCCCGCGGTCTCCCTGGCAGGACGTGGACGACGTCGTCCGGCTGGCCGCCGCCGCGCAGACCGGAGGCGCCGTCGCCGTCAAGGTCGACGGGCCGGACGCCGTACGCGCGGTGAAGCGCGCCGTCCCCGGCTTCCCCGTGCTCGCCGTGAACATCGACGACTCCCACGGCGGAATCGTGCGCATCACGCCGACGCTCGCCCACGCGACCGCCCTCGTCGAGGCCGGCGCCGACATCGTGGAGCTGGAGGCGGACTCGGCGGCGCGTCGGCACGACGGCCAGGACCTGTTCGAGCTGATCTCCTCGTTCGCCGCGTTCGGCGTGCCGGTCAAGGCCGGTGTGCCGGGACTCGACGACGCGCGCACCGCCGTACGGGCGGGCGCCGCGATGGTCAGCTCGTCGACCATGGGTTATCCCGCGAAGGCGAACACGGGTCCGCTGCCCGATCTCGGGCTGGTGGAGACCCTGGTGGCCGGCGCCGGGGTACCGGTCGTCGCCGAGCGCGGCTACTCGGCGATCGCCGACGTCCGCGCGGCCATGGACGCCGGCGCGCACGCCGTCGTGGTCGGCTCGGCCATCGTCGACCCGGTCTGGCTGACCGCCCGTTTCGCGGGCGCGACGTCCATCCCCGTCCCGTAGCTCCCCGCGAAACCGGCCGGAGGCGCGCAGGACCAACGGGCTCCCGGCCGGGTCACGCGGGGCAGCGCCACCGTTCTTCCAGTCTTCCAGGAAACGACGTGCGTACCGCCGCCGGTGATGTGCGCCTCGTCGGCCGTGTGCACGGCGGCGGCCGGTTCCGAGTTTCTGGAACTCCACTCCGCATCAGGAATCAGTGAGATGGTGTGTTCACGGGATCAGGCCCTCGGCGGCGAGGTCGGTCCACAGGGTTTCCGGGACGGGCTTGGCGGTGAGTTCCGCGTTGCGGGTGACCTCGGCGGCGGAACGGGCGGATGACCACGCTGGCGACGGCCGGGTGGCGCAGCGGGAAGGCCAGGGCCGCCTGGGGGTGATGTCGTGGCGTTCGCAGACGGCGGCGATGCGGTGGACACGCTCCGGGAGCGGGCCGGGACATGGTTGTATCAGCTCAGCGGTCGCCAGTGCCTCCAGGGGCGAGGACCGCTTTCGCCACGGATCGCGGCCAGCCGGGCGGTCGCCTCCCCGCGCATCGCGGGGTTTTCCATACCGATCTGGGCGGCCATGGTGACCATGCGAAGCTCACGGATGTCACGCAGGACGGGAAAACCCTTCCAGCTCATCACGTCGTGACCGTAGATCGCGACAAACTCGGCGTACTGGTCTTCGGAGATCCCGCCGAGTGTGTCGTACTTGACCGCCGTGGACACCAGATCCCATTCCGGCGGCCCAAGGGCACTGCGCTCGAAGTCGGCCAGGATTACGCGACCGTCGCCGGTCGACAACACGTTGCCGACCCAGGCATCCCCGTGCACCACGCGGTGCGGCAGTCCCGGCGGCAGCTCGGCGTACCCGCGTTCAAGATCCTCCAAGCGCTCGCGCAGCCAGTCGTGCTCTTCGGGAGTGAACATGTCGGCCTGATCGATCCGCTGAGCGAGCTGTACGAACGGAGCCAGCGGGGGAAGCTCGAAATGCGCCGGAGGGGTCAGACCGTGCAGCACCCTCAGCGCGGCGGCAACGTCCACGGAGGTGCCGTACTCGTGGGGCGGCAACTCCCGCCAGAACGTCACCGCCCTGCCATCCGCCTCGACCGGCTGGTCCAGGTCGGGGACGACTCGTACGGCGGGCACTCCGGCGGATTCCAGCCAGCGGGCCACGCGTACCTCCTTCGCGGCGGTCTGGAACCGTCCCTCCCGCGTGACCCGTGCGACGACACCTTTCGGCAACCGGTAGATGGCGTTCTCGCTGAAGCGGATGGACTCCGCACCGGACGCGTCGATCCCGGCCCGGCGACAGGCGGTACGCAGGGCGTTCAGTGCCGCGTCCCGTGGAGTGTTCACCCGTGGACCTCCAGGATCCGGTGTCAGAGGTGTCCACGTTCAGGGGAAGGTGCCCTCGCCGACGCCGAACATCCCAGTCCTGGTCATGACCAGCAGCCTATGGTCGGTTCTCGAAGAGGGAGCAGGGGATCAGGCTGAGCGATAACCCGTCGTCAGGGCACGCAGTTCCCGCACGGCGGGTAGGGCACGCGCCTTCTCCGGAGCGACGTCCGACACGATGCGGGCCGTGGCCTTGACCCGGACGTCCCACCGTGTCGCCGGGAGCGCCTCCACGAGACTCAACGCCTGTTGCGCGCCTTGTTCCGGGTCAGTGCGAGCATGCAGCGCCGCGCTGTGTAGTGCCATCAGAACCGAAGTACGGTGCTCCAGCGGATAGAGACCTTCAGCAGCACTCTGTGCTTCGGCGGCTCGTCTGGCATCTCCGGCGAGCGTGTAGATCAGACTCCGGTCGAAGTACGTTCCGCATAGTGCCCAGTTGGAATCAAGGCCGATGATCTGAGATGGAAACTGGTCGAACACATCCTCGGCCTCGCGCAGGGTGGCCACCGCTTCGGCATGGCGGCCCAACGTGGCGAGAGTCTGAGCTTCGGCGCAGAGGGCGGCCACCAGCGGCACACTGGGACGATCCCCGGCGAGACGGCTGGCCTGCTGAGCCAGAAGAAGCACGTCGTCGAGATTTTCACCCGGATCCGTCCTCCGGTAGAGCACTTCCCGGCCTGTCAGCCACGCCGCCAGCAAGGTGTCTCCGGAACGCTCGCTCAAGCTCCGGGTCTTCCCCCACCATCGTCGCGCCTCACGACGATTGCCCAGGTCGAACCACTTCCCGGCGATCAGGGACGCGTGCCGCGCGGCGGCGTGGGCGAGGTCACGGTGCACCGGCTCGGGCTGAGACCGGCTCAGGTGAGGGGCCATGTCGGCGAAGTCGGCGGCCAGTCCGGCGAGGACGACGGCGGGCGGATCGA
The DNA here is from genome assembly GCF_039537505.1 of Streptosporangium oxazolinicum. NCBI lineage: Bacteria > Bacillati > Actinomycetota > Actinomycetes > Streptosporangiales > Streptosporangiaceae > Streptosporangium > Streptosporangium oxazolinicum. The sequence goes on from NZ_BAABAQ010000003.1 coordinate 769,760, forward strand.
CATACGCCCGCTGGGCATGGAGGTCGGCGGCGTCCTCCCAGTCGTCGATCATTTCCTGTGACACGCTCGCACCGGAGATCCTGGGTTCGGACGCCTGCCAGGCGTCCGTCAGTGTGGCCAGCACGGGCGCCACCGCGCCGCCGACAGCAACGGCGGCGGCGTCCCGCATCAGTCGTCTGCGCTCCATGTCTCCGCCCTCGTCACGCGTTGAGGCTTTTGCATCGACTGCTTCGACGGTACCCCTTCGCAGCCGATCGGTCTCCGCCATGGCCGCACGAAGCGCCTGTGTCACGAGTTCGCCCCCCGCGCCGAGTTCGGCGTCGAGAAGGGTGATCGCCTCGAAAGACGGGCGGTTCTTCCCCTGCTCCCATTTGGCGATGAGCGAGTAGTCCCACCGGATCCGGTCGGCGAGGCCGCGCAGGCTCAACTCGCGCCGCTCCCGCCAGGCCCGCAGGGTACGGCCGAACTCCTGCCAGCCCGCCGAAGTCTTCGATGTCAATTGTCCGGTCACGTCCGCCCTCGCGATCCGTTGCACATGTTGCATTGCCTCCGACGCAACCCTGTGCGTCTTTTCCCGTGCGCTGAGTCACTTTGACTATGGCACCGGTAAGCGTCATACGAAGCGAAACTCCGCAGGCGTGCAAGGTCATGCGGGGTTCCCTGATCGCGAAGAGGTGCGATCCATGGACAACCACAAACCCGTTCCGCCCTGCGTTGACGAGGCCACCGTCCAAGCTCAGGACAGGGCCCTGGCGGTCGTGCAACGCCTTCTCACCGGGCGGGGCATCTGCGCCCACCGCCATCACACGATCAGTCTCGGGCTCTTCGCCACCCCTGAGGTTATCCGGCCCGACCGTCCTCCGCTTCGGTCGTGGATGAGCCGCCATCCGCCCGAGCTGGCCGTGATCGGCTCCCAGGGGCGAGATGCCACGGTGACCGTCGAGGCGTGTTCCGGCTGCTATCTGGTGGCTGTGCGTGGCGGCGACACGGAGGCGGTCCGGTGTGAGGAGCCGGAGAAGGTCCTGGATCTCATCCTCGCGATGAGGCGGATGGGGCGTACGCCATGACCGCGCCCGCGATGTACGGGTCGGCGGCGGTGGACGCGGCGGAGAGGCTCCGGGAGGCGCTGGCGGGTCATGAAATCACCGCTGATGTTCACGACGGCTACGGGCTGGCGCTGGTGTCGGTCGGGGTGGGTCTGGTGGTGTGGTCCAACGGGGAGCGGTTTTGGTGGCACACCGGCTGGAACGCCGAACGTCGGCGCGCTGTCTACGCCTCCCAGGAGGCGACCGACCCCGGCCGGGCCGCCCGGCGGATCGCGCGCCTATGTGAAGCGGCTCCACCCGCGCCAGGCACCGGGAGCCCGCTATGACGTTGGCGGAACTGAGGAAGCTCTATGGCCACACCTGGACGATCGCGGAGGGGGCCGGGGGCGGCTGGTACGCCGTGCGGCGCGCGAACATGTCGGCGTACGGGCTTGAGCACGGCCTGTCCAACGTCCGGTGCGGGACGACCCTGCTGGAACTGGCCCGCCGCCTGGACGCGGAGACGCAACTGGAGGACCAGCCCTGGCGACGCGTACCACTGAGGACAGCACCGTGACACAACGCGTAGACGGGCACGGCGCCGCAAGTCCTGAGAGGAGTGGCGCCTTCGCGCCTCAATCCCGGTCCCGAGCCGGGCATCGGATCAGCCGGATGCCGGGCTCCGGGATCAGGACGCGTTCAGGGGATCAGGCCCTCGGTGGCGAGGTCGGTCCACAGGGTTTCCGGGACGGGCTTGGCGGTGAGTTCCGCGTTGCGGGTGACCTCGGCGGCGGAGCGGGCGCCGATGACGACGCTGGCGACGGCCGGGTGGCGCAGCGGGAAGGCGAGGGCCGCCTGGGGGAGGGTGACGCCATGGCGTTCGCAGACGGCGGCGATGCGGCGGGCGCGCTCCAGGAGCGGGCCGGGGGCGGGGGCGTAGTCGTAGGTGCCCGCCGGGTCGTGGGTGGCGAGCAGGCCGCTGTTGAACACCCCGGCGGCGAGCACCGAGACGCCGCGCTCGGCGCACAGCGGCAGCAGCTCCTCCTCCCCCGACTGGTCGAGGAGGGTGTAGCGCCCGGCGAGCATGACCAGGTCAACGCCGGTCTCGCGGACGAATCCGGCGAGCATCCCCGCCTGGTTCATGCCGACCCCGACGGCCTTGACGACGCCCTGGTCGCGCAGTTCGGCCAGGGTCGGGTACGCCTCGGAGACGGCCTGCTCCCAGTGGTCGTCCGGGTCGTGGATCAGGACGACGTCGATCGCGTCGAGGCCGAGCCGCTCCAGGCTCTCCTCCAGCGACCGCAGGACCCCGTCACGGGAGAAGTCCCACACCCGGCGCAGGTCGGCGGGAACGTCGAAACCCTGGTCGTCCCGGCCGAAGGGGCCGTCGCCGACGGTGGGCACGATGAGGCGGCCGACCTTGGTGGACAGGGTGTAGGAGTCACGGGGCCGCTCGGCCAGGGCGGCGCCGAGCCGCCGTTCCGACAGGCCGAGCCCGTAGTGGGGCGCGGTGTCGAACAGGCGGACCCCCGCCTCGTAGGCCGCGTCCACCGCCGCGCGCGCCGCGTCCTCGCCGACCTCGGAGAACAGGTTCCCGATCGGGGCCGCGCCGAAGCCGTACCTGCTGACCTGCACCGCTCGCTCCGTTCTGTACGGCTTCATGGTTCTCGTACGGTGGGGCGTCCTGCCGGACCGAGACGCCCCGCATAACCTCATATCCGGACAAGACTCTCGCACCCGGACGGCGCCCCGCATCACTTCGCACCGGACGACGCTCCGCCGCGTGGCAGGAAGTGGCAGAAGTGGCAGGAAGACGTCCCCGCGCCGCCGCACGGGTGTGCCGTGCCGCTTCACGGGGACGGGTCCTCGCGCCACTTCGCCTCCCTCGTACGGCCTGAGCCTCCGTACGAGTTCACGGTCTTGTCCGGACTTCACGCTCCTGTCACAGGAGCGGCGTCAATCTTGGGCCTTGCCGCCCGCCAGGCGGCTGATCATCAGGGCGACCAGGATGATCGAGCCGTAGACGAGCTGCTTCCACTCGCCGGGGACGCCCTTCAGGGTGAGGATGTTCTCGACGAGGCCGATCACCAGGACACCGGTGAGCGCGCCGAGGATCGTGCCCTTGCCGCCGTCCATGCTGACGCCGCCGATGACGGCCGCCGCGAAGGCCATGAAGATCCAGCCGACGCCCTGGTTGGCACTGATGCCGCCCAGGCGGCCGGTCTCCAGCACTCCGGCGAGCGCGGCGACGATGCCGCCGATGACGAAGACGACCCAGACGACCCGCTCGACCCTGATGCCGGCCGCGCGGGCGGCGTCGGCGTTGCCGCCGATGGCGTAGAGCGAGCGGCCGCCCCGGAAGTAGCCGAGGGCGACGATGGCCACCGCGAAGAGGACGCCGGTGATCCAGATGGCCGCGGGCAGGCCCAGCCAGTTGGCGCTGCCGAGGTAGAGGAACGACTCGGGCAGCTCGAACAGGCTCTTGCCCTGGGTGAGACCCAGCTGCAGGCCGTGCACGACGATCATCATGGCCAGCGTGACGATGAAGGCCGACAGCTGGAAGCGCAGGATCAGGAAGCCGTTGAAGGCGCCGACCAGGCCGCCGACGAGCAGGCACAGCGGGATCGCCAGGATGCCGGGCAGCTCCAGGCCGAACCCTCCGGCCGCCACCGGGATGACCAGCATCACGCCGACGGCGGGCGCCATGCCGACCGTGGACTCCAGCGACAGGTCGAACTTGCCGGCGATCAGGATGAGCGCCTCGGCGAGAACCACCAGGGCCAGGGCCGACTGCTGTTGCAGCACGTTGGTCAGGTTGCCCGGGGTGAGGAAGATCGGGTCCACGAAGGAACCTGCGATCAGCAGAACGACGATCACCGGGACCAGGGTGAGGTCGCGGAACCGCCCGAGCTGGATGCGACGGCCCTGTGGGGCGGCCAGCACGGGCGGAGGGGTCTTTGTCGTGGTCATGAGTGGTCGATACCTTCCATCGCCGCCACCAGCTCGTTGTCGGTCCAGCCGCGCGGCACGTCCTTGACGATCCTGCCGTGGAACATGACGAGGACGCGATCGCAGATTCGCAGGTCGTCGAGTTCGTCGGAGACCAGTACGGCCCCCGCTCCGCGATCGGCCGCGTCCTCCACGGCGCCGAGCAGGGAGTGCTTGGCCTTGACGTCCACCCCGGCGGTCGGGTTGATGACCACGAGCGCGTTCGGGTCGTCGGCGAGCGCCCTGGCCAGCACCACCTTCTGGGCGTTGCCGCCGGACAGGTCGGCCACCGGCTGGTCGGGGCCCGTCGTCTTGATATCCAGCAGGTCGATCATCCGGGCGCCGTGCTCGCGACGGCGGGCCGGGGAGACCACACCGTAGCTGCCGAGCTTGTGGGCGATCGGGATGGTCGCGTTCTCGGCGATCGACAGCAGCGGGACGAAGCCCTGGTGGTGCCTGTCCTGGGGGACGAACCCGAGCCCGGCGCGGAGCGCGGAGGGCACGTCGCCCTGCTTGATGTCGGTGCCGTTGACGGTCACCGTCCCGGCGTCGGCCCGGTGCAGGCCGACCAGGGTCTCGGCGAGACCAACCTTGCCACTGCTGCCGGAACCGGCGAGACCGACGATCTCACCGGCCCTGACGGACAGGTCCACGTCCTCGTAGCGCCCTGCGAGGGTGAGCGCCTTCGCGGCCAGCACCACGGGGGCCGAGGGGGCGGCGGTCCGGGTGCGGTACTCGTAGGCGGCGGTGGCCTCGCCGGTCATCGCGTCCACGAGCTGGTTGTGGGGCAGTTCGCCGACCGTGGCGGTGACGATGTGCCGGGCGTCGCGGAAGACCGAGACGCTCTGGCAGATCTCGTACACCTCCTCCAGGTGGTGGGAGATGAACATCATCGTGACGCCCTGCTCCCGCAGGGAGCGCATCCGGTCGAAGAGCCGCTGGATGGCCGGGCCGTCGAGCTGCGCGGTGGGCTCGTCCAGGATGATGAACCGGGCGCCGAACGACAGCGCCCTGGCGATCTCCAGCAGCTGGCGCTGCTCGACCCCCAGGTCTCCGGCCATGGTCTCCGCGTCGACGTCCACGCCGTACTGCTCCAGCAACTGGCGGGCCCGCGTGCGCAGGCTCCGCCAGCTGATCCTGCCCCGCTCCGTCTGCCGGTTCAGGAAGAGGTTCTCCGCGACGGACAGGGTGGGGATGATCGTTGACTTCTGGTAGACGCACGCGACCCTCTGCCGCCAGGCGTCCCGGTCGGCCAACGACGGCGCGGGCTGCCCGGCGAAGCGGACCTCACCCTCGTCGGGGCGCTGGAGCCCGGTCAGGATCGACACCAGCGTGGACTTGCCCGCGCCGTTCCTGCCGACGAGCGCGTGCGTCTCCCCCTCGGTGATGGCGATCCCGGCACCGTTGAGCGCGGTGGTCGGGCCGAAGCGCTTGGTGATCCCAAGCGCCTCGACTGCCTTGACGGAAGATGTCATCACTTGACCTGGTTGCCCCAGAGAGCCTGGTCGTCCACGTTCTCCTTGGTGACCAGGGGAGCGGGGAGCTGGTCCTCAAGACCGTTCGGCAGCTGGATGATCGTGCTGTCGTGGTCGGTCGGGCCAGGCTGGAAGGTCTTGCCCTCCGCCGCGGCCTTGGCGTAGAAGAGCGCGTACTTGGCGTAGAGGTCGGCCGGCTGGGAGACCGTGGCGTCGATCTCACCCTTGCGGATGGCCTCGAACTCCTGCGGGATGCCGTCGTTGGAGACCACGAAGACGTGCTTGGGGTCCTCCGGCGGCACGATCAGGCCCTTGGCCTTGAGCACCTGGAGGGTGGGGGCCAGGTGGACGCCTCCGGCGTGCATGTAGACGCCCTTGATGTCCGGGTGCTGCTCGAGACGGGTCTGGAGCATGGAGGCGGCCTTGGTGCCCTCCCACTCGGTCGGCTCCTCGAAGACCGTGATGCCGGGGAACTTGTCCTTCATGCAGCCGCGGAACGCCTCGGCCCGGTCACGGCCGTTGATCGACGACAGCGCGCCCATGAGCTGGACGACCTTGCCCTTGCCGCCGAGCTTCTCGCCGAGGAACTCGCACGCCTGCGTGCCGTACGCCTTGTTGTCGGCGCGCACGACCATGTAGACCTTGCCCTTGTCGGGGCGGGTGTCCACGGTGACGACGGGGATGTTCTTGCCCTCCAGCGTCTGCAGCGTGGAGGCGATGGCGCCGGTGTCCTGCGGGGCCATGACGATCACCTTGGCGCCCTGGCCGGTGAGGGCCTGGGTGTTGGCGACCAGCTTGGCCACGTCGTTCTGCGAGTTGGTCGGGGGCATCAGGTCGACGCCCAGCTCGGCCGCCATCTGGGGGACGTACTTGTTGTACGAGTTCCAGAAGTCGGAGTCGGTGCGGGGGAAGTCGATGCCGACCTTGCCGCCCGCGGGGGCGGCGGGGGCGGCGGACGCGTCACCGCTGGGCTGGGCCGCGGTGGTGGGCTCCGACGATCCACAGGCGGAGAGGGTGAAGGAGATCGCGAGCAGGGCCGCACCTGTCGCCGCGGGTCCAATTTTCATACTTTTGCCTCGTTTCAAAGCCATATATGGGGGGTGAACTATTTTTAGACCGATACGTAGATGCCGGTCATGACTTCGGCCGGAGCCTGAGCCCCTGCATCCCACCGTCCACGGCGAGGGCCGTGCCGGTGGTGGCCCCCGCGAGCGGGCTCGCGAGGTAGGCGATCGCCGCGGCGACCTCCGGGGCGCTCACCAGGCGGCCCGTCGGCTGGCGGGCCTCCAGGGCCGCCCGCTCGGCCGCCGGGTCCTGCGCAGCGTCGAGCAGGCGCTGCACCCAGGGGGTGTCGGCGGTGCCCGGGTTGACGCAGTTGACCCGGATTCCCTCACGGACGTGGTCGGCCGCCATCGCGAGGGTCAGCGACTGGATGGCCCCCTTGGACGCGCTGTAGAGCGCCCGCTGGGGCAGTCCCGCCGTCGCCGCGATCGAGCAGGTGTTGACGATCACGGCGTGCGCCGAGCGGCGCAGGTACGGCAGGCTCGCCCGGGTGACCCGGACGATGCCCAGGACGTTGACGTCCAGGACCCTGGACCACTCCTCGTATGGGTTGTCCTCGATCGTCCCGGCGGCACCGATCCCGGCGTTGTTGACCAGGATGTCCAGGCCACCGAGCTGCTCGACGGCCTGGGCGACGGCCCCGCGGACCGCCTCCTCGTCGGTGACGTCCGCCTTGACCTCGACGAACGAGCCACCGGAGGCGTTGATGTCGAGGGAGGCCACCTTCGCGCCCCGCTCGGCCAGCAGGGTGGCGGTGGCCAGGCCGATGCCGGACCCGCCACCGGTGACCAGGGCGCGCAGGCCGTCGAACTCACCCATTGAGGGACCTCCATACCGGGCCGTCGGGGTAGGTGTAGTCGATGATCGAGGCGGCGTGCATCGCCGCTCCGAAGCCGGGCCGGCTCGGCGCGACGTAGGCGCCGTTCTCGATCACCACGGGATCGACGAAGTGCTCGTGGAGGTGGTCGACGTACTCGATCACCTTGCCCTCCAGCGAGCCGCTGACCGCGACGTAGTCGAACATCGACAGGTGCTGCACCAGCTCGCACAGGCCGACCCCGCCCGCGTGCGGGCAGACCGGGACGCCGAACTTGGCGGCGAGCAGCAGGATCGCGACGTTCTCGTTCACCCCCGCGACGCGGGCCGCGTCGATCTGCAGGTAGGAGATCGCGCCGGCCTGCAAAAGCTGCTTGAAGACCATGCGGTTCTGGACGTGCTCGCCGGTGGCCACCGGGATGGGCGCGATGCCCCGGGCGATGGCGGCGTGGCCGAGCACGTCGTCGGGGCTGGTCGGCTCCTCCACCCAGTGCGGGCGGAACTCCGCGAGGGCGTTCACCCAGGCGATGGCGGTGTCGACGTCCCAGCGCTGGTTGGCGTCGATCGCGATGGGGAAGTCCTCGCCGCAGGTCTCGCGGGCGATGCGCATCCGCCGCCTGTCGTCCTCCAGATCGGCGCCGACCTTCAGCTTGATCTGGGTGAAGCCCTCGTCCATCGCCTCCTTGCACAGGCGGCGCAGCTTGTCGTCGCCGTAGCCGAGCCACCCCGGTGAGGTCGTGTAGGCCGGGTAGCCGTGCTCCCGCAGGTAGGCCACGCGCTCGCGCCTGCCGGGTTCGGCGGCGCGCAGGATCTCCAGCGCCTCCTCGGGGGTGAGCGCGTCGGTGAGGTAGCGGAAGTCGACCAGCTCGACGAGCTCCTCGGGGGACATCTCGGCCAGCAGCAGCCAGAGCGGCCTGCCCGCCCGCTTGGCCTTGAGGTCCCAGAGCGCGTTGACCACGGCGGAGATCGCCATGTGCATGACGCCCTTCTCCGGGCCGAGCCAGCGCAGCTGGGAGTCGTGGACCATGTCCTTCCAGAGGGTGCCCATGTCCTCGACGTCCCTGCCGAGCACGTACGGCTCCAGGGCCTTGATCGCGGCGGTCTGTACCTCGTTGCCGCGCCCGATGGTGAAGGCGAAGCCGTGGCCCTCGAACCCGTCGTCGGTCCGCAGGACCAGGTAGGCGGCCGAGTAGTCCGGGTCGGGGTTCATCGCGTCGGAGCCGTCGAGCTCCAGCGAGGTGGGGAAGCGGATGTCGTGGGTCTCCATCGAGGTGATGCGGTACGCGCCGACCCCCGCCAGGACTCCCTCGGCCGTCTCCACCGTGCCACCCGTTTCGCTCCCGGCCGTCTCGACCGCGCCGCCCGTCTCGCTCCCGGCCGTCTCCACGGTCACGTCCTCGCGGGTGTCGATTCTGTCGCTCATGCCTGCCCCACGGTCTGTCGCTGGCTCCCGAGGCCGTCGATCTCCAGCTCCACGATCTGCCCGGCGCGCAGGTACGGCGTGTCGGGCAGGCCGAGCGCGACGCCCGCGGGAGTGCCGGTGTTGATCAGGTCACCGGGTTCGAGGACCATGAACCGGCTGAGATAGCGGACGACCTCCGCCACGGTGAAGATCATGTTCTTGGTGTCGCCGTTCTGGAACTGCGCACCGTCCACCCACAGGCGCAGGCCCAGGGCCTGCGGGTCGGGGACCTCGTCGGCGGTGACCAGCCAGGGGCCGAGCGGGTTGAAGGTCTCGCAGGACTTGCCCTTGTCCCACTGGCCGCCGCGCTCCAGCTGGAACTCGCGCTCGGAGACGTCGTTGGAGATGGCGTAGCCCGCGATCTTGGACAGTGCCTCCTCGTGCGTCTCGACGTAGCGGGCCGTCTCGCCGATGACGACGGCGAGCTCGACCTCCCAGTCGGTCTTCACGCTCTCCCTGGGGATGAGCACCTCGTCGTTGGGTCCGACGACCGTGTTGGGGGCCTTCATGAAGATGATCGGCTCGGCCGGGATGGCGGCGTTCGTCTCCTCCGCGTGGTCGCGGTAGTTGAGGCCGACGCACACGATCTTCCCTGGCCGCGCGATCGGGGCGCCGATCCGCAGCCCCTCGGCGTCCAGCACGGGAAGCTCGTCCCGCTCCAGCGCCTCTCGGACACGAGCCACTCCCCCGGAAGCGAAGAAAGCCCCGTCGATCTCGGCTTCCGAGATTTCGCGGAGGTTACCGGCCCCGTCCAGGACGGCCGGTCGCTCCTGGCCGACGGGTCCCACTCGCAGCAGCTTCACACCGCACCCTTCGTTGATACATCGGATGTCTTGTCTCGTGATGCTGAACGACGCCGAACCCCGGTGTCAACCCCTCACGGGTCGATACGTCCGATCCGTTACCGAGGAGAAACCGCAGCTGGCAGGGGTTATACCGGATCATCCACGAACTTCGGCCCACAGTCATCCGATTTCCCCCGCACGGACGGAAACAAAGATCATCTAGGGCGTTCGCGGTGGTGAGAGGGACAAAAGTGGTCAATCGTCGATAAACATCGGAGGACGAGACTTGTTACGGCGGAATTTCGGTGCTATCTCCTTGAAACAGTTTCACCCTGTGATCGGAGGAATCCGTTGCCCCGCCCCCCACGACGACGTCTCGGCGTCGCCTTCCTCGCAGCACTCACCCTTGCCACCGGGCTATACGGTCAGAACTCAGCTAACGCAGAGTTGTCAGCAAACGTGACACAGCTGGATACACCCGATGACTTGACACTCTGGTACGACAAGCCGGCCACCGACTGGGAGACCCAGGCGCTGCCGATCGGCAACGGCGCGCTGGGTGCCATGGTGTTCGGCGGTGTCAACACCGAGCAGATCCAGTTCAACGAGAAGTCCCTGTGGACCGGCGGTCCCGGCGCGAACAACTACAACTTCGGCAACTGGACCTCTCCCCGGCCGAACGCGATCGCCGAGGTCAGGGCGCAGATCGACCGTGACGGCAAGATATCCCCCGAGGCGGTGGCGGCCAAGCTCGGGCAGCCCAAGAGCGGCTTCGGCGCCTACCAGACCTTCGGCGACCTCTGGCTGGACATGCCCCAGGTCCCCCAGGGTGCCGCCACCAACTACCGCCGGGAGCTGAACCTGCGCGACGCGGTCGCCAAGGTCGGCTACACCGCGGACGGGGTGACCTACTCCCGCGAGTACTTCGCCAGCTACCCCCACAACGTCGTCGTCGGCCGGATCTCCGCCGACAAGGGCGGCAAGGTCTCCTTCACGCTGCGCACCTCCTCGCCCCGCAACGACAAGCAGGTCTCGGTCTCCAAGGGCCGCCTCACCGTCAAGGGCGTGCTCGCCGACAACGGCATGAAGTTCGAGTCGCAGGTCCAGGTGATCGCCCAGGGCGGCACCCGCACCGACGGCACCGACAGGGTCACCGTCACGGGCGCCAACAGCGCGATGTTCGTGCTTTCGGCGGGCACCGACTACTCCGACGTCTACCCGACCTACCGGACCGTGGACCCGCACGCCAAGGTGACCGCGGCGGTCGACGAGGCCGCCGGCAGGTCGTACGAGGGGCTCAAGTCCAAGCACCTGAACGACTACCGGAACCTGTTCGACCGGGTCAAGCTGGACCTCGGGCAGAAGGCGCCGACCATCCCGACCGACCGGCTGCGCGCGGCGTACACCGGCGGCGCCTCGACCGACGACCGGGCGCTGGAGGCGATGTTCTTCGCCTACGGCCGCTACCTGCTGATCGCCTCCTCCAGGGCGGGATCGCTCCCGGCCAACCTGCAGGGCGTGTGGAACAACTCCACCAATCCACCCTGGTCGGCCGACTACCACGTCAACATCAACCTGCAGATGAACTACTGGCTCGCCGAGCAGACCAACCTCGCCGAGACGACCGAGCCGTACGACCGCTACGTCCAGTCGATGATCGCCCCCGGCCAGAAGACCGCGCAGGAGATGTTCGGGTCGCGCGGCTGGGTGGTGCACAACGAGACCAACCCGTTCGGCTTCACCGGCGTGCACAACTGGGCCAGCTCGTTCTGGTTCCCCGACGCGGCGGCGTGGCTCACCCAGCAGATGTACGACCACTACCGTTTCAGCGGCAGCAACAAGTACCTGCGCAGCGTCGCGTACCCGGCGATGAAGGGCGCGGCCGAGTTCTGGCTGGACACCCTCTACACCGACCCGCGTGACGGCAAGCTCGTGGTCTCCCCCAGCTACTCCCCCGAGCAGGGCGACTTCACCGCGGGCGCCTCGATGTCCCAGCAGATCGTCTACGACCTGCTGACCAACACCCTGGAGGCGGCGAAGGAGCTGAAGAACGACAAGCCCTTCCAGGCCGAGCTGCAGGCCGCGCTGGACAAGCTCGACCCGGGCATCCGGATCGGCTCCTGGGGACAGCTCCAGGAGTGGAAGGAGGACCTGGACAACCCGCGCAACGACCACCGGCACGTCTCCCACCTCTTCGCCCTGCACCCCGGACGGCAGATCACGGCCGGTACCCCGGAGGCCGAGGCGGCCAAGGTCTCGCTCACCGCGCGAGGCGACGGCGGCACCGGCTGGAGCAAGGCGTGGAAGGTCAACTTCTGGGCCCGACTGCTGGACGGCGACCACTCGCACAAGATGCTCAGCGAGCAGCTCAAGAGCTCCACGCTGGACAACCTGTGGGACACCCACCCGCCGTTCCAGATCGACGGCAACTTCGGCGCCACCTCCGGCATGGCCGAGATGCTGCTGCAGAGCCAGCACGACACGATCCACGTCCTGCCCGCGCTGCCGTCGGCCTGGTCCAACGGCTCGGTCACCGGCCTGCGCGCCCGGGGCGACGTGACCGTGGACGCCTCCTGGAAGGACGGCAACGCCGACAGGGTCACCGTGCACGCGGGGAGGTCCGGCCCCCTCAAGATCCGCGCCGCCATGATCAACGGCCGTTACCACGTCGAGGACGAGAGCGGCAAGAAGATCAACCCGCCCCGCGACGGTGACGTCATCACCATCGTCGACGCCAAGGCCGGGGAGTCCTACACGATCGTCAACGAGGTGACCGTCAAGATCACCGCACCCGTGATCGCGGGCGCCGGCGAGACGATCCCGGTCACCGTCACCGTCACCGCCACCGGCCAGGAGGACGTCGACGGCACGCTGGCCCTCACCCTGCCGCAGGGCTGGACCTCCACCCCCGCCTCGATCCAGGTGCCCGCCGTCTCGCCGGGCAGCCCCAAGACCTTCTCGTTCTCCGTGGTCGTCGGCCCCGCGAACGGGACCAGGTCCGCACGGGTCGCGGCGGAGCTCTCGGGCGACGGCTGGAAGGCGGGCAGCTCGGCGTCCGTCGGCCTCAACCCGTGTGTCACCCCGCCGACGGACAGGGCCGTCGTGGCCTGGGACCCGACGTCGGGCACGACCGTGACCGACAGCTCGGGCAGCGGCAGGAACGCCACCATCGTCGGTACCGCGACCTACGACACCACCGCCCCGAGCGGCAGCGGGCTGGTCCTGAACGGCTCGACCTACCTCAACACGGCGAGCACCCTGCTGGGCTACATGCCCGAGGCGACGTTCGCGGCCGAGGTCAAGATCGGCGGGACCGGCTACCGGAGGCTCTTCGACTCCCAGCCGGGCGGCAACCCCGGCAACGACGGGATCATCATCGACCTCACCCCCTCCAACACCCTGCGCTTCATCGGCGCCGGGCAGAACGTGGGGCTGAGCGGGGCGATCCCGACCGGCCGCTACATCGACCTCGTCGTCACCATGAACCGCAACGGCGCGATCAACACCTACGTCGACGGCGTCCGGGTCGGCGGCGGCAACGCCACCACCGACGGCATCACCGGCTGCACCTCCCGGCCGCTGCGCTTCGCCGCGGACCAGGACGGCGGCCAGCGCCTGACCGGCGCGGTCGACCGGATGGCCATCCTGCCGAAGGCCCTCACCGCAGCGGAGGTGGGCACCTGGCGCGACATCGCGTTCTGATCCGGTACGCGATCCGTCGCCGGTTCCGGTACGGGATCCACCTGCGGTTCCCGTACCGGACCCCCATCCCCGGCGCATCCTGATTCACCCCGCTTCACCCGCGAGGCCCGGAAAGTGCACGCTTTCCGGGCCTCGTGGCGTGTGCGGGACCGTATGGGGCCGTGCGGGACGCTCGGGGCCGTCGGCAGGGGCGCCAACTTGACGGGACCCCCTTCCCGTAATAGAACACGTTTCAGAAAGAGGAATTATCAAACGCCTGATCAAGCGCTTGGTAGCTCAGCGCGTCCCGGGCGGGAGGCGGGAACACCGAAAAGACCCCGCTATCGCCACGTTCGTCACGGATTCCCCGCGAACGGGTAGGGTACGCGGCTGATCACACCCCCAGGCCGCACCGACAATGAGCCGTGTCACGAGAACGCCGACCCGGCTCGCAGGAGGACCGATGGACATCGATCTGGTCGACCAGGACTTCTATTGGCGGAACGGCGCCCCTCACGATCAGCTGGCCTGGCTGCGGGCGAACGCGCCGGTCTACGCGCACCCGGGCGACGCCGAGCGGGGCTGGCCGGGCTTCTGGGCGGTCACCAAGCACGCCGACGTGGTGCAGGTCTCCCGCCGCTCCGACCTGTTCTCGTCGAGCAAAAAACTCGCGCTCTTCAACGAGGTGCCCGAGGAACAGATCGCCCTGCAGCGGATGATGATGCTCAACCAGGACCCGCCGGAGCACACCCGGCGCCGCTCCCTGGTCAACCGGGGTTTCACCCCGCGCATGATGGGCGCCCTGGAGGGGCACATCCGCGACATCTGCCACGAGCTGGTGGACGAGGCGAAGGGACGCGGCTCGGTCGACTTCGTCAGGGACATCGCCGCCCCGCTGCCGCTGTACGTGATCTGCGAGCTGCTCGGCGCCCCCGTCGAGGACCGCGACAAGATCTTCAACTGGTCCAACCAGATGATCGGGGCCGAGGACCCGGACTACGCGGCCGACGCGTCCGATGGCGCGAACGCGGCCATGGAGGTCTACGCCTACGCCAACGCCCTCGCCGCCGAGCGTCGCGCGCAGCCCCGCCAGGACATCGTCACCAAGCTGATCATGCCCGACGCCGCCGGGGAGACCCTCACCGAGGAGGAGTTCGACCTGTTCGTGCTGCTGCTCGTGGTCGCCGGCAACGAGACCACCCGCAACGCGGCCTCGGGCGGCATGCTCGCCTTCTTCGAGAACCCCGAGCAGTGGCGGCGCCTGGTCGCCGACCCCGGCCTGGCCCGCACCGCCGCCGACGAGATCGTCCGTTGGGTCGCCCCGGTGAACCTCTTCCGCCGTACGGCCACCGTCGACACCACGATCGGCGGGCAGGAGATCAAGGCCGACGACAAGGTCGTGATCTTCTACAGCTCCGCCAACCGGGACGAGGACGTGTTCGCCGACCCCGGCACCTTCGACATCGGCCGCGACCCCAACCCGCACATCGGCTTCGGCGGCGGCGGGGCCCACTTCTGCCTCGGCAACCACCTCGCCAAGCTGGAACTGCGCGTCCTCTTCGAGGTGCTGGCCGAGCGGCTGCCCGGCCTGGAGCAGACCGGCGAGGCCCGCCGCCTCCGCTCCAACTTCATCAACGGCATCAAGGACCTGCCGGTCTCCGTCGCCTGAGGTCCGGCGACACGGAAAGGCCACGCGGGACCACTCGGCCCCGCGTGGCCTTCTTCAACCAGGAACGCCGACTCGCGCCTGACTTAAACATTCTGTTGAACCTGATGTGTTGACAACAGGTCGTTTGTCGCATCATCCTGGTCGCATGCCCGCGAACCACGACGAGTCATCCGACCCCTTCACGCCCCCCGACCCGGGCCTGACCCGGGCGCATCGGGAGTACGCCTCCCTCTCGCGCATCGCCGAGCGCCACGCCACCGACGAGGCCCAGCGCCTCCGGCAGGTCCACCCCACGGCCCTCGGAGCCCACGAGGCCGTCAGGCTCGTGACGTTCCTGCTGAGCGGCGGCGCCCACCGCGAGGAGGGCGAGCCGGAGGTGGACCACGCCGACATCACCGCCGCCCTCACCCTTCTCCCCAGGGCCCGCGCGGAGATGGACGAGCTGGAGGCGTCGCTCCTCCTCATGGCGCGGGGCCGCGACCTCACCTGGCAGGAGATCGCGTTCGGCCTCGGCCTCGCCACCCCGCAGGCGGCCAAGCAACGCCACGAGCGCCTGGCGGGCCGCACCACCGCCCACCCGGGCCGGAAGCCGATCTAGGAGGCGGCGTGCCGATCCGGCGCCCGGCCCCGAGTTCCACGATCCGGCCGGCGTCACCGAGCCGGTCGGCGGTCGCCGGGACCGCTCAGGGCCGGTGGACCGCTCGACGGCCCGAGGCTCAGGGCCAGGAGGAGTCCTGGTCGGGGTCGCCGCCCTCGGAGAGCAGCTTGACGTCCGACTCGACCATCATCGCCACGAGCTCCTCGAAGGCGACCGTGGGCTCCCAGCCGAGCTGGACGCGGGCCTTCTTCGGGTCGGCGCAGAGCAGGTCGACCTCGGCCGGGCGGCGCAGGGTCTCGTCGGTGACGACGTACCGCTCCCAGTCGAGCCCGGCGGCGGCGAAGGCGGCCTCCACGAGGTCGCGGACGGTGTGGGTGCGGCCGGTGCCGATCACGTAGTCCTCCGGCGTGTCCGCCTGGAGCATCAGGTGCATCGCGCGGACGTAGTCTCCGGCGAACCCCCAGTCGCGGCGCGCCTCCATGTTGCCCAGGCGCAGCTCGGAGGCGAGGCCGAGCTTGATCCTGGCCACGCCGAGCGTCACCTTCCGGGTGACGAACTCGGCCCCTCGGCGCGGGGACTCGTGGTTGAACAGGATCCCCGACACCGCGTACATGCCGTACGACTCGCGGTAGTTCTGCGTCAGGAAGTGCCCGTACGCCTTGGCCACGCCGTACGGCGAGCGGGGGTGGAAGGGGGTGATCTCGGTCTGCGGGGTCTCGCGGACCTGGCCGAACATCTCCGAGGAGGACGCCTGGTAGAAGCGGATCTGACCCGATCCCGCCACCGTACGGGAGGAGGAGATGCCGGAGCAGACCCGGATGGCCTCAAGCATGCGCAGCACGCCCATGCCGGTCACCTCGGCGGTGAGCTCGGCCTGCTCCCACGACATGGGGACGAACGAGATGGCGCCCAGGTTGTAGACCTCGTCGGGCTGCACCTTCTCGACAGCGGAGATCAGCGAGCCCTGGTCGAGCAGGTCGCCCCGGACGAGCTGGACGTCCTGGAGGAGCTTGCGGAGCCGTGAGACCCGGGGGTTGGCCTGCCCTCGGGCGAGGCCGGAGACCTCGTAGCCCTGACTGAGCAGGTACTCGGCCAGATAGGAACCGTCCTGCCCGGTGATACCGGTGATCAGCGCGCGCCTGGCCAACGCGTCCTCCTCGCTTGCGGGGGTGGCGACCTATGCCTGGTCTTGTGCAGTTTGATGGCGAATGTACCCTCACACCCCCCGACGGGCATCATCACCCCGCAGCGTACCTAGAACGCGTTACACCGAATCACGCTCGGTAAGGCTAACTTCCCAGTTCGCGCACCGTGAAGCACGATCTAGGAACAATTCCACACCAGGTGCAACAGGACTCACGAATGGTAAGGTCCGAGGACTAAGGTCATCTTTCACGGTACCTGTCCCCTTTTCGGACAGGTTGAGAAGGGGGTTGCCGTGCCGGGTGCTGAATCACTGCGCGTCGCGCTGCTGTCGTACCGCAGCAAGCCGACCTGCGGTGGACAGGGCGTCTACCTGCGTCATCTCAGCCGCGAGCTGGTCGCCCTCGGGCACAGTGTGGAGGTCTTCTCCGGCCAGCCCTACCCGGAGCTCGACGAGGGCGTCATCCTCACCAAGATCCCCAGCCTGGACCTGTACCGCGACGAGGACCCCTTCCGCACCCCCAAGCTGCACGAGTACCGCGACTGGATCGACTGGCTGGAGGTCGGCACCATGTGGACCGCCGGGTTCCCCGAGCCGCTCACCTTCAGCCTGCGGGCGTACCGCGAGCTGAAGAAGCGCGTCGGCGACTTCGACGTCGTGCAGGACAACCAGACCCTCGGCTACGGCGTACTCGGCATCCAGAGACTGTTCCCGGTGGTCGGGACCATCCACCACCCGATCAGCGTGGACCGGCGCATCGAGCTGAAGGCCGCGACGCCGCGCAAGAAGCTCTCGATGCGACGCTGGTACGGCTTCGTGCGCATGCAGGCGAAGGTCGCGCCACGGCTCAGCCCGATCCTCACCGTGAGCGAGTCGTCCCTCGCCGACATCCACCGCGACTTCAACGTGCCCCAGAAGAACATGCGGCTCATCCCGCTGGGCGTCGACACCCGCTACTTCCACCCGCGCCCGGAGATGCCCAAGCGGCCCGGTTCCATCGTCGCGGTGGCCAGCGCCGACTCCCCGATGAAGGGCGTCGCGACGCTGCTGCGGGCCGTGGCGAAGCTCGCCACCGAACGCGACGTCAACCTCACCGTGGTCAGCAGACCCACCCCCGGCGGACCGACCGAGAAGCTCGTCGCCGAACTCGCGCTGCACGACCGGGTCAGGTTCGTCCACGGCATCTCCGACGACGAGCTGGGCGAGCTGATCGCCACCTCGGAGATCTCGGTCGTCCCCTCCCTGTACGAGGGCTTCTCGCTCCCGGCCGTCGAGCACATGGCCTGCGGCACCCCGCTCGTCGCCAGCCGCACCGGGGCGCTGCCCGAGGTCGTCGGCGACGCCGCCGTGCAGGTGGCCCCCGGCGACCCCGAGGAACTGGCCGCGGTGCTGCGCCGCCTGCACGACTCCCCCGAGGAGCGCGCGGCGGTGGGCCGGAAGGGCTACGACCGGGTCATGGAGCGCTTCACCTGGAACGTCGTCGCCAAGCGGACCGTGGAGGCCTACCGCGAGGCCATCCAGGCCCGCCGGGCGAAGTGAGCGACACCCCGAACGACCACCTGTGAAGAGGAGCGGCGAGTGCTGACTGTCGACTTCGACCGGCTGCCCGTGGGACCGGGGAACCGCGTCCTGGACCTGGGCTGTGGCGGCGGACGGCATGCCTTCGAGGTACTGCGGCGCGGTGCCGACGTGGTGGCCTTCGACATGGACGCCAGGGAGCTGGAGGGCGTGGCGAGCATGTTCGCCGCGATGGACAAGGCCGGGGAGGTGCCGCCCGAGGCGACGGCGGACACCGTGACGGGCGACGCGCTCGACATGCCGTTCGAGGACGGCAGCTTCGACCGGGTGATCGCGGCCGAGGTGCTGGAGCACATCCCCGACGACATGGCCGCGATGCGCGAGATCTTCCGGGTGCTCAAGCCGGGCGGCCGGGCGGCCGTCACCGTGCCGAGCTTCCTGCCCGAACGGATCTGCTGGGCACTCGACGAGGCGTACCACACCGCTCCCGGCGGGCACGTCCGCATCTACACGCTGGCCGAGCTGAGCGCGAAGCTCAAGTCGACGGGTTTCACCATCGGCCCGCACCACCACGCCCACGGGCTGCACGCGCCGTACTGGTGGATCAAGTGCGCGGTCGGCGTCGGCAACGACGACCACCCGCTGGCCAAGGCGTACCACGAGCTGCTGGTCTGGGACATCATGAAGCGCCCCGCCGCCACCAGGATCGCCGAGGCCGTGCTCAACCCGCTCATCGGCAAGAGCGTGGTGCTCTACGTCCGTAAGCCCGCGTGACCTCCGGAGGAGAAGCGGTGAGCGGCTCCATGGAGTGGGAACAGGTCGTCCGGACCGCGTGGAGCATCGCGGCGGTGCAGGAGCCCGACGGCGGCGTCCCGTGGCCCGAGGGACACGTGGACGCCTGGAACCACGTCGAGTGCCTGATGGCGATGAGCGTGGCGGGGCTGACCGGCCCGGTCCGCCGGGGGTACGACTGGCTGGTCCGCACGCAGCGGGCCGACGGCTCCTGGCCGATGAAGCTGGTCGGCGGCGAGGCCGTCGAGCGGGGCGGGGAGTCCAACCACGCCGCGTACGTCGCGGTCGGCGTCTGGCACGAGCTGCTGGTGACCGGGGACGAGGACTTCGCCCGGCGGATGTGGCCGGTCGTCCGGGCGGCGCTGGACTTCGTGGTCGGCCTGCAGACCACCCGGGGTGAGATCGTCTGGGAGCGCGCGGCCGACGGCAGGCCCGCCGCGTACGCCCTGCTGACCGGTTGCGCCTCCGTCCACCAGGGTCTGCGCTGCGGCGTGCTGCTCGGCGAGCACCTGGGTGACCCGCAGCCCGACTGGGAGCTGGCCGCCGACCAGCTCGGCCACGTGCTGGCCGCCCACCCCGAGGCGTTCGCCGACAAGAGCCGCTTCTCGATGGACTGGTACTACCCGATCCTGGGCGGCGCGGTGCGCGGCCCGGCCGCGGAGGCGCGGCTGGCCGGGGAGTGGGACACGTTCGTGGAACCGGAGCTCGGCATCCGCTGCGTCTCCGACCAGCCGTGGGTGACCGGCGCCGAGACGTGCGAGCTGGTGCTGACCCTCGACGCCCTGGGCGACCGGGAGCGGGCGCGGAAGCTCTTCTCGGACATGCAGCACCTGCGGCACGAGGACGGCTCGTACTGGACCGGCTGGCAGTTCGTGAACGAGAAACACTTCCCGCACGAGCGCTCGGCCTACACCGCGGCCGCGGTCGTGCTCGCCGCCGACGCGCTGGACGGGCACACCCCCGCCTCGGGCGTCTTCCGCGACGCGGGCGCGTACGTGACCGACCGCCCGACCGCCGCCTGCGGCTGCAGCCACGCCCGCTCCAGAACCTGAACTTCCCGCTTCCCGCGCCCCGGTCCCCGACCCCGCTTCGCGCTCTCGACTCCCCCGCTTCCTGCTTCCCGGCCCCGCGCTGCCCCGCCCCGCGCTCCCCGGTCACGGCGCCGGTCGGCGCGAGGCGGCGCGTGACGACCGGCAGGCCTGATCGGCGGGCCGGTGGAGGCTCTCGGCCCGCCCTCCGGCGGTTTCTTTGCACGCAATCACAAACGCGGTACTTGAAGGGCTGAATGCGGCTCACTACCTTCGGGTCCGTGAGTAACGCGGAGGGCACTCGAACGGTGGCTCAGAGCGACGACGCCGAGCCGGGCCTCCCGGCCCCTCCCGCCCCGCCGGACTCCTCGGATGTCCCGGATACCCCTGATACCCCGGATGTCCCGGATCCCGCAGACCTCGCGCCCCCTCCCGCCCCGCCGAACCCGCCGGACTTCTCGCCCCCTCCGCCCCGCCGCGAGAGCCCGCGTCCGCCGGAAACCCCGGACTCATCCCATCGCGAGAACGCGCGTCCGCCGGAAACCCCGGACCCACCCCGGGCCCCGGACCCGCCGGAATCGTCCCACCCTCGGAGACCCCCCGCGCCGTCCAGGCCGAGGGGCGTGGCCCGGCTGCTGTGGCAGGACCCCGCCCGGATGGGGTTCGGGGTGCGGCGCTTCCGGCTGGGACCGGCGCGCGAGCGGCTGGAGAGCGCGGGAGAGGCGTTCACCGCCGGATTCAACGCGGTGGTCACCGGGGGGACCGGGCGGATCGACGACCTCCACGAGGAGCTGCGCGGCTTCGCGTACGAGGGCGCGGGCATGGCCTGCGCCACCCTCGACGTGCTCACCTTCACCGGCGGGCGCCGGCTCAGGGAACTGCTGAGCGGGCAGGGCGTGCGCTACCCGCACCTCATCCACATGGGCGCCGGGCGGGCGTACGCCCGCATGCGGCTGCGGCCGATGTGGGGCATCCGCTCGGTGCACCCGCTGCTGCGCTGGCTCGCCCACGACGGCTTCGGCTTCCACCAGGGTTTCTTCTCCTCCGACCGCACGGTGGGACGCCAGCGCACCGCCGGGCTCATGGACCGGACCCGGCGAGCGATCTTCGACCAGGGGCTGGGGCGGATGCTCTGGTTCCACGAGTGCGCGGGGGTGGGCGACGTCGTGCTGCGCGTCGCCGAGTTCCCCCCGGGGCGCCGCGCCGACCTGTGGAGCGGGGTGGGCCTGGCCGCCACGTACATCGGGGGCGCGAGCACCGCGGACCTGGAGCGGCTGGCCTCGGCGGCGGCCGAGGACGGCTTCCGCGCCCACCTCGCCCAGGGCTGCGCCTTCGCCTGCGCCTCCCGGCTGATCTCGGCGGTCGTCCCCGAACACACCCTCGCCGCCGCCCCCGTACTGTGCGGGGCCGAGGCGGACGAGGCCGCGGGCTGGACCGGCAGCGCGCTCGTCGCGCTGGGCCACAACGCGCACAGCGGCGACCACTACCAGGCCTGGCGGGCGGGGATCCGGAAGGCCTGGGCACGACGCGACCGCGATTCATGACCACTCACGACCACTCATGACCACGATTCGGAGGGGCGGTGGGAACGGTGCCGGGGGTTCGCAGGTACGCGGCGGGAGTCCTGGCCCTGGTGGCCGCCACCGCCGGGTGGCGGCTGACCGCCCTGCCGGACACCTCGGCCGTGGAGACGTCCGCCGACTTCTCCTTCCACGCGAGGCCGCTGGGCCCGCCCGCGCGGGCCGATGACCGCGTCCTGCGGCCGGTCGCGCCGGGGTACGCCAACCTCGGGAGCCGGGTGTCGTCGCTGGGCGCCGGGGTGGCCCTGTTCGACGTGGACGGCGAGGTCGTCGCCGACGACCTCTGCCTGGTCGATCCCCGCCGCGACACGGTGACCGTCAGGCCCGCGCCGGGCACCTCACGCGGCTACCGGCCGTTCACGCTGGTCCCCCCGGAGCGCAGGCGGCACGAGGCGCCGACGGGGTGCCTGCCCGCCGATCTCGACCAGGACGGCTGGGAGGACCTGGTCGTCTACTACTGGGGACGCTCCCCCTCCCTGTTCCTGCGCGTACCCGGGGCGCCCCCGTCCGGTGCGGCCTTCCGGCACCGCGCGCTGACCGCCGAACCGGAGATCTGGAACACCAGCGCCGCCACGGCCGGTGACTTCGACGGGGACGGCCGCCTCGACCTGGTCTTCGGCAACTACTTCCCCGACGGCGTCAGGGTGCTGGGCGGCGGCACCGCCGACCCCGGTGACACCGTGATGCCCGACTCGCTGTCCGCCGCCGCCAACGGGGGCGGCGACCGGCTCTACCGGGCGACGGGACCCGCGCTGTTCGCCGAGGCGGAGGGGGCTTTCGACGAGGTCGAGGGCGAGGGCTGGACCCTCGCGCTGGGCACCCAGGACCTGGACGGCGACGGGCGGCCCGAGTTGTACGTGGCCAACGACTTCGGCCCGGACCACCTGCTGGTCAACGAGTCGGTGCCCGGCAGGATCCGGTTCACCGAGGCCCGGGGCACCCGGCACCTGACGACTCCCCCCTCCCGGGTCGTCGGCCGCGACTCGTTCAAGGGGATGGGGGTGGCCTTCACCGACCTCAACGCCGACGGCAGGCCGGACATCCTGGTGAGCAACCTCGCCGCGAACCACGCGCCGCAGGAGGGCAACTTCGCCTTCGTGTCCCGGCCCGGCGGCCTCCACGAGGGGCACGCCCCGTACGACGACCTCGGCGAGGAACTGGGGCTGAGCCGCAGCGGCTGGTCCTGGGACGTCAAGGCCGCCGACTTCGACAACGACGGCACGGACGAGATCATGCACGCGACCGGGTTCGTCAGGGGTGAGGTCGACCGGTGGGCGCGGCTGCGGGAGGCGGCGTCGGCCAACGACCTCTTCCTACTGTGGCCGGAGCTGGGGGCCGGGGACGACCTGTCGGGCCGTGACGCCAACACCTTCTTCACCAGGGGGCCGGACGGCCGCTACGTGGACGTGGCGCGGCGGGCCGGGGTCGGCGGCGACAACGGGGGTGCTGTCAGCCGGGCCTTCGCCGTGGGCGACGTCGACGACGACGGACGGCTGGACTTCGCGGTCGCCAACCAGTGGTCCGCGTCGGTGCTCTACAGCAACCACGGCCCGACGGCCCCGTTCGTGGGCCTGCGGCTCCGCCTCCCGGCCGGAACCTGCGGCACGGCCACCGTGACCCGTCCCGCACAGGCGTCCCGGGAGCAGGCGTATCCCGGGCCGACGCGGCCCGCCATCGGGGCCGTCGCCACGGTGCGCCTGCCCGGCGGGGTCACGCGCGGCGGGCAGCTCTACCCCGCCAACGGCCACAACGGCGTCTCCGCGCCCGAGCTGCTGTTCGGCCTGGGCGACGACCTGCCGGACGCCACCGTCCCCGTCGAGATCTCCTGGAGGGACGCCTGCGGCGGCGCCCGTACCGCGTCGGTGTCCCTGGCGCCCGGCTGGCACCGGATCCTGCTCGCCGACGGCCGCGCCTCGGAGATCCGGTGGCCGTGAACGCCGACGGAAGACGAGACGAGGCGTTCCGGCGGCTGGCGGAGTCCCTCACCCTGATCACCGTGCTCGGGCACACCGTGCTCGGGTTCGAGCAGTCCTGCCTGGCGCCGGTGGTCGGCGTGCTCACCGGCGTGACCGCCGAGTTCGCGCTGGAGACCGTGGAGGCGTGGTCGCGGCGGCGCCCGGCCCGCTACCTCGGGGTGCCCCGCGACCGGGTCGTCGCCTTCTTCCTGCCGTCCTACGTCTGCGGCCTGCTCTGCGCGATGCTGCTGTACGGCAACGGGCGCCTGACGCCGATCGCCCTCGCCGTCCTCATCGGCGTCGGCGGCACGTACGTCTTCCGCGTGACGGCGCCGCGGACGCCGCGAATCCCGAAGGCGCGGGAGACCCTGGAGACGGCGGGAGAGGCCGAGCCGAGGGCCGGGACGGCGGGGCGGGGTGCCGAGGACGTGCCGGGGAGGCCGTTCCTGAACCCGGCGGCCCTCGGGATCGTCGCCGTGCTGCTGCTGTTCCCGTGGGTCGGCCTCGCTCCGGCGTACCAGTTCACCGCGTGGGTCTCGGGGCCGTTCGACCTGCTCGTGCCGCTGGCCGTGCTGGTCTGGGGAACGACGGTGAACGCCAGGCTCGCGGGGAGGCTGCCGCTGGTCCTGGGCTGGGTGGGCGGGTTCGCCCTGCAGGCGCTGGTCAGGGGCGGGCTGACCGACGTGTCGGCGGTCGGCGCCCTGCTGCCGATGACCGGGACGGCCTTCGCCCTTTATGCCGGGTACGTGATCGTCGAGCCGGGGACGTCCCCGGTCAGGCCGCGTGACCAGGTCGTGTTCGGCCTGGCCACCGCGGCGGTCTACGGGCTGCTGGTCGAGTTCCACGTCGTCTTCGGGCCGTTCCTCGCCCTGGTGATCGTCGGGGTGGGTCGGGGTCTCCGCGTGACCCTTCCGGCCCGCCTCAATGTGCCCGGCCTCGGTGTGCCCGGCCCGCCCGGCACCGGCGGGTCCGCCGGGCACCCGGTGGCGGGCACGCCGGGCACGCCGTACGGGGAAGTCAGCCGATGCCGGGACCGATCCGTTCGAGCACCCGCAGCGAGCCCTCCCGCCGGACCTCCTTGAACGCGCCGGAGGCGAGGACCCGCTGGTACACGCGGTAGGGAGCCTGCCCGCCCTCGGCCGGGTCCGGGTAGACGTCATGGAAGACCAGGGCGCCGCCCGGCACGACGTGCGGGGCCCATCCCTCGTAGTCCTTGGTCACCGGATCCTCGGAGTGGCCGCCGTCGATGAAGAGCATCGCCAGCGGGGTGTTCCACAGCGCGGCGACGCGCTCGGACCTGCCGACGATCGCGACGACCTCGTCCTCCAGACCGGCGGAGGCGATGGTGCCACGGAACGTGGGCAGCGAGTCCATCTTGCCGAAGCGGAGGTCCATCAGTGTGGGGTCGTGGTGGGCCCAGCCCGGCTGGATCTCCTCGGAGCCCCGGTGGTGGTCCACGGTGAAGACGACGGACCCGGCCTGCCGGGCACCCGCCCCGAGGTAGACGGCGGACTTCCCGCAGTAACTGCCGATCTCGCAGATCGGGCCGCGCGGGCCATACTCGGCGGCGGTCTCGAACAGCGCGATTCCCTCCCGGTGTGGCATGAAACCCTTGGCGCGCTGGGCGACGTACAGCAGGTCGGCCGGCATGGTGGCGATGCTCATCGCAGCAGACTACCGAGACCGAACAACATTCCGAATGCCCTTGCCCGGCCTTGTGGAACGTGTTCTACTTTGCACCGTGAACCAGCGCGCCCGCATCGTGATGTCCGACGACGAGGTGACGGCTTTCGTCGGCGAGTCACGGAAGCTGCAACTCGGCACGATCAACCCGGACGGGACACCGCACATGGTGACCATGTTCTACGGGCTGACCGAGGGCAGGATCTCGTTCTGGACCTACGGCAAGGCGCAGAAGACACTCAACCTCCAGCGCGACGCCCGGGTGAGCTGCCTGATCGAGGCCGGAGAGGAATACTCCGACCTGCGCGGCGTCCTGGTGTACGGGGTCGCGCGGAGGATCGACGACCCCGAGGGCGTTCTCGGCGTCGGCATGACCGTGACCAGACGGATGGCCGGGATGGCCGACGCGGAGGAGTCACTCACGGAGTACGTGGCCCACACCGGCCGTAAGAGGGTCGCCTTCGTGGTCGAGCCGAGTCGAGTGATCTCCTGGGATCACCGTAAGCTCGCCATTCCCGATTAGGAGGCCCAGATGAAAATCAACGTCGACTATCTGGTCTGCGAGGCCAACGCGATCTGCACGGGACTCGCCCCGGATGTCTTCGAGCTCGACGACGACGACCAGCTGCACGTGCTGCTGCCTGAGCCGCCGCCGGAGATGATGGACCGCGTCCGGCACGCGGTCCGGTCCTGTCCCAAAGCCGCACTCTCCCTCGAGGAGAACTAGGAGGACCCCCATGCGTGGTGCGCTTCTGCATGCCGTCGGCGACGACAAGCTCGACATCCGCGACGACCTCACCCTCGCGCCGGTGGGCCCGGCGGACGTCCGCGTCAAGATCAGGGCCACCGGCGTCTGCCATTCGGACCTGTCGGTGATCAGCGGTGTGCTGCCCATGCCGTTGCCGGTCGTCCCCGGCCACGAGGGCGCGGGCGAGGTCGTCGAGGTCGGCGACCACGTGACCTCGGTGCGACCCGGCGACCACGTCATCGTCAACTGGACCCCGGCCTGCGGCAGCTGCGCGAACTGCCTGGTGAACCAGCCGTTCCTGTGCATGACGTACGTGATGGACAGCTTCGTCAACGCCCGCTTCCGCTACGGCGGCGACACCCCGGCGTTCGGCATGGCCGGGTGCGGCACCTGGTCCGAGGAGATCGTCGTGCCCTGGCAGGGCGCGATCAAGGTCGATCCCGACGTGCCGTTCGAGGCCGCGGCCCTGATCGGCTGCGGGATCACCACCGGCGTCGGCGCGGCACTGAACACGGCCAAGGTGAGGGCGGGCTCGACCGTCGCCGTGGTCGGCGCGGGCGGCATCGGCCTGTCGGTGATCCAGGGGGCCCGCATCTCCGGCGCCACCACGATCCTCGCGATCGACCCCCTGGAGTCCAAGCACGCCCTCGCCAAGAAGGTCGGCGCGACCCACGCCATCACCCCGGACCAGCTCATGGACGCGGTCGGCACGCTCACCGGCGGCGCCGGGTTCGACTACGGTTTCGAGGCCGTCGGCAAGTCCGCCGCCATCATGACGGCCTGGCAGGCGACCCGCCGGGGCGGCGACACGATCGTGGTGGGCGCGGGCGCGGTCGACGACACCGTCCCGCTGAGCGCCTTCAACCTGTTGTTCGAGGGCAAGAACATCCTCAGCTCGCTGTACGGCGGCTCGGATGTCCGGCGTGACTTCCCGTTCTTCGCCGGCCTCTACAAGGCGGGCAGGCTCGACCTGGAGAGCATGATCAGCTCCCGCATCAAGCTGGCCGACCTCAACGACGCCGTGGCGGCGCTCAGGGGCGGCGAGGTCCTGCGCCAGATCGTCGTCCTGGACTGAGACCGGCACCTTCGGAACCCGGCACCGGCCACCGGCCGGGCCGCCCACCTGAGCGGGGCGGCCCGGCGGCCCGGTCGTATCACCGTGCGCGCCTCGGCCAGGGGTTCACCCCGAAGGTTTCACCCCGGGGTTTCAGTCTGAGGAGAAGGCGGCGTCGAAGGCGGTGGAGGGCGGGGTGATGGCGTTGAGCTTGCGGATGACGGCCAGGGCGTCGGGGGCGCCGTCCAGGCGGTCCATCCCGGCGTCCTCCCAC